>DATJEH010000032.1:0-29061 GCA_035496875.1 Terriglobales bacterium | reverse complement strand
GGCAGGCGGTAACCGAAAATTGCGAAATCGGGACAGTACATGCCGCACAGGTCGCAGCCGCTGCACTTTTCCGCCGCCACCACGTGCGGCGGGTGGTAGCCCTTGGAGTTGAAGGCGGAAGAGAGCGCCAGCACTTTGGTGGGACAAAATTCCACGCAGAAGCCGCATGCCTTGCAGCGCTCGACCACGATTTTGACCGCACCTTTGGCCATGATTCCCCACTCGCCGCGCCGGGCGGCTCAAACTCAAAAGCCATTATGGATTTGCCTGTTCCGGAGTGGTGTGATGCAGGTCACAAAGAGAGGTGAGGTAGAGCACAGGGGAAGAGCAGCCGTCAGCA
Organism: Terriglobales bacterium; assembly: GCA_035496875.1. Lineage (GTDB taxonomy): Bacteria > Acidobacteriota > Terriglobia > Terriglobales > Acidobacteriaceae > JAICWP01. Next base: position 28,721 of record DATJEH010000032.1, on the reverse strand, counting down.
CTCAGCAATCAGCACTCAGCCAAACGCCCGGACATGAGAAAGGACGAAGGGAGTCCACTTCGCGGTACCCATTAGCCAGTGCCCGCTTGCTGGTCCAACCTATCTCTCCTAGTCCAGGTCTTTTTTCTGCCGGAACTCGCGAACCACATCCGTGACCGAGCGATGCTGGCCATCCACGGCGTAGTTCAGGGCGCGCATGTCCTCATCAGAAACTTTTCCCGCCAGTTCGGCCAGGGCGGCGCGCAGTTGGGGATGGCGGGCCAAAGCTTCCTCGCGCACGATGGATACGGCGTAGTATGGGGGGAAGTAGTGCTTGTCGTCTCCGAGGATAGCCAGGTCGAGCACCGGAATGAGGCCGTCGGTGGAGTTTCCTGCTGCCAGGTCAACTTGTTTGTCGGCCAGAGCGCGGCCGAGCAGGCCCAGGTCCATGATCACGGGCGGCTTGGCGAATCTGAGCCCGTAAGCCGCCACCAGACCCTTGTAGCCGTCGGGGCGCTCCATGAATTCGTAGCCGAAGCCGGCACGCCACTGCGGCGTGTACGGCGCGGCCTGGGAGATAGTGGTCAGGCGCAGGCGGCGGGCGTCCGCGCCCCGAATTTCGATGGCAAAAGTGTCGTTGAAGCCGAAAGAGGGCAGAACCGCGAAGTGAAACCTCTGCTCGTACTGGTCTTTCACTTTCTGAAACACCGTATCAGGATCTTTTAGCGGCGGTTCCTTGAGGATGGCGGTGAGCGCCGTGCCCGTGTACTCCGGGTACACGTCAATCCTTCCCGCCAGCATGGCCTGCTGGCAGATATAGGTGCCGGCCAGGTAGAAGCGGCGCTCGACTTTGAGGTGAGCCTTGGCTTCAATCTGCTGCGCGATCAGTTCCCCCAAAATGAGCTGCTCAGGAAAATTTTTGGAGCCGACCACCACCACGTTCTGGCGCGAAGGACCGCAGCCCATCAAGATGAGGGCGAGCGCAAGCACGGAAGTGAAAACGCGGTTCATGCGGGACGCAGGCGTTTTTCCAGCAGCCCCAAGCCGAAATCGGCGAGCAGCGCGAGAATGGCTGCGGGAATGGCGCCGGCCAGAATCACCACGTTATTCACCATAGCCAGGCCGCGGAAGATGAACTCGCCCAGGCCGCCGGCTCCGATGGCGGCGGCGATGGTGGCCAGGCCCACCGAAATGACGGTGGCCACGCGCACTCCGGCGATGATTACGCTTAGCGCCAGCGGCAATTCCACCTGCAACAGCAGTTGACGGCTGGTCATTCCCATGCCGCGGCCGGCCTCCACCACGGAGCGGTCAACTCCCATGATGCCGACGTAAGTGTTCCTAATTACCGGCAGCAGCGCGTAAAGAACCAGCGCCAGAATGGCAATGCGCTCGGCGCGGGCGCCAATCCAGGGCGCGGGCAGAAGGAATCCGAAGAGGGCCAGGCTGGGAATAGTCTGAATGACATTGGCCACGCCCAGCACGGGCTTCTCCAGCACCTGGCGTCGGGTGAGCCAGATGCCCACGGGCACGCCGATGGCCACCGCAATCGCCATGGAAATGCCCACCATCCACAGATGCTCCAGCGTGAGCTGCCACACTTCGGCGCGGTTTTGCGCGAGAAATTGCCAGAGGCTCATGCTCCTCCTTGCGGCTTGTTGTCAGCCAGAAACGCGGCCAGGTAAGCCGCCGCCAGCGGCTCTTTGGCGCGCAGAAATTCTTCGGGGGTGTAGGTTGCCAGCAGGCGCCCGGCTTCGAGCAGGGCAATGCGGGAGCCCAGCAGCAAGGCTTCGCGCAGGTCGTGGGTGACGAAGATAGTGGTCTTGCGCAAGCGCTGCTGCAGGCTGAGAAACTCACGCTGCAATTCGGCGCGGGTAAGAGCGTCCAGCGCGCCGAAGGGTTCGTCCATGAGCAGAATAGGCGGGTCCGCCGCCAGCGCTCGAGCCACGCCCACGCGCTGCCGCTGGCCTCCCGAAAGCTGGCGTGGATGGCGCGCGGCAACCTGTGGCTCCAGGCCCACCAACTGCAGAAGTTCACGCACCCGCTGCTGAATGCGCTCTCGCGGCCACCCTTCCAGCGAGGGCACCAGGCCGATGTTGCGCTCCACCGTGAAGTGAGGGAACAACCCGACCTCCTGAATGGCGTAGCCGATATGGCGCCGCAGTTGAATGGCGTCCCACTTTGTGGAAGCGCGGCCCTCCACCAGAACCTGGCCGGAAGTGGGGTCAAGCAGGCGGTTGACTAGCTTTAAGGTTGTGGTCTTGCCCGAGCCGCTGCGCCCCAGCAGCACCAGCAATTCGCCGCGCCGCACCCCCAGGTTAAGGCCCTGAAGAAGAGTGCCGCCGTGGTCGAGGCGGTAGGATACATCGCGGAACTCCACGGCCACATCGGGGTGTGCATCCGCCGGCATAAATTACAAAGCGGGCTGCTGCCCGCGTGCGGCGATTCTCGCAGCCGGAGAGGCGTTGGCGCAAGCGCAGGCTGCTATTCACATGGTGAGGAACACAGGCCGAGGAAGCCCGTTGTATCATGGAAGTAATGCTGTTCCGCTCTGTTTCTATGCGAACAGCGCGCCTGCTGGCGGGCTTGTTCGCTCTCACCACGTTTCTGCTGGCAGCGGCCCTGGCGGGCAGTTGGCTGTATGTCTATAGCTATGTAAGCCGGGAAGGCAGTCCACCGCCTCCTCCGCTTCTGCAAACGCTGCGCCCGGTGGCAGGCGCAGTTTCGCCTCTGCAGGTGAATTACAAGCTGGAACTGCCGGGACGCGGCGAAATCTTTCCCGCGCTGACCGCAGGGCGTCCGGCGGACTATTGGCCGGTGGCCATCCTCACCATCAGCAATGCCGGCGATCGCCCGGTGGCGCAGACCGTCTCCGCGCAAATACCGGGATGGAGCACGCGCGCGCAACACAGTCTGATTGTAGGGCCGCACAGCACCCAGGATCTGCGGATCAGCCCGGAACTTCTGCCGCGCGCCTTCGCCAACCAGGAATTCCGGCGGGGAACGCTGGAGGTGCGGGTCAGCAGCCCGGTGGACCCGGACCACTATTTCCAGCAGCGCACGGTGTTCCTGCACTCCGCTAATGACCTCTACTGGGGAAAGAGCTTCAGCAATGCGCAGTTCATCGCTCGCTGGGTAACGCCCCACGATCCGGCGGTGTTGCGCCTGGTGGCGGACGCACGGCGCTACATTCGTAACGGCCGGTTGCCGGGATACGGCGGGAACCGGAAAAATGAAGTTCAACCCCAGGTGCGCGCCCAGCTCAAAGCCATTTTTCAGGCGCTCAAGCATTCGGGAGTCAGCTACGTTACCAGCATTTATACCTTTGGAGATTTCACCGGCGACGCGCAGCGCATACGTTTGCCGGAGGAGACCCTGACTCTGGACACCGCCAACTGCATTGACGTCTCGGTGGCTTTCGCCTCGGCGGTAGAGAACCTGGGGATGGATCCCTCGATTGTGCTCGTGCCCGGCCACGCCTTCGCCGGCGTGCGGTTGGGGCCGGAGTCGCCGGACTGGTTGTACCTGGATTTAACAGTTTTGCCCCGGGGGACGTTTCAGCAGGGGTTAGAGAGGGCCGAGCACTGGCTGAAGAAAACCCCGCCCAACCAGGTGCTGATGGTGGACGTGGCCGCCGCGCGCGCCCTGCACATTTATCCGATTCCCATTCCCCAGCCAGCCAACATGGTGACGGCCGGCGACGTGCCGCTGCGAAGCCCAGACTAAGCCGGTAGCTGACAACGGACTACTGACCAGTGGTCCTTGCCGGCAGGCCGGTTATGCGGATTCCCGTAGCGTGCGCCTTGTAGCGGATATTAATGCCGATAAGCAGAGCGGTAATCTGCTCCAGGATGCGCGAATTTTCCAGCTTCCCGCCATCCACAGCGCGAACTCCGGGAATTTTTTCCGCCAGCCCGGCAGCCAGCTCGCGGGTGCGCTTATCGTCACTGCACACGATTACGTCGGAATCAATGGGCGCGTCGCCGTTGGAAGCGTCGGCAGAGATATTGTGAAAAGCGGCGGCCACTGTGACTCCGTCGGGCACCAGTTCGGCGGCCTGCTCCGCGCACGAACCCTGCCACACTCCCAAGGTACGCGTGGGACGACCGCCCACCGCGGCCGCCAGGGCTACAGTGGCGTCAATCAGGACTGAACCCGGTCGCATGTACCGGGCCAGGCTTTTGAGCAGCAGCGCGTGGCCTTCAAAGGGAACGGTGAGCACCAGCAGGTCGGTGGCCTCGCAGGCGGCGGCGTTCTCCATGCCTTCGATTTTGGCGCCGGCTCCGGCGCGGGCGGCGATTTCGGCAGCCGACTTCTGAGCGCGCGTTCCGTCGCGCGAGCCGATGATGACGGCTTCGCCGGCGCGGGCCCAGCGCAGCGCCAGCCCCATTCCCGCCGGCCCCGTGCCCCCCAGCACCGCGATTTTGCGGCTCATGCGGAGACGACCTGCGCCGGCTCCGTGGCTGAGGCTGCTTGCGGCATGATCTTCGTATAGGTGGTGTTGCGCTCCGCGGGAACTCTTGCTATCTGGCGAATCAGGTCCTGGAACTCGCGCGGGCTGGTGTACTGTCCGGCGGTAGCGCCGGCTTCACGGGAAATATTCTCCTCCATCAAAGTGCCGCCGTAATCGTTGGCCCCGGCCTGCAGGCAGAGCTGCGACAGGCCGCGGTTCAGCTTCACCCAGGAGACCTGTACGTTCTGAATCGAGCCGGCCAGCAGAATGCGCGCCAGGGCGTGAATCTTCAGGTGCTCGGCCAGAGTGGGTCCCGGCCGGGCAATGCCTTGCTGGTAAAGCAGGGTGTTGTAGTGCACAAACCCGAGGGGCACAAACTCGGTGAAGCCGCCGGTCTCGCCCTGAATTTCGCGGAACATAAGCAGTTGGTTGACCCAGTGTTCTGGGGCCTCCACATGGCCATACATGAGAGTGGAGGTGGTGCGAATGCCGCAGCCATGAGCGGTGGTAATCACCTCTCGCCATTGCCGGGTGGAAAGCTTGTTGCGGGAGAGCACAAAGCGCACGTCGTCATCCAGGATTTCCGCCGCCGTGCCGGGCAGCGTGTCCAAGCCGGAATCGCGGAGCATCGCCAGATAGCCGGGCAGGGGAATGCCGGTGAGCTCCACCCCGTGAACAATCTCCATGGGAGAAAAGGCATGGATGTGCATGCCGGGAACGGCGCGCTTCACCGCCAGCAGGATGTCGCGATAATAGAACGGTGGCAGGCCGTGCGGCAGCCCACCCTGAATGCAGACCTCGGTGGCGCCCAGCGTCCAGGCTTCCGCGGCTTTGGCGGCCACCTGCTCCAGGCTCAAGAAGTAAGCGTCGGCCTCGCGCGGGCCGCGACTGAAGGCGCAGAATTTGCAGCCCACGAAGCAGACGTTGGTGAAGTTGATGTTGCGGTTCACCACGTAGGTGACCACGTCACCCACCAGCGCGCGGCGCAGGTCATCGGCGGCCAGCAGGAGCCCCAGCAGGTCATCGCCTTCGGCGTGGGCCAGCAGCAGGCACTGTTCGCGGCTGAGCACCCCGCCATCGCGCGCCTGGAGCACGCGTTCCAAGGCTTGGTGAACGGCAGACGACAGCCGTGGCGAAACCTCCGCCCACTCCTGTTGGCGGAAATGCTCCAACTCTAAGGTGGTCAGACTTCGCGACATCTAGCTCCCCCTAGCGGAATAAGTCGCGTGAGGCCGGGCGGACCAGCTGAGTTGCCCGTCCCTCTCCCGGCGAAAAACTGAACCCTCGAATGATACACGCGGGCGTATCAGTCAGCTTGCCGCAGACCAGGCCGGCGGCGCAAGCCAGCTCGTCGGCCACGGCCTCCACGCTGGCGTGCAGCTTATATCCATAGCTATCGTGCCCGCCTCGGTAATCGAGCAGCGGAAGCAGGCCGGCGACGCCGATAGCCACCTCGCATAAGCCTTCCCGCCAGGGGCGCCCGAAGCTGTCGCTGATGATCACGGCCGGCGAGACTTGCAGCCCTTGTCGCAGGCGGCGGCGCAACTCGGCGGCGGAGTGGTCGGGGTCCTCGGGCAGAAGGACTGCGCTGTGACCGCCGTCCACGTTGGAAAGGTCCACGCCGCTGTTGGCACAAACCAGGCCGTGCCGGGTCTGGGTGATAAGGATGCCGTTTTGCTGGCGCACCACGCGGCTGCTCTCGCGCAGCGCCAATTCGACCACACGGGCATCCAGCTTATAGCGCGCCGCCCACTCCTTCGCCTGCGCGGAAGGTTGCACGCTGTTCAGAGGAACGATTCGCCCCTCGGCTTTGGAAATAACCTTGTGCTTGATGACCAGAACGTCGCCTTCACCCAACTGCATGCCGGCGCGTGGCAGCGCCTCAAGCAGCAGTGCGGCAACGTCATCGCCGGCGCGGACTTCGCCGATGCCGGGAATGGGGAGAACGCGGATTTCCGTGCTGGCTTCAGTCATGCGCGGCAAGCGCCTGCGGCTCAAGATTCCAGCTGCGCAAAAGTTGTTGCGCCCGGCTATTGCCCTCGGCCGCCAGCAACTGGGCCAGGTCGGCGGGACTGTCCACATCCAGGCCGACACGCGGCAGGCGCAGCACAACACAGGGCATGCCGGTGGCCTGCGCCGCCCGGAGGTGGGGTTGAAAACTATCGTTGCCGAAACGCAGAGGGAACAGGTCAGCGGGGCGCCGCAACACCGCGTTGCTGCCGCGCCCATCCCAGCCCGGCACCAGCACCGAACCTTGCGCCGGAGCCGCGGCCAGCACCCGCTCGATATCCTCCGCCTGCACCAGGGGAATGTCGCCGGGAATCACCAGGGTGCTGTCTTCCCCGCGCGCAATGCAGTGCTGCGTGGCATGAGCAATGGCATCGCTCTCGCCAAGGTTGGCCGGGTCAGGGATGACGGCGAATCCATAACGCTCAGCCAGGCCGACGGCCAGGGTATCGCTGCTCACCACTCCCACAAGCGCGTGGTGATCCACGTCGGCCAGGGTGGCGAGCACATCCTGCAGCATGGCTTCGGCCAGAGCACGCCGCTCCGCGCGGCCGAGCACGGACGACAGCCGCTCTTTGGCATTTTCGAGATTTTTTACGGGAACAAGAATCATGAGCCTACCCGGCGCGCGCCGCGGAGCGGGTTACGAGTTGGAGCACGGTGGCGGCCAGCGCGGCCTTGTCGTCAGTCGTCTTCATAATGGTTTGGGCACAATGCACCTGCAGGCCGGAAAGGCGCAACTGCTCAGCCGCTTTGGCATCGCGCTCGTCCACAATCAGCAGGTCAAGAAAATCGGAATAAGCCTGGGCCACACCGGCAACCGAGACAGGCAGCCCCTGAGAAGCCATGAGCGCGCCCGCCGGGCCGGACACCGCCGCGCCGCCGACGATGGGGCTGACCGCGGCAACTGGCGCGGCCGTTTTTTTCAACGCCTCGCGAATCCCGGGCACAGCCAGGATAGGCCCGATGCTGGTGATGGGATTGCTCGGCGCGAGCACCACCGCCTCCGCGCTTTGGATCGCTTCCAGCACGCCGGGAGCGGGGCTGGCCTGTTCCGCGCCTACAAAGCGCACGCCGCGCACTTCCGGCCGGTAGCGCTCGCGCACAAAGTATTCTTGAAAGCTGAGCTCGCCCTCCGGAGTTGTGACCCGAGTTTCCACGCGTGCGTCGCTCATGGGCAGGATGCGCGACTGCACCTCCAGTGCAGCGGCAATCTCGGCGGTGGCCTCGGACAGCGTGCGACCTGAGGCGAGCAGTTGCGAGCGCGTCAGATGCGTGGCCAAGTCGCGGTCGCCCACCCGAAACCAAGCGGGCGCCCCCATGCGTCGCACGGCCTCCACGCACTCGAAGGTGTCGCCGTCTACGCCCCAGCCGCGGTCCTTGCTGAGCATGCCGGCCAGCACGTACATGATGGAATCGAGATCCGGGGAAACGTGCAGTCCCCACCACTCCAGGTCGTCTCCGGTATTAACGATCAGCGCGAGCTTGCGGGCGGGCAGGAGTTGCTTGAGCGCGTCCACGAATTTGGCGCCGCCGGTGCCGCCGGTAAGAACGACCATCATGCAGCCCTCCGTGCATAGCCATCGTCGTCAACTATGGCCGCGAGCTTCTCCCGTAACAGGGAAGAGCCGCCGGCCATGGCCGCGGGAATGAATTCGGGATACACCGGCAGGCGCTGACGCAGTTCATATCCTTTGGCCTGGGTGCGCTCCGTTAAATCCTGCAGATGAGGCCAGGGCGCTTCCGGATTGATGAAGTCCGGGGTGAGCGGCGAAACGCCGCCCCAGTCGTTGATGCCGGCGTCAAGCAGGGAATCGTAACCGGGAGCGGTGAGGTTGGGCGGCGCCTGGATATTCATATTGCCCAGCAGCAGGCGCGCCACCGCCACCGTGCGCAGCATATCGCCGTGGCTGGGTTCGGGCCAGTTGCACATGGGAATGCCAGGTTTTACGCGGAAATTCTGAATGATTGCTTCCTGGATGTGGCCGTAGCGGTTGTGGAGTTCGCGGATGGCCAGCAGGGTGTCAACACGGTCTTCCAGGGTTTCGCCAATGCCGATCAGCAGGCCGGTCGTGAAAGGAATACCAAGCTTGCCTGCATCCTCCAGCACCTGCATACGCCGGCTGGGGACTTTATCGGGCGCATTGTCGTGCGCCCCCCCGGCGGCCAGCAGGGCTGCGCTGGTGCTTTCCAGCATCAACCCCAGGCTGGGCGAGTAAGCCCCCAGGCGCTTCAGCCATTGCGCGCTCATCAGCCCAGGGTTGGCGTGGGGCAGCAGACGCGTTTCGCGCAGCACCACTTCACACATGGCCTCCAGATATTGCAGAGTGGAGGCGTAGCCTAACCCGCGCAGCCGCTGGCGCATTTCTGGGAAGAGCAGTTCGGGTTTGTCTCCCAGGCTGAATAACGCTTCGGTGCAGCCCAGTTTTTCGCCCGCTCTGGCCACCGCCAGCACTTCATCGGGGGACATGGTGTGCGCGCCGGACTGGCCGGGGTCGCGGCGAAAGGTGCAGTAACCGCAATAATCACGGCAGAGAGTGGTTAGAGGAATAAAGACTTTGCGTGAATAAGTTACAGCTTGCGGCTTAAAGCGGTTCTTGAGTTCCAAGGCGGTGCGCAATAGCTCGGGGAGCAGCTGATCATTAACCCGCAGAAGCGCGAGCGCCATCTCGCGCGAGACCGGCAGGCCAGCGCGCACCTTAGCCAGGTAGGAACTGGGGGAGGATACGGCCGCGGCTGGTTCGGCAATGGCGTTCATGGTCGCGCTGCTGGTCAGGACGGTTCGCCGGCAGCAAATTTAGGAATTGTATTACACGTGGTCGGCCGTCGGCTTTCGCTCGGGACAAATTGGCCCTCCGTTCTCACTGGAACTGAGTCGACGGTCCATGGTGGACGGCCAAAGCGCCTAAAAGCCAAAAGCCAAGAGCGAAGAGCGAAGAGCGAAGGGCTACTGCTTCCCGCTCGCTCCAGCCCCCATCACCGGCAGCACGATTTTCGATGGATACTGCGGCGAGCGATAAATGTGCTGCGTGGCCTCCTGGTAGTCGGTATCTGTTGCCTGGAAGATGTTGGGTACGAATTTCTGCGGGTTGCGGTCAATGATGGGAAACCAGGTGCTCTGCACCTGCACCATGATCCGGTGTCCCTTCTGAAAAGTATGATCGTTGCTGTGCAGGTCAATTTTGTATTCGGTGACCTGGTTGGGGACGATGGGCTCCGGCCTTTCGAAGCTGTTGCGGAAACGGCCGCGAAAGACTTCGTCGGCAATTATTAGCTGATAGCCGCCCAGCTTGGGATCGGGCAGGTAGTTTTCCGGGTAAACATCAATCAGCTTAACCACCCAGTCGCTGTCGGTGCCGGAGGTGGAGGCGAACAGGTCGGCCACGATGTCGCCCGCCACGGTCACATCCTGCGTGAGCGTATCCGTTTGCCATGTGGCCACATCGGGCCGCGATTGTGCAAAGCGCTGGTCTTCGAGCAGCCACGTGGGCCAGCCCGGGCCGGGATAGGTGGGTGAAACGGGCCGGTGGCGGTAGGGAACCGGGTGGGCGGGATCGGAAAGGTAGCTGTCGAAGGGCAGGTCGTAATTTGCCCAGGGCGCCTCGAATGACAGCTTGCCAGATTCGCGGAGATACAGGTTTCGCGGACTTGCCTGGCGCGGCGGCCAGGAGTCGTACTGCTTCCACTGGTCGCTGCCGGTTTCGAAAGTAAGAGCCTCGTGCAGCGGCAGTTGTCCCTTATCTTTCAGCCAATACGCAAACCATGGCGCCTGGATGTTGGCGCGAAAATATTGGCCGGTATTGCTGCCGAAATCGATCGGACCCAGTTTGCTACCTGGTCCCCGCGCCCAGCCACCATGGTTCCATGGGCCTACTACCAGGTAATTCAGGTGCTTGGAATCGTTTCTCTCAAGCAATTCATAAATTTTTACCGGCCCGTAGAAATCCTCCTGGTCCCACCAGCCGGCCACGTTCAGGTCGGGCACGGTAGGATTTTTCAGATACGGCCAGAAGGCAAGCTTCTTCCAAAAATCGTCGTAATTGGGGTGCGCAACGAAGTCATCCCAGGTGGGCAGTTTCCCGTGGAAGTAGCGGGCGTCGGCGTTGGAGAGCGCGCCCAGGCGAAGATACCATTCGTAGGTGTCGTACCTGTCGAACTTGAAGGAGAAATTCTCGTGCGTGGTTTCCATCAGCGCGGCGTATTCGAAGCCGTAGCTGAGGCGGAAGGCGCCGTTGTGGTGGAAGTCGTCGCCCAGGAACTGATCTTCCGGCGAGGCCTGCTCGGAAACCGCCTTGAGCGCCGGATGCGGCTCGAGCATGGCCATGGTGGTCAGCCACCCGCCGTAGGAGATGCCCAACATGCCGACGCGCCCATTGTTGTGGGGCACGTTCTTGAGCAGCCAGGAGATGGTGTCGTAGGTGTCGGTGCCCTCGTCAATGGCCTTGGGATCGCCGGGATCGCGCGGCGGGCGGTTCATCACAAACCGGCCTTCGGATTTGTAGCGCCCGCGAATGTCCTGCAGAACGAAGATATAGCCTTCGCGAATGAGATCGTCATAGCTGGCCAGCGCCCGGCTAAAGCCTTTCTTGTCGTCGGATAGGCCGTAAGGAGTGCGCTCCAGGATGAAGGGCAGCGCGCCGTGCAAGTTTTTAGGGATGTAGATCTCAGTGTGCAGGCGAGCGCCGTCGCGCATGGGAATCATGACGTCGAGCTTGCGGAATACGTCGCTATAGTCCGGGGATTTTTGTGCCCGGGCGGTTAGAGGAAAAAGAAGAAAAGCAAGTGCGATGAGAAGCGGCGGCATGGGACCGCGCTGGAATGTGGTAAACACTTTTGTCCGCTCCCTGAACATAGAAATTTTTGTGGCGCGGGCGCCCTTCGACTTCGCTCAGGGCGGGCTCATCGCTCGCGGCTTTTGAAGTTTCAGCGTGCGGTCGAGAACGCAAAACCATATCACAGCGGCTCAAATGCCCAGCGGCGATGTCGCTTCCCGGGCGTCTTGGTGCCAATAGAGGCCTCCCTGTATCATGAACGGCTCAGCATCTCGCAACTTAACAGGAACAATTCATGCGTGGACTGAAGGATAAGCGTGTCCTGATCACCGGGGGAGCTAGCGGGATTGGAGCCGCCACCGCCGCCCGCTTCCTGGAGGAGGGGGCGCGCGTGGTGGTGCTCGATCGCGATACGAAAGCCGGAGAGCGCATCCAGCGCGAACTGCCGGCGCTTTCGGGGGTGGTCAATGCCGATGTTGCCAGGCTGGATGAGGTCAAGACCGCTTTCGCGCAAGCTATTCAGGTGATGGGTGCCGTGGACGTGGTGATCAACAATGCCGGCATCAGCATCCGCCACAACTTCCTCGAGATCACTCCCCAAGAATGGGACAAGGTTTTGGCGGTGAACTTGACCGGCGTCTTCTTTGTGGCCCAGACCGCGGCCCGGCACATGATGGAGAAGGGAAGCGGGGTGATCCTGCAGACTGCCTCCACCAATGGCATGATGGGATACCCCTACTACGCCGATTACAACGCCACCAAGGCGGGAGTGATCGAGCTGACCAAATCCATGGCGCTGGAACTGGCGCCCAAGGTGCGGGTGAACGCGGTGGCGCCCGGGTACGTGCTCACTCCTATGCAGCGCGCCGAGTATACGGACGCGATGCTGGCCGAGGTGAACCGCAAAATCCCCATGGGTCGCCACGCCAAACCCGAGGAGATCGCGGCGCTGTTTGCCTACCTCGCTTCCGACGACGCTGCTTTCGCCACGGGCCACGTTTATGTGATGGACGGCGCCGAAACCGCCGGCGGCCTGGCCAGCCGCTAGCAGATTTGGCCACAAAGCCGCGCCAAGGGGGGGCCCACGGCAGGGAGGATCGCGTACACCCGTTGGGATGAAACAGCGGGCGGGAGATTTCGGAAGGGCTGGGCTTTAGCCCAGCCGTTTGGGAAGCGAAGTTAACGGGCTTTAGCCCCTGTGGGTTGTTTTTTCTGGAAAAATCCAAGACTTCCCTCAGCGGCTGAAGCCGGCTCTTCCCACGACCGGATATGGCATGGCTAAGCCATGTCCTTCCGAAATCATGCAACCCCAGGGGCGCCATTGACAAAAGGAAAGGCAACGACAAGCCCCACCGTCCAAGGCCGCCTGCAGGACAAGGTTGCCCTCGTTACCGGCGCAGCTTCCGGCATCGGGCGCGCCAGCGCCCTGCTGTTCGCAGGGGATGGCGCGTCGGTGGCGGTTGTGGACATTAATGAAAAAGCCGGCGAGGAGGTCACGAAGGCGATTACTGAGCAGGGCGGGAGGGCCTTTTTCGCTCCCGCCGACGTGACCCGCGCCGCCGATTGCCAGCGAGTGGTCCGCGCCGTGGCTAAGCAATTCGGCGCGCTTCACATCCTGTTCAACAATGCCGGCATCATCCGCCGCGCCTCGGTGCTGGAGTTGAGCGAGGCGGACTGGGATCGGGTGATGGAAGTGAACGTTAAATCCATTTTCCTGATGTCTAAGTTCGCCATCCCGCTGATCGAAAAGTCCGGCGGCGGTTCCATCGTCAACACGGCTTCAGGATGGGGGCTTGCGGGCGGACCGAAGGCCGTCGCCTACTGTGCCTCCAAAGGCGCGGTGGTTCTGCTGACCAAGGCCATGGCTATTGACCACGGGCCGCAGAACATTCGAGTCAACTGCATCTGCCCCGGCGACACCGACACTCCCATGCTGCGCGGCGAGGCGCAGCAACTGGGGGCGGCCACAGACAAGTTTCTTCAGGAAGCGGCGCAGCGCCCTCTGCGGCGGGTGGGAACGCCGGAGGAAATCGCGCAGGCGGCGCTCTATCTGGCCAGCGACGCCTCGTCTTTCGTTACCGGAACGGCATTAGTGGTGGATGGCGGCGGCCTGGCAGGAACGCTCTAAACCCGGCGCGCGTTGGCTCGCGCCCGCGCCACTCCCGCCCGCACCCCACGCTCGACGGCGCGGTGATAGCCCGCGGCATCCATGGTCTTCATGACCGTGGATGCGATGCCGCCGGGCGTAGCCGCTTCGTGGATCAATGTTTCCAGAGGCAGCTTGCTCTCGGTGAACGCCATCACACCACCGGCCAGGGCGTGGGCCGCGGCCGCCAGTGCCGTGCTCCGGTCCAGACCCAGTTTTTCTCCGGCGTTCGAGAGAGCGGCCAGCGCGTGGTAGCCATGGCTGGAAGAGTAAGTCGCGGTGAAGACGTCAAACTTCTTTTCTGGAATCTCCAGCACGGTTCCGACCTGGGCGAAAAATTCGCGTAGCCGCTTGCGGTCAGCGCGGGAGATTTCTCGGGAAAACGCTAGCGCGGTGAAACCGTGTCCAGTGCGGCAAGTGGGGCTGGGCATGGCCCGCGTCCAGCGCACCGGCGGGCCCAGGCGCCGCTGCAGCCTGGCCAAGGGAACGCCCGCCGCCAGGCTGACCGCAATCAGCGGCCGGTCCAACCCGCCGAGGTCGCCCAGCAGCTCGCGCACGGTATCCGGTCGAACCGCGATAACCAGCAGCCCGGCTTTCGCCACCGCCCGCCGCAGGTCGCGTTCCACCTCCACGCCAAAGTCGCGCTGCAGTTGCCGCAGCTTGGCAGCATGGCGGTCATGCACGACTATGGGCTGGCTATAGCCGGCCAGGCGCAACCCGGAGAGCAGCGCGCCGGTAATGCGCCCGCCGCCGAGGAAGACTGTGGCCTTCATGTGAGCCGCGCGCAGGCCCGATCGGCGGCGCGCACCAGCGCCTTGATATCAGCTTCGGAATGCGCCGTGCTGATGATCCAGTGCAGCCCGTTGGAGGGCGTCATGTAGATGCCTTCGCCCAGCAGCAACTGCACGAAGCGCGAGTAGCGGGTGGCGTCCACGTAGGAACAGTAATCGCGGTAATCGTGGATGGCCTCTCGCCCGGTGAAGTAGATCTGGAACATAGGCCCGAAGCCCTGCACGATAGCCTTGATCTTGTGCCGGGCAAAAACGTCGCGCAGCCCGCTGATGGCCGTGTCGCCCAAGCTGCGTAGTTTGCGGAAGGCGGCGCCTTTCTCGGCGGCGAGCAGGCCAAGGCTGGCGGCGATCACCTTCATGGTCAGGCGGTGGCCGTTGAAAGTACCGTAATGCAGCACCATGGGTTCGCCCCAGCGCATCTGTTCCAGGATTTCGCGCCGGCCGGTGACTGCGCCCACAGGGAAACCCGCGCCCAGGGCTTTTCCGAAGGTGCTCAGGTCGGGCTTGAGGGCCCACAACTCCTGGCAGCCGCCGGGCGCGTAGCGGAAGCCGGTGACCACTTCGTCGAGAATGAAGAGCGCCCCGTGTTGCTGCGCGAGTTGGCGCAGGCGCTGCAGGTAGCCTTCGCGGGGAGGAATGCAGCCCATGTTGGCCATGATGGGCTCAGTGATTACCGCTGCCAGTTCATCGCCGTGCTCCCGCATCACCCGTTCGAACTGGGCAATATCGTTCCAGGGAGCAATTACAACGTCGTTAAAAACAGCCGCGGGAATTCCTTGCGAATCGGGAATACGCGCCGGCTTCTCCGGCGCGCCCAGTTGTTCCGGCGGATGGCCGTGCGCGTTCAGCAGATACGGATCGTACCAGCCGTGGTAATGGCCTTCGAACTTGAGGAACTTGTTGCGCCCGGTGAAGCCGCGCGCCAGGCGCAAAGCCAGCATGGTGGCTTCGCTGCCTGTATTGGTGAAGCGCACCGCATCGGCGGAGGGCACCATGCGGCAGAAACGTTCGGCCGCCTCCAATTCCGCCGGGGTGGCTGCGGCAAAATGCGACCCCTCGGCCATCGCCTGATAAACCGCATCCACAATTACGGGGTGGGCATGCCCATGGATGAGCGCCCCAAAGGACATCATGAAGTCGGTGTATTGGTTGCCGTCAATGTCCCAGACCTGCGAACCCTGCCCGCGCTCCAGCACGATGGGTCCAGAGGCATAGACCGAACTGCCACGTGACGGCGAATTGACACCTTCAATCAGGTATTTTTGCGCACGCTCATACCACTCCTGCGAGTGGGACCGCCGCCGCGTGACTGCCGGCATTCATCCTCCTGACTCACGGAGTTGTGAGCCCGCCATAGTAACAAACGAACTACAGGGTGATTGGGAGGTGAAGTGAGCAGCAGGCTAGAGGCCGCTTAGGGATTTGCGGTCATGGGAGCGGAGGGCGAAGGCAGGTGTCCCCAAATGCATTCTTCCGGCTCCAGGCATTGCAGCCCGGCCTGGGCGTGCAGGGAGGTGCCATAACCGCCGATCCAGACTACGCGGTAGCGGGCGCGCCGGCCTCGGTGCTGCACCTCAATGACGGCGGTGGTATCAATTACGCAGGGAGTGCCGTCCAGGCGTGCGCCTCGGCGGCTGATGTCCCGGGTATATGCATCTTGTTGAAAAGGATGCCCAAACGAGTCTATTCCGCGGACGCGCACACGCAGCCGCGCCGAATATCGGGGCTCAGGACGGAATGCCATGCGCCACTATGACACCGCGAGCGACGATAGGGGTCAAATTACTGAAGGCTAACGCGGGACATGCCCGAAGCGCCGTGACTTCAGGAGACCATTTCCAACTGCTCAGCACGGCGGGAACTTAGGCTTGCTCAGGCCCCTGGTGGGCGGTTTTGTTCTCATCCACTTCCTTCCCACATACAGGGTCTATATGCATGATGTCCTCGGTTGCTGCTAAACTAGGCCAATCCCACCTGGCCGAAGGAGTCCCTTACTATTGGGATGCCGCGGCTGCTGCGGAAGTAAATAGTTCCCCCGCGCCCCTTTTCAAGACCCTGCGCCCCTTCCCGGTGCCGCCCATGTACCCGGCGGGTCAATAGGCGGAACCAACAAACGTAATGTGCGCCATCCAGCGGGAAAGTGTTTACTGAAAAAGGCAGAGCTTTTCATGGCGGAAAGATTGCACAGATCCTGGGTCAAGTTCCTGCGGCTGCTGGCGGCATTTGCGGCCGCGGTTTGGGCCATGCGTGCTTCCATGGAATGGATCCAGAGCGGGCCTGGCATAAAGCAGCTGGGCGGTTGGCTGGTTCTGCTGGTCGCAAGCTTCGCCCTGGGCATGGCGGTGAGCGAAGAAGTTCGCCGCGATGCACTGCGGCAGCAGTAGTTCACGATTCCCACAATACGGAATTTCCACAGTTTTTGTATCGTGCCTGGTATCTATTGACATCTCTTGTGCTACTTTTGCTTTCAGCACGCCGGAATCTCCTGGCAGAGGTTGGCGCGAGGGCGCGGATATTCTCTGCTGCGGAGGCCTGCGCCGTCTTTTCCGTCGAATCCAAAGCGTCGGAAAACTGACGCATCTTGTGTTGGACAGCTGATCAGCACGGCTGACATGCTGGTCTGAGCGCTTGTGTTACTCCCAGTGTGACGGCGGTCACAGATTGGGGTGCCGGGGTATGCCATACACTTTCCCGGAACGGGAACTCAGTTCAGGGTTGGAGTTGCCGCAATCCGGGTAGCGCGACTGGGCTGTTTCTGCCAGCCAGCAGTCTGGATTGTCCCGCCAAACCGGTCATGGGTTCCAGGGCTCCTCTCGCAATCCGAATCCACGTCCTGCGGAGGGAAGCATGCATTTCCGAATCGGCAAGCTGCCTTTCCTGTTTTTCCCCTTCCTGCTCATAGCTGCTAGTCCTGTGCAGGCGCGAAACGTGGAGCAGGCCGCTGCGCAGACCGCAAGCCAAACCAAGGATTCGGGGCAGTACGTGGGTTCTGAAACCTGTAAGGGATGCCATGAGGACATCTACAAGGCGATGGAACGAACGCCCCACTACAAGATGGGATTTCAGCCCGGCGCCCCAGGCAAAGGGGTGAATTGCGAGGCTTGCCACGGTCCGGGAAAGGCACACGTGGAAGGCGGAGGCGACAAAAGCAAGATCATCGTTTTCGAAAACCTGAGCATGGCGGATGCGAACAAGCGTTGCCTTAGCTGTCACACCTACGGCAACGAGCATGCAAACTTCACCCGTTCGGCGCATGCCAGCAATGACATTGGCTGTATCAGTTGCCATTCACCGCACCACGCCAAGACGGAAAAAGCGCTGCTGGTGGAGAAGCAACCGCAGCTCTGTTACCAGTGCCACACCGAGGTCAAGGCCGAATTCAGCCGTCCCTACCGGCATCGCGTAAACCAGGGATTGGTGCAGTGCACGGATTGCCACAACGAGCACGGAGGGTTCCTGCCCAAACAGTTGCGCACCAGCGTGGCCCAGGATCAAGTCTGTTTCAAGTGTCACACCGAGAAAAAGGGACCGTTTGTTTACGAGCACCTGCCGGTCGAGACGGAAGGTTGCACCAGTTGCCACACGCCACACGGCTCAACCAACCCGCGTCTGCTGAGAGTAAGCCAGGTCAACCTGCTCTGTCTGCAGTGCCACACCCTGGCGATGAGCAACGTACCCTCGCAACCGCCAATTGGCCCAGCCCACAACCAAGCCCAGAAATACCAGGCGTGCACCATGTGCCATGCGTTTATTCACGGCTCCAATTTCAGCGAGGTCTTCTTCAAGCCCTAGAAGAAGCAAGGAGCTCAGATGATCGGAAGAGGTAGACCCGCAGATATCTTGGCCGGCGCGCCGGTGCGGCCAGCACGCGGCCTGCACGGTAAGGGGTGGTTTATGCGAAAGCACCTGTGGCTGCTCGCGGCCGTCCTGCTTGCTCCTTCCTGGGCCCTGGCACAAACTGGCGCCACAGGAACACCCGCAACCGACGCCGCCGCGGAAGGGAAAGATCTCAGTGACTATCACGTCGAACAGAGCATTGAACTGGGCTACCGCTTCAGTGAGGTTAACGGCAGTGGCTCGATGTTCGACACCTTCATCAATCAACACGCGGGCCCTCGCTTCCTTGATCAGACGCTCTCCATGCACTCGCTGAACAACGATGGTGTATTGTTCGACGACCTCAACGTAAGCAGCTTCGGGTGGGGCGGTGACCCGGAAAACGTCGGACGGATAGGCGTCTCGAAGAACAAATGGTACGACTTCAGCTTCCTGTTCCGGCGTGATCAGAATTTCTTTGATTATGATCTGCTGGCAAACCCGCTGAATCCTCCGACGTCGAACCCCAATCTGCCAGTCGGATTTTCTCCGCATGAAATGCAGATCCGGCGGCGCATGTACGATACCGGCTTGACACTGATGCCGCAGTCAAAGGTCACGGTGCGACTCGGCTACACCCGCAACCGCTCGGAGGGGCCCTCGTTCTCCAGCTTCCATGAAGGCACCGATCCGCTCCTGGACCAGGCGTGGAACGTCACCCAGAACGACTACCACTTCGGCGTAGATTTCAAGATGCTGTCGAAGACCACCCTGAGCTATGACCAGTTCCTGGAATATGACAGGAATGACACGGATTACACTTTGAACCCGTTTAACGTCTTCCTGCTGCCCGATGGGACTCCCGTTTCCCTCGGCCTGCCCATCAATTCCGATGCTGCCCAGCCGTGTACGCCGGTGTTCAGAAATGGCTTTGTCAATACTCGTTGTAACGGATACTTTGCCTATACACGCAACCAGCGAGTTCGCACCGCCACGCCGACCGAGTCGCTGAGCCTGCAGTCAACCTACTTAAAGCGTGTGAATCTGGTCGCGCGCGGCACTTACAGTTCCGCCGACATGAACTCGCCCTACGCGGAATTCTTTGATGGCCTGGTGACACGCACCAATGAGCGGCAGTTCACATTTTCCGGGCCGGCGTCCTCGCGGCGGATAGCCGCCACTACTGACCTCGGTGTAACCGTTGAGCTGACCAGCAAGATTAATCTGAGCGACAATTTCCGTTATGACAACTGGCACATGCCGGGCACCTGGAACTCGCTGGCCACAGCGACGGAGGGGGTGGGTGCACGGGTGACCCTGCTCAGTCCCCTTGGTCCCACAGAGACCACCACCGCTTTTATCGGCAACTTCCTCGGGCAGAAGTCCTTCTTCAACCTCATGCAGGTGGAATACCTGGCGTCGAAGCACTTCGGGGTGAACGTCGGTTTCCGCTTCCGCCACCGCCGGGTGTTCAAGGCAGAGCCGGAGACGGTTCCCGATCCTGAGTCTGGCCTGCCGGAATTTGAAGGCGACACCATCAGCGTAAACGAGTACGCGCCCGTAGTTGGAGTGTGGTTCCGGCCAACGTCATCGTTGCGCATCAATCTGGAAGCGGAAGCGACCTCGGCGGATAATTTCATTACCCGCATCAGCCCACGGCAGCGGCAGAACTATCGCGCGCGCACAAGTTACCGCCCGGTGCGCTGGGCCAACCTTGCCGGAAGCCTGAATATTTGGGAAAGCCGCAATGGTGAGTCCGACACGCAGTTCAAGCAGCACTATCGTAACGTTGGTTTTGTCGCCTCTCTGCTGCCCAAGGAACGTGTTGGATTCGATGTGAGCTACAACTATACGAATGCGTTGCAGCAGGCGTTGATCTGTTTCAACTTCAGCGATACCGTTATCCCTGTGGGCACGGTTGTGGACGGGTGTCCGACTTTTAATGCGGATGAAAATAACAATCCCGATCACATTCTTTCCACCTATGTGAACCACACGCATTACTTTATGGCTAACCTGATGCTCAAGCCGGTGAAACAAGTCACGGCCAAAGTGGGCTACGGCCTCACCAGTGTGAACGGCACTACGACCTTGCTCAACCCGCTGCAGCCACTCGGACCACTGGATTTCACCTACCACCAGCCCCTGGCGGAGCTGAGCTATGACATCGCCAAGTACTGGAGTCTGAATGCGTACTGGAATTACGACCAGTACAATGAAGGCTCATTTGTTGGCCCCACCAGTCCTCGCTACTTCCATGACAACCGGACTACCCTGTCGGTGAAGTACGCGTTCTAGGCTGAGGCAGGGCTGAGGGTTTAATCGTCAATGCCTCGTTGAAAAGCCCGTGCCACCGCCCGCTGGCCGAACTGCAGTATCATCTTCCCCACGGTTCGACGGGCCAAAGCCGCATGGAACTTATTACGGCGACGGCGAAAAGAATTGGCCTGGGTCCGATGCTGCCTCGGAACTTCCATGCCAACGCCGTGACGCTATCCACCATTTGCACCTTCTAAGTTCGGGCGACGAAGAGGAGCATGCGCACAGGAAAAAACGAAACTTCACCCGCTGGGAGCAGTGCGCCGGGGCTGACGCGAAACCTGCTGAGCATCATCGGTCTGGCCATGGCAGTCGTGGCCGGCGCCAATATCGCTTTCCTGGTTTTTCTTGAGGCGCTGCGTCCCAATCCCTACATCGGCATTTTCGCCTACATGATTCTGCCCGGCATCATGGTGCTGGGCCTGATCCTGATCCCCATCGGCATGGGGCTGGAAAGGCGCCGCCGCCGTCGAATGGCGCCGGGCGAGGTGGCGCGCTTTCCCCGCCTCGACCTGAACGTTCCCTCCCAGCGCAGCGCGGTGGCTTTCTTCTTCAGCTTCACCGCCGTTTTTGTGAGCCTGAGCGCCGTAGGCAGCTATCGCGCTTACGAGTTTACCGACTCGGTGCAGTTCTGCGGCCAGCTCTGCCACGCCGTCATGGAGCCGGAGTACACCACCTACCTCAAATCGCCGCATGCCCGCGTGGACTGCGTAGCCTGCCACGTAGGGCCGGGGGCCGGGTGGTATGTGCGCTCCAAGCTCTCCGGCTCCTACCAGGTGTATGCGGCCATAGCCCACGTTTACCCGCGCCCCATCCCCACGCCTGTGGCCAACTTACGCCCGGCACAGCAGACCTGCGAACAATGTCATTGGCCGCGCATGTTCTATGGCGCCCAGCTTAAGGTGTTCACCCATTACGCTCCGGACGAGAAGAACACGCCGCGCCAGATCCGCATGCTGCTCGACATTGGCGGCGCCGAGCCCAGCGCCGGCATCCCTTCCGGCATTCACTGGCACATGAATATCTCCAACCAGATCACCTACATCTCGACCGACAGCCAGCGCCAGGTGATCCCCTGGGTGCAGCAGAAAGACGAGTTCGGTCATGTCACGGTTTATCAGTCCAAATCATCTGCTTTGACTCCGCAGCAGGTAGCGAAAGCTTCCAGGCGCGTCATGGATTGTGTGGACTGCCACGACCGACCTAGCCACATCTTCCTGCCTCCAGATGAGGCCGTAGATAACGCGCTGTTCGCCAAGCGTATGGATGCTTCTTTGCCCTTTATCAAGCAGCAGGCGGTGGAGGCGCTGACCAAAAACTACAGCAGCAAGCCGGAAGCGCTGAACAGCATCGCCTCCGCGTTGCGCACGTTTTATTCCAGTAAGTATGCTCAGGTCTACAGCGCTCAGCACACGACCGTGGAGGCCGCCGTCACCGAGGTGCAGAACATCTACGCCGCCAATTTCTTTCCTTACATGAAAGTGGACTGGCGCACTCACCCCAACAACATCGGGCACTTTTATTTCCCGGGATGCTTTCGCTGCCACGACGGGCAGCACGTGAGCGCCGACGGCAAAGTGATTCCCAACACCTGCAACACCTGCCATACCGTGTTGCAGCAGGTGGAGAGCGGGGTACCCGTGATGGGCAATGTGGCCGCGGTGCAATTCAAGCATCCGGCGGATATTGGCGACTTGACCCAGGTCACCTGCAGCGACTGCCACACCGGCGGCACCGGCCCGTAAACACGGTATCTGTCGCAGTTCAGACTTTTTTGAGCCCGATCCTCACCGCACCACGGTGAAAATTCTCTTTACATTCAAGCAGGCCGAGGCCAACTCCCGCAGCATCCAAGCGCAAAAATTATGTTCTGCGACGCAACAATCTTTCCTGTGCCGGGTTTGCAACTTGTTTCGTGTCCATTGTCAGATGTGAGATGATTGGTGCCATTGACGCGCGAGTGTAGAAGTACAATTCCAATGTTTTCAACCAGTTCTGTACATCTCTGTGCATCGGTACGCACCTAAGCGGCATCCTAAGGTGGAAACAGAACCGCCCAAGTGGCGTGAGAGCGCGGCGAGTTAGCGGCAATAGGGGAGGGTTCATTTGAGAAAGCTGAGCGTAGTTGCCATTTTTTTCGGCTTGTTCGTGATGGTGAGCACTGCTTATGGGCAGCAGTTTGATGCGGCGTTTGGATTGGGCGGCCTGTCGGCGCCTTCCAGCACCAACGCCAATGCGGCCGGCACTCCTGTTTCCCAAGGCGGCGGCGTATATCCCACCTTCAGCGGCGATTTCCTGTTCCACAAGAATTTCGGTCTTGGAGCTGAAGTTTCCTGGCGCGGCGGCCAGGCTTCCTATGCCGGCATCGCCCCCTACCGGCCCATTTTTTACGATGTGGACGCGGTTTATTCGCCCACTTTTGGCAAGGTAGCGCCAGAACTGCTGGCGGGATTCGGCGCCGAGAGCCTGCGCTTTTACCAGCCCTACTTCAACTGCGGCTTCACCGGTTGCACCAATTACACCAGCAGCAACCACCTTATGGGTGTAATCGGCGGGGGCTTGAAGTTCTACGTTTGGGGACACATGTTCGTGCGTCCGGAAGTGCGGGCCTACCTGATTCGCAATAACGTGGAATTTGATACCAATCACGTGATCCGCTACGGCGCCTCCGTGGGCTATACCTTCGGCAGCTTTAATCCGTAGGGCGAAGCAACACCGGGCATAACCGCCCCGGAAGATCTGTCGCGCAGATGAAACTTGAAGCCGTACCTGATGACATGTCAGGTCCGGCTTTTTATATGCCTCCGGGCTCTTTTGCGTTATGCTTGCGCCTGAGCTATGAAGTCAAAACTCATTTTGCTGGCCGCCCTTCTAGCCTTCTTCGTTGGCCTGGGCGTGCTGATTGTTTCCTGGCAGGGGAATTCATCGGTTTCCGTAGCTTGGCCGGTCAGCGGCAGCACGGTGCAAGTGACCGGCAGCGCCAAAGGATGGCGGGCTGTAATTGGCCTTGCCGGTCTGCTGCTGGCACCGATCCTGTTCCTGTGGGGCTTAATCAGCGTGGCCACCGGCGGCATGCGCCGGGGAGGCAAAGAACAGATGCCAGTGCTGCCTCCTGAGTCAGGCGTCAAAAGGGAAGCCGCCTCTCGCTGAGCGCCATTCCGTCGCCCGCGCTTATTTTTGCGACGCGGTTCGGGGTTCGGCCGCAGGTGCTGGTCCCATCGCCTTTTCCAGAAAACGAACCAGGCGTTGCCGCGCGTCGAAACCATGCCACGGTTCCATGCTCGGCCGACCCAGCATGCCGATGGCCAGCGGCCCGTGATTGTCGCGGGGATACTGCACCATCTCCACCGGCACTCCCATCTGGCGCAGGGCGCGGTACATTTCCAGCGATTGGCCCAGCGGGTCGGTGGTGTCGCCTTCGCCCTGCAGCAGCAGGAAAGGAGTGCTGGCGTGGGCTGCGCCGGAGAGCGGGCTCTGCCGCCAGGCGTCCGTCATGTGCTCCCAGGGTTTGCCGAAATACCAGCGGTCGTACCAGGAATCGCCTTCCGTCCCGTACTCGCTGAACTGGTCAATTACCGGTGCGCCGCTCACGATAGCTTTGAAGCGATTGGTTTTTCCTTCAGCGAAGCCCGCCATCTCGCCGCCATAGCTGTAACCGATGAGCGCCAGGCGGCCAGGGTCAACAGGAAACTGCTTCAGAACGGCATCCACGCCCGCCATGATGTCGCGATAGTCTCCCCCGCCCAGGTCATTCTTGTTGGCGGCGGCGAAAGCCGCGCCTCGTCCCGAGCTGCCGCGCGGATTGGCCCGCAAAACCGCCCAGCCCTGTCCGACCAGGAAATTGGTGAACTGGTTGTAACCGTCGGACCACGCCCCCAGCGGGCCGCCGTGTACGTCCACCACCAGCGGCACACGCCCTTGCGCCGCCTGCGGAGGCAGCGAGAGCAGGCCCTCAATGACGCGGCCGTCGCTGCTCCAATGCACGAGTTGCGTCGCCACCGCCTGCATTTGAGGCGGCGTGATTGCCGGCATGGACAGCGCCCGTCCGGCCGTGCCCAGCTTGTCCGTGTAGTAAAGCGTGTCGGGCTGTGTGCTGCCGCTGGCCAGATAAACCCAGCCGGTGCGGCGCGCGTTGGTATCCAAGCCGCGCACTTCCGGAAGAGCAAAATGCAGGAGCTGGGGAGGTTTTTTGGAGGCGAAGCGCCCTACAGTGACCTGCGTGTGATTTTCAACTGCAACCAGAACGGAGCCATCCTCCTCTGCCAGCGGGTTCTCGTAGCCAATGCTGCTTTGCAAACCGTTGCTGAGGTTTTGCACCGTGTTACCGGCAAAGGTGAATTCATAAAGGTCCTGGTATCCCGGAGGCGCGTCTTGCTGCGCTTGTGCCAGAAAGTAAAGGCTGCCGCCATCGCGCGACCAAATCACTCCACGGGCGGTGGCGGGAGCAGCCTTGATCCTGCTGGGATGCTGCGCATCGTTGAGCGCCACCAGCCATACGCTGCCCGCGGGCCCCAGATCACTGGCGCCGTTTGGGGCTTCTGTCTCGGCGATCAGGCGGTCTGACTGCTCGCTCCACGCGACGCGCTTCACGTCGTCCGGCAACGCCACGGGGCTCAGCTTGGAAGTTGAAGGATCGAGCAAGTAAAGGCGGGTGAGATGCTGATCATGATTGACCCAGACGGCATCAGCCTTCTCGTCGTGCTGCTTCTTTTCTCCCGGGGTCTGGGGGTCTTTAGCCCAAACCGCCACCGTCTTTCCGTCGGGCGCGATCTGAAATCCGGAGATATCAATGGACAAAGGCTCGGCTGGCTTTGCCGGCGCCTTGTCTTTCTCCGCTCCCGGCGGGGGCACAGCATCCGCCGCTTTCGACTCGTCCACGGGCGGCGTCACCTTCAGGTCAAAGGCAACGGCTTCGCCGCCCTGCATGGGCAGGCGAAAAAGTTGCGTGTGTTCACCACGGTGCGCCAAAAACAGGATGTCGCCCCCCGGCATCCACCGAGCTGAAGTCTCACCGTGGTCTTTGTCATCCTTCTTGCCGGCAGGCGAAAAGGTGAGCTGGCGGGCGGAACCGCCGGCAAGATCCACCAGCCACAGATGAGAGCGGCCGCCGTCAGCGGTGCTGTCGGCAATTTCCACCAGAACGCCAAGGCCATCGGGCGCCAGCCGGGGCGCATTCATAGAACGAAAGTGCCGCATTTCCTCATTGTTGGGAAAATGGTTCTGGTTCGCGGCGGCGCCGCGCAGAGCACACCCGCCAACCAGGGCGGCAAAGCTGAGCAGAAGTCCAAGTTTGCGCATTTGGGTAAGAGCAGGAAGTGTGGTGCGCCGCGGCGGTGGCTGTCAAGTGGAACTCCTCAGCACACACTCGGGGATACTTTGCGAGACGTTGCTCGCAACGTACCGTTGGCGCCTGACCGGGATGCGAAGCTAGGCGGTGCGCCGGACTTTACGGCGGGAGGCTGCGGCGACGCCGCGGCTTTTGCGCCGGCTGCGACTGCCGTCTACCTCGCCGGCCGGCTTTCTGGGCACGCTGCGGCCGCCGGCAGGAAGCAGGTTGCGTAATGTCTGCAACAGCTTATCAGCCGGCTCTCCCTTCACTACAAATGCGTTCACCGATCTCCTAACTTCCTCCGGAACGTCGGCGGGATAACCGGTAAACATCAGCACCGGCAGTTCGGGCCAGCCGCTCTTGATGCGGAGCGCCAGTTCAGCCCCGTCCATTTTGGGCATTTCGTAATCCAGGATGACCGCATCCACCGGGTTGCGGTGCAGCAGTTGCAGCCCACGCTGTCCACTGGGTGCAGTCAGGACCGAGTAGCCAAAAACGCGCAGGAACTCCCCCATGATAGAGAGCACTTCGGGGTGATCATCCACACAAAGCAGACACTTGGCAGGCTCAGACGATTCTGGTGGGATGGAAGGTTGCGGGGAACGAGTAGCCACAGGATTTCTCCGCCTAGTGAGAAGCAGGATGCAGGCGCCCGGGTTGCTAATTGGTGTCTGGAGCGGAGCAGCCGGATACTGTTCCCAGGGGGAGGTGGTCCATGCGCTGGCAATCTTCCGCTACCATCCTGGATTACCCGCTGTTGTCGGTCGCCGTTGGTCCTGATGCCGCCAAGAATGAAATGCGGGGGCATGCCCGCGGAATCATTGCGATCGGTGATATCGCCATCGGCGTTGTCGCCGTGGGTGGTTTGGCGCGCGGCGTCGTGGCCCTCGGCGGGCTGGCGGTGGGCGTAGCCGCATTCGGCGGTGGCGCAGTCGGCATCCTGACCCTGGCAGGATTTGCCGTAGGGTGGATCGCTGCGGGTGGGCTGGCCATCGGCTATGCCGCTGTCGGTGGCCTAGCCATCGGCTACTACGCCATGGGTGGCGTTGCCCTAGGCAAGTTCGTGGTCGGACCGCTGCATCGCGACCCCCAAGCTGTCGAATTGTTTTCCCGGCTCAGGGCTGCGCTTCCTTTTTTGCCCTGGCCGGCCCCGCCGAGGTAAGCGGGGAAGCATGGCCCGGACACCTGCCGGCGCGCGCTGTTTGAATTGCCAGCCTCTTGCGCTTTAACGCGAAGCAAATGTCCTGGGGTCACGCCTGCTTTGCACAACCCGGCTGGCGCCCGCTGAGCCGCCATTCCCCTGCTACACTTGTAGGTTCTTCTGGCCGAGTTGGAACTCCATGAAAGCTGCTACGAAGCCCTCACGCGCCGCACTTCTCGCCTTATTCCTGCTGTCGTTTCTGACCGGCTTTGCACAGGAGAATTCGCAGCCGGCCACGCATGGCATTAACATTGCCAACCTCGATGCCACGGTCCAACCCGGCGACAACTTTTACGAATACGCCAATGGCGGCTGGCTCAAGCGCACGCAGATTCCGCCGGATCGTCCTTCGGTTGGGGTGTTCAGCGCGCTGTTCGATGTGGCCAACCAGCGCACCGTCGGCCTGATTGAGGAGGCCGCGAAGTCCAACCCGCCCGCCGGTTCCAATGCCCGCAAGATTGCCGACCTCTACAACTCCTACATGGATGAGGGTGCGATCGAGAAGCAGGGTCTGTCACCGCTGCGGCCGCATTTGCAGGCCATCGCCGCCATCAAGGACAAGCGGGAACTGGCGCGCGCCCTGGGAGAGGGCCTGCGTGCCGACGTGGATCCCCTGAACAACACCAACTTCCACACCTCGAATCTGTTTGGCATCTGGGCTGCGCCAGGCTTTGGAGATCCCGACCATTACACTCCCTACCTGCTGCAGGGCGGGCTGATGCTGCCCGACCGCCAGTATTACCTGGATAACAGCGAGCACATGCGCGAGGTGCGCGCCAAATACCAGACGCACGTGGCGGAGATGCTGCGGCTCGCGGGTTTCAATGATGCCGCCGCGCGCGCCACCCGTATTGTGGAACTGGAACACAGCATCGCCGAAAAACACCTCAGCCTGGCTGAGAATCAGGACATCCACAAGGCCAATAATCTGTGGACCCAGGCGGACTTTACCGCCAAAGCTCCCGGCCTGGATTGGGCGGAATACTTTGCCGGCGCCGGACTGAGCCAGCAGAAGAAGTTCATCGTGTGGCAGCCGCAGGCGTTTACCGGCGAAGCCGCGCTGCTAGCTTCAGTTTCCCTCGACACCTGGAAGGACTGGATGGCCTACCACCTAGCGGAGCGCTACGCCGCCGTGCTTCCCAAAGCGCTGGCCGGCGAGAGCTTTGCATTTTTTGGCAAGGAACTTCTGGGCACACCGCAGCAGCGGCCGCGCTGGCAACGCGGGGTGATGCTGACTAACGCCCTGCTCGGCGATGCCGTCGGCCAGATCTACGCTAAGCGCTACTTCTCGCCCCAAGCCAAGGCGGAGGCCCAGGCCATGGTCAGTAATCTGATCGCCGCCTTCCGCAAGCGCATTGAGGCTCTCAACTGGATGGCGCCGGCCACCAAGAAGGAAGCGGAGGCCAAACTGGGCACGCTCTACGTCGGTCTCGGTTATCCCGAAACCTGGCGCGATTATTCCAAGTACGAGGTCAAGCCTGACGACATTTTCGGCAACGTGTGGCGCTCGAGCCTGTTCAAATATCACCACGATATTGACCGCCTGGGCGGCCCGGTGGACCGCCACGAGTGGTCCATGACGCCGCAAACGGTGAACGCCGTCAACCTGCCGCTGCAGAACGCGCTGAACTTCCCGGCGGCAATTCTGCAGCCGCCCTTCTTCGATGCCAAAGCGCCGGCCGCCGCTAACTACGGCGCCAT
Organism: Terriglobales bacterium; assembly: GCA_035496875.1. Lineage (GTDB taxonomy): Bacteria > Acidobacteriota > Terriglobia > Terriglobales > Acidobacteriaceae > JAICWP01. Next base: position 207 of record DATJEH010000032.1, on the reverse strand, counting down.
CGGTTCCGTCATTGGGCACGAGATCAGCCATACCTTCGACACCGAGGGAAGCACCTTCGATGCCCAGGGCCGCTTGCGCGACTGGTGGACGCCCGCCGACCTGGCTCACTTCCAGAAGGTCACCGCGCAACTGGCTAAGCAGTACGACGCTTACGAGCCCTTTCCCGGAGTGCACGTGAATGGGCAGCAGACGCTGGCGGAAGACAT
>DATJEH010000031.1:0-17838 GCA_035496875.1 Terriglobales bacterium | reverse complement strand
TGGAATGAATCCACCCCAAACATGCCCAGATTGCTGATTGTGAAGGTGGCGCCGGAAATATCGGCGGGGTGAAGCCGCCCCGCCCGCGCTCGTTCCGCTTTTTCCCGCAACTGGGCGGAGATCTCGTCCAGCTTCGCTTTGTCGGCTTTGGCAATGACCACGGAAACCACTCCGTCTTTAACGGCGGCGGCTACGGCAATGTTCACTTCCGGGTTGGGCTGCACGGAAGAACCGTTCCAACTTCCGTTCAGGCGCGGATGCTTGGCCAGAACGCGGCTGACCAGCGCCACCAGCAGGTCGGTGTGGGAAAGCTTGAGCCCGCGGTCCCTTTCCAGAACAGGGGACAGGCGGGCGCGAGCTGCATTCAGCGCGGTCGCGTCCACATCGCGGGTGAGATAGAAGTGTGGCGTCGTGGTCCAGCTCTGGGTAGTGCGCTCCGCCATGAGCCGGGCCACTGGGCTGAGCGCCGCCGCAGTTGGCGCAGCAACCAGCCCTGGTGGCGGAGCCGCCGGCTCCACAGCCGCCAGCACATCGTCGGTAGTGATGGCTCCATCGGCACCGGTGCCCCGCACCTTGCTCAAATCCACGTTGTACTCGCGGGCAAGACGGCGAGCTTTGGGCGAAATTCTGGCTCGGGCGGACGAAGACGATTCGCCCGCCGCCACAGGAGCGGCAGCGGTGCGTGCCGCCGGCGCGCTGCCACGTGCGGCGGAAACAACCGTTGCCGCCTCAGCCGGCGGTTTTTCTCCGGGAGCAACCAGCCAGGCTATGGTCTGACCCACGGGAACCACGTCGCCTTCCCTCACCTTGATGCCGGCGAGAATGCCGTCGCCGGGCGCTTCCACTTCCATGACCGCCTTGTCGGTTTCCACTTCCAGAAGCGGCTCGCCCTTGGCCACCTGCTGGCCTTCCTTCTTGAGCCAGGAGATGAGCTTGCCGGTTTCCTGCGCCATTTCCAGTGCGGGCATGACAACGCTAATGGGCATAGTCTGGTCTCTTCACCACAGAGGACACAGAGAACACAGAGGAATTGACAATTGTCGATTCTTGATTTTCGATTGATGACGATTTTCTTGCCACGTAGCGGGGATTTTCAATTGTCAATCATCAATCGTCAATCAGAAATCAGGTTTCTCTGTGTCCTCTGTGGTGAAAATAGAACTTAGTCGGTGCTGGTCAGTTCCGGGACCTGCTCGGTCTTGGCGCTGGCCTCAATCATCTCCAGCACGCGCTGGCTGGGAGCGGACTCGTGCTCGCGCGTGGTGGGCAGCGGCCCCTTCACCGTGAAATAGTGGGCGCCGGCCACCAGCAGTTCCTCCGCAGGGAAACGGGTAATCACCTCATGCCCGGTGGGCGTGACCACAATTTCTTCTTCGATGCGGGCCGCGCTCCAGCCGTCGGTGGAAGGCCAGAACGTCTCCAGCGCGAACACCATGCCGGGTTTGATCTCATGCGGGTGGTCGAAGGACACCAGGCGACTGATGACCGGCCTTTCCCAGATGGCCAAGCCAACCCCGTGGCCGTATTGCAAAGCGAAACAGGCCTCTTCATTGGGGAAGCCGAACTCCTGCGCCTTGGGCCACACAGCGGCAATTTCCGCGGTGGTGCGCCCCGGCCGCACCAACTCGATGGCGGCGTCCAGGTATTCGCGGCAGCGCTTATAAGCGTCCACCATGGCGTGCGAAGCGTAGCCGATGGTGAAGCAGCGGTAGTAGCAGGTGCGGTAGCCCATGTAGGAATGAAGGATGTCGTAGTACACGGGATCGCCGGGCCGCAGCACGCGGTCGGAGAACACGTGCGGATGCGGGTTGCAGCGCTCGCCGGAAATGGCGTTCACCGCTTCCACGTACTCCGAGCCCAGATCGTAGAGCTTCTTGCTCACCAAGCCGACCGCCTCGTTCTCGCGAACTCCTGGCTTCATGTAGCGATAGAGGTCGTCGTAGGCAGCGTCCACCATCATGGCCGACATGTTAAGCAGCGTGATCTCGTCCTGGGTTTTTATGACGCGGGCCTCGGACATGAGCGCCTGCCCGTCCACTACCTTCAGACCTTCCTTCTGTAGCGCAAACAAGACCGGCGGCTCGATGATGTCAATTCCTAGCGGTTCCTTGTGCAGGCCGCGCATTTCCAGCTCAATTTTGATTTTGCGCGCCACGTCTTCGGCGCGCCCCATCTCCGGCGTAATGGCGCCGCGCAGCATGGAAATGCCCGCGCGCGAGCGCTCGCCCAGCCAGGGACAATGCAGCTGGTGGTGGCGGGCGGCGGAGCCGAAATCCCACAGAATGGGCTCGTCGTTTTGCGGCAGCAGGGTGAAGCGATTGGCCTTGTCCTGGGCCCAGGTGCCAATGTGCGTGGCCGTGAGGTAGCGCACATTGTTCATATCGAAGCAGAGCAGCGCGCCCATCTCCGATTTGGCCAGCAACGCCTTGGCGCGGGCCAGCCGTTCGCGGCGCAGGCGGTCGAAGTCCACCCGGTTTTCCCAATCCACCGCCATGGTTCCATAAGTTGGCAATGCCATAACGCCTCCCGGGGACAGCTTCAGGATTTTTTGCAGAGTTTCCGCGCCGCCTCACACACCGACTGCTCCGTGGGCACGGTTACGTCTTCCAAAGGCGGCGAAAAAGGTATAGGAACGTGCATCGCGCCCATGCGCCGAACCGGGGCGTCCAGATCGTAGAACGCTCCCTCGGCGATAACCGCGGCCAGTTCCGCGGTCACGCCGTAGCGCCCGTAGCCTTCGTCGAGCACAATCACGCGCGAGGTCTTCCGAGCTGAGCCCACCAGCGTTTTCTCGTCCAGCGGCCAGGTGGTGCGCGGGTCAATAACTTCGGCGCTCAGCCCGCTTTCCTCCAGCATGGCCGCCGCGCCCAGCGCCACCTGCACCATGCTGCTGGTAGCCACCAGAGTGATGTCTTCGCCTTCGCGCTTCACATCGGCCACGCCGAAGGGAATGGTGTAGTCCTCTTCCGGAACCGGCCCCTTCAGTTTGTACATCATCTTATCTTCGAAGAAGACCACCGGGTTCTCGTCGCGAATGGCGGTTTTCAGCAGGCCCTTGGCGTCATAGGGGGTAGAGGGCAGCGCCACCTTGAGCCCGGGCACATGGCTGAACCAGGCGTGCAACGACTGCGAGTGTTGCGCCGCCGAGCGCCGTGTGGCTCCCAGCGTGGTACGCATTACCATGGGCACCTTCCAGGCTCCGCCCGACATGTAGTGCACCTTGGCCGCCTGGTTCACCATCTGGTCCATGGTCAGGGTGATGAAGTCGCCGAACATGATGTCCACCACCGGGCGCAGGCCGGCCATGGCGGCGCCGACTCCCAGACCGGTGAAGCCGGCCTCCGAGATGGGCGTATCAATCACGCGTTCCTTGCCGAATTCCTCTACCAGCCCGGAAAGAACCTTGAAGGGAGTGCCTGCTTCCGCCACATCCTCCCCAAAAATGCACACAGCGGGATCGCGGCGCATTTCTTCCGCCAGCGCCTCGCGCACCGCCTGGGCAAAGGTCAGTTCGCGCCCGTTCTCAGGCATAGACATCCTGCTCCACTTCTTCCACGCCGGGGTAGGGCGCAGCGATGGCGAACTTGACCGCCGCCTCTATCTCCTTCTTCACCTCGGAATGAATACGTTCGAAATCGCCGGCCTCGGCCAGGCCCTGCTCCGCCAGCCAACCGGACAGCAACTTCAGGGGATCGCGCTGCGACTTCCAGCGTTGTTCCTCTTCTTTGGAGCGGTAGTACTCGCGATTGATGTCGCCTACGTGGTGTCCACTGTAGCGATAGGTGTCGCAGACCAGGAATGCCGGTCCCTTGCCCAGGCGGGCGCTTTCGATTAATTGAGCTGCCGTCGCGTATACGGCGCGCACATCCTGGCCGTCCACGGCCTCAGCGCGAATGCCGAAAGCGGTCGCACGGCCGAGAATATCGCCCGCCGTGGTCTCGGAATAATGGGTGTACTCGTTATAGAGGTTGTTCTCGCAGACGTAGATAACCGGCAGCTTCCATAGTTGGGCCAGGTTCATCACTTCGTAAAGCGAGCCTTGCCCCAATGCGCCTTCGCCGAAGAAACAGGCGCATACCCGGCCATTGCCCAGGCGCTTGGCGGAAAATGCCGCCCCCGTGGCAATGCCGACGCTGCCGGCCACAATGGCGTTCGCACCCAGGTTGCCGGTGGCGGGATCGGCAATGTGCATGGAACCGCCTTTGCCCCGGCAGTAGCCCGCTTCCTTACCCAGCAGTTCAGCAAACATGCGGTCCGGAGCGGCGCCCTTGGCCAGGCAGTGGCCGTGACCGCGATGGGTGCTGGTGATGTAGTCGTCCGGGCGCAGCGCCTGGCAAACTCCCACCGCTACCGCCTCTTCGCCCGCATACAGGTGCGCCAGTCCTGGCATGAGAGCCCGGGTGTAGAGGTCATTCACCTGCTCTTCAAACAGGCGGATGCTTACCATATGCCGGTACATCCGCAGCCAGGTTTCCGTTCCAACCGCGGAAACTTGCGCTTGCTGGGCGACGGTGGTCATAGTCCGACTCCCGACATTTCCGCCAGCACCTTGAACACGCAAGCAAAATCCTGCTTGGCCAGGCCCATCGCCCGCGCCGCGGTGAGAAATTCATTAGCCACGGCCGTGGTGGGCAGTGGCACATCCAGCTTCCGTCCCATATCCAGAGCCAGCACCATATCTTTCTGCATCATGTTCACGTCGAACCAGGCCTCGTCGGGCATGTGCAGCACAAAGGGCCCGCGGTACTGCACCATCGGCGAAGCCACAGCGCTGTGCAGGAGAACATCCACCGCCGTCTCGCGCGCGATGCCGCTCTTTTCTGCCAGCAGCACACCCTCGGAGAAACACATCATCTGCACCGCCAGGCTGAGATTGGTGGCAATTTTCATGCACAGCGCCAGGCCGTTATCGCCCATATAGGTGACCTTCGGCCCCAGATCCTGCAGCACCGACTGGATGCGCTCGAAGGTTTCCCGCCGCCCGCCCACCATCACCGAAAGCTTGCCCTGCTGCAAGGTGATCACGCTCCCCGAGACCGGTGAGTCCACCATGTCGGCGCCTTTTTCCCTCACCTTGCAGGCCAGTGCGCGGCTAACCTCCGGATTCACGGTGCTCATTTCTACCAGCACCTTGCCCCGGCCTATGCCCGCCAGAATTCCATCCGGCCCTTCGGCTATGGCCTGCAGGGCGGCCGAGTTGGTCACCATGGAAAGGGTGAAATCGGCGGCTTCGGCCACTGCTCGCGGCGAATCCGCCCAGCGCATGCCCAGCTTGACCAGTCTTTCCGCTTTGCTGCGGGTGCGGTTGTAGCCGGTCACGGTGTGCCCTTTGCTGAGCAGCCGTTCCACCATGTTGCTGCCCATCACTCCCAGACCGACAAATCCCAGGTTCGCCATCTAGCCGTTCTCCGATCAGGAAGCGGGCCGGGAAACCACTCTTTCCTCGGCTCCGGAAGGTAAGCGCGAATCGTCGCGCACTTGCTGCAGGTGGGCCCGCATTTCAGAGCGCGCCTGTTCCGGGCTCCGCGCTTCCATCGCCGCGAGAATGCGACGGTGGTAGTACTGGCCGCGCTGCGGGCCGCCCGGTGTTTCAAAGGTCCCCAGACGCTGCTCACGCAGCAACCCCACAATGGAGTCAATAAGCGAAAGAATGATGGGGTTGCCGGCCGCCTCCGCCAGGGCCAAGTGAAAGTCAAGGTCAGCCTCGATGAACCCCTCGGCATCTTCCAGGGATGCGTCCATGATCGCGACAGCCTCGCGCAGGGCCGCCAAGTGTTGCTCCTCCGCCCGCTCCGCCGCCAGGGCCGCAATCTCCGGCTCTAATATTTCGCGCACTTCCACCAGTTGGATAGCGCCCTCGGCCTGGCTGATCTTCACCATCAGGTCCAGCGATTGCCGAATGGCGTGCAAAGTGCCGTTAGTCACGAAAGTGCCGCGCCCGGTATAGGCTTCCACCAGTCCCTTTTCCCGCAGCGCCTTAACCGCTTCGCGAACCGCTGTCCGGCTTACCCCAAACTGTTCGGCCAAGTCGCGCTCCGCCGGCAACTGGTCACCCGGCTTGAGGTTGCCCTTCAGGATGGTGTCCTCAATCTGCTGCACGATCTGTTCGTACAGGCGTGATGTGCGCACTATCTTGTACATAAATTCACCCAGCGTTCTGCGTTTTAGCCGCTGCTGACCGGCCCAACTACACGGCCCGTGAAATGCGCGCCTGCTGGACTTCGTCTTCGATCCAAACCGTCTTGATGTTGGTGAACTCGCGGATGCCGTGCACACCCAACTCGCGTCCGTGCCCAGACTGTTTGACGCCGCCAAAGGGAATGCGTGGATCGGAGGCCACCATTTTGTTGATGAACACCATGCCGGCTTCCAGTTCGTTGATGAAGCGTTTGCGCTCAAACTCATCATTGGTCCAGACGCTGGCGCCCAGGCCGAAGCGGCTGTCATTGGCAATGGCGATGGCCTGCTCCACGTCTTTGACGCGGAACAAGCAGGCCACGGGCCCGAAAAGCTCTTCGCGGTAGGCGGGTGACTCCTTGGGAATATCGGTGAGCACCGTGGGAGCATAGAAATTTCCCGGCCGGTCGGCCAGCGGCTTGCCGCCAGTTAACAGACGCGCGCCCGCTTGCACAGATTTGGTGACGTCGCGCTGCAGATCCCCCACTGCGTCGGCAGTGGCCAGCGGGCCCAATTCCACGTTCTCCTGCATGGGGTCGCCGATGACCAGCGCCTCCATCCTGGCCACGTATTTGCGCTCGAACTCAGCCGCAATTTCCTCAGCCACGATGAAGCGCTTGGCGGCGATGCACGACTGCCCGTTGTTCTGCACCCGAGCTTTCACCGCGGTGCTGACCGCCGTCTCCAGGTCGGCGCTGGGCATCACGATAAAGGGATCGCTTCCGCCTAGTTCCAGCACTACCTTCTTGATTCTCTTGGCTGCCGCCATCCCCACCTGAATACCGGCTCCTTCGCTGCCGGTGAGGGTAGCCGCCATAACCCGAGGATCATCCAGAATCCGGTCTACTTGGCTGGAGGTCACCAACAGAGTTTGAAAAGCGCCCTCAGGGAATCCGGCGCGACGGAAGATGTCTTCAATAGCGAGCGCGCACTGGGGGACATTGGAAGCATGCTTGAGCAGTCCCACGTTGCCGGCCATCAAGGCGGGCGCGGCAAAGCGCATTACCTGCCAGAAGGGGAAATTCCACGGCATCACGGCCAGCACCGGTCCCAGCGGCTGGTAGCGAATGTAGCTGCGGGCGGCCGAGGTCTCCACCAGTTCGTCGGCCAGAAAGCGCTCAGCGTTTTCCGCGTAGTAGCGGCAGGCCAAAGCGCACTTGGCGGCTTCCTGCACCGCCGAGCCGATGGTTTTACCCATTTCCAGAGTCATCAAACGGGCAAAGTCCTGCTTCTCACGTTCCAGGATGTCACCGGCGCGCACCATCATGCGGGCGCGCTCGGCAAACGGAACCTTGCGATATTCGGTAAAGGTAGCCGCCGCTGTCGCAATTTTTTCATCAATTTGCCGCTCGGAGAGGGGCTCAAACTTTTTCAGGCATTGCCCGGTTGCGGGATTGATAGTGGCAATCGCCATATTAGGTACCTCCGTGGGGTAGTAGCGGTTGAAGTCATCACGCCCGCAGGGTTCGAAGCGAGCGGCTATTTGGTACGACCACCATACCATAAATCCATTTTGGCGCGAAAGTAAAGCCCTCACTTACCGGCAAAAATTGGGGAGGCCGAAGTTGGAGATTGAATTTGACAGGGAAGCCAATGAAGTGGTAGAGCTGTCCAACCAATTGCGAACTTCGTCTAACATTCGCCCAGGAGCAAAATGCAACCCGATGCCGAAAAGTTGACCCCCACGCCCTCCAAAAATCAGAAACCCTCCTCAACCCGGCGGCATTTCCTGAAGACTGCAGTGGGAACCGCCGCAGCCGTAGCCGGCTCCGCCATCGCCTCCCGGGCCAATAACCACCCTCATCCTTCACCCCAGAGCATCACTTATCTCGACCGGCGTATGTATATCCACAATATGGAGGTGATCGCCCACATCCTGCCGGGCGAGGACCGGGGCGGCAAGATGCAGATGATGTCTGTGGGGGACCGCCGCTACCTGGTGCAGCAGGGCGATTTTATTGACGTATCCGACCTGCATAAGCCGGCTATGTACAACCACCATGGCTGGAACGGCTACCAGGTGCAAGTGGCGTGGAACCAGAAACTGAAGAAATGGATTCTGGTGACCAGCGCAGCCGCGCCCATCACCAGTTCCACGCCCACCGCGCCCAATGGAAAGTACGACGATCCCAAGTTGCTGGATAAGTGGCGGAACTACAAAGGGCTGCGCGGCATCCGGGTTTACGACGTGACCAATCCCGCCAAAACTTCCCTGCTCTCAGAATTCAGCACCGGCGCCACCGGTTCGGGCACGCACCGCAACTACTACGATGGCGGGCGCTACGCTTTTCTCGATACCGCCCCCGACGACACCTTCAGTCACCAGATCTCCTATTTCCGCCCGCTGGTGAACGGTAACATGATTGTGGACATGTCCGACCCTGGCAACCCGAAGGAAGTCTCGATGTGGTGGGTTCCGGGTTCGCGCAAAGGCGAGGAGGCCGAATACGAGAAGTGGCAGTGGACCAAGCTCAAGTATCCGGAGAAGGACCAGACGCCGTTTGCCGGCCTGCATGGGCCCGTATACGTGCCGAAGCGCCTGGAGAATGGGGGCAATCGCGGGTACGGTTCTTGGGGCTGCTTCGGGCTGATCATCCTGGACCTTTCAGATCCGAAGCATCAGAAAGAGATCGGCCGTTTTGAGCCGCCGCCGCAGTATGGCGCTGGGGGCATCGCCTTCCACACCATCTGGTGCGGGGGGCTAGACAAGGGTTTTGTGTTCGCCAACGGCGAGACCACCAATCCGGACTGCAACCAGATATTTCTGCCTATCTGGGTGATTGACATCCGCGACGAGGAACGGCCCACGCCGGTAGCGCAGTTTCCGCGCCCGGTGCCGCCGCCGGAAGCGCCCTACCGCGACTTCTGCTTCAAGCGCGGGCGCTTCGGAGCGCACAACCCTCCGCATTTGAAAGCTCCCGGAACGATTTCGCCCAATTTCATCGCTTATTCCTATTTCGACGCTGGCCTGCGCTGCTATGACGTGAGCGACCTGTTGCGCCCCACTGAGGTGGCCTATTTCATTCCGCCTCAGGGAGGCGATTTCAGCAAATGGGGCAGTTGGAACCGGACCGTGGATAACGTCCTCGTGGAGTGGGACCGCAACATTATTTATGCGGCCGCTGATACCGGCATTTATGCCTTGAGCTGTGCCAATCTGGGTAAGCCCATCCTCGATCCTATACCGGTGAACCACTGGTCGCTGCCGGGGCTAAATGAGGGCGCGCCGTAAGCCGAGCAGGTCGTTTCCGGCGAAAAAGAGAAGCCCCGCTTTCGCGCGGGGCTTGAGTGGTCGGACCGGCAAAAAGATTACGAGTTGCTGGAATCCTTGATGTCCTGCTTGGCCTGCTTATTTGCCTTCTTGGCTTCCAGCTTACTGTTCGAAGTCGGGCTCAGGGTCTGGATGGCCTTGCCCAGGCTCATGCCCTTGCTGCTGCCGTTGGGCGCTACCGGGCACTTGTCGCTGGTGGGAGCGACCACCCCGGTCATATCGGCTTTCATACAGCCAAAGGTGATGCCCAGGTTCTTGCTGACGTGAGCCGCGGCTACGCACTGCCCCAGGTTCTTGAATCCGGAACAGGCGTCCTGCGCCGACATGCCGGTCAACGTCTGGATCTTGCCGGCCAATGCCGTGTTTTTAGTGAGCTGCTGGCTCATGGTCATGCGGTGCGTGGAAGGGCTCGACGTATTGGGGCCCATGCGATGCGAGCCGCCCTCGCCCATCGCCGGGTTCATGCCTGCACTCGGGCCCATGCCATGGCCGTGCTGCGCAAAAGCCGCGCCGCCGCATAACATTATCGCCAGCGCCAGTACTGTGATCTGCATCTGCTTCATAGGGTTGTTGTCCTCCTTGCGGTACACCAAGTGCTTTTATTTGGAACTGCGGTGGTACAGGCGTCCAACATTCACGCCCATGCTGAATGAGACCGAATTTAAATCGTATTGAATGCTTCTCGTATACCCCAACTGCAGGTCCAGATAAGGAGAAGGGCTGGCGCCAATCCAGGCGGAAAAGCCGTTGTCATAGGCCAGGTCGGAGCTGCCCGTAATCTGCTGGTTATTCTGGAAAGGCCCGTGCGATGAACCGGCTCCCGGCCCGCGTACCCCTCCATTTCCGTTCGCCACCTTGCTGAAGATGGTCTGCTGGCCGAAGGGCTGAATATCGTAGCCCGACGCGCCCACATTGAAATATTTCCCCAACTGATAACTGGCGCCGCCCTGGAAATGGCTGTTCATGCCCAGGCTGGTGAACGGCCGCAGAAATAATTGCGTGTCGGCCACGGTATTGGACAGGCCGGCTTCGAGAAATGGCGTCAGGTTGTTGAATGAATGATCAAAATGGTTGGTCCAGTCGAAGGTAGCACGCCCCGTGCTGAGGCCGAGCTTGCTGTCGCCGGCCGGCGCGTATCCCGTCAGCACTGAACCGAAGTTTACCGCCGGGTTCAAAAACTTTACGCGCAAGTCCAGGTAAGGATTGCCCAGACCATTGCCTGATGTGCCAGTCGTTCCTGTTACGGAACTGGAGGGGCGCAAGAAATAAACGGGCACCCCCACATCCACTCCGAAGTGCTCCGTGAAGCTGTAGCCTATGTTGGAGTTGAGACGGTACAATTGGCCCTCATCGTTGGAGGTGCCGTCAAACTCCACATACGAAGTAAAACCGGTACCGCCCTGCGAAGGCGCCGCAGGCACCGACTGCGCCGTGGCCACGACTGCGAGAACAAGAGTAGCAAGCAGGAATCTCCCAGGAACAGCTAATCGCTTAGACATAGGCTGTGATCTCAGGCTCCCCACACGCGGCACATTGGCCGAAGTGTTACGTAAGTAATCAGCAGTGGTGTGTTCCATTTCTGCCGATTTCTTGTGCATCCTCTACGCCACTTACATTGGCCGCAAGTAACCAAAGTGAATTGAGGAACTTACCTTCTGAGATCAGCGCCTCGCAAAGATCCGCCTACAAGGAAGTTATTGCTCTCGGAGGGCAAGAATTGCAGCCTGCGGCCCCGGGCCTCGCTTCTAAAAAGTGGGCGGGGATACGGAGAACCGGCTGGCAGCATAACCTTGCGAAACCAGCGAGGCTCATGCATTATCAGAGTAGCCACCTGCTCGACGCAGCGAACTCCAACACAGGAAAAAAGTTACGTGACACACGCGGTTCACACTGGCTCTCCCGACCTCCATTCCACTCTGCAGGACGCCTATCGCGCTTTCCAGGCCAAGGGCCTGAAGCTCAACCTGACGCGGGGCAAACCTTCGCCGGCTCAACTGGACCTGAGCGCCGAACTGCTCTCGCTGCCTGGCAGGACCGGGGCTTACGCGGAAGACGCCACCGATTGCCGCAACTATGGCGGACTGCAAGGCCTGGCTGAAGCGCGCCGCCTGTTCGCCGGCATCCTGGGCGCGCCGCCGGAGCTGGTGGTCGTGGCCAACAATTCGAGCCTCGCCCTGATGCATGACACGGTGGTGTATTCGCTGCTCAAGGGCACCTGCGACAGCGCTCTTCCCTGGTCGCGACAGGGAGAGATTGCTTTTCTTTGCCCCGTTCCCGGCTACGACCGGCATTTTAAGATCTGCGCCGACTACGGCATCCGCATGATCCCGGTGGCACTGCGCGAAAACGGGCCGGATATGGACGAGGTCGAGAGTCTGGTGGCGCAGGATTCCTCTATCAAAGGAATGTGGTGCGTCCCCAAATACAGCAATCCGACTGGCGCTGTCTATTCGGACGCGGTCATTGAGCGGCTGGCGGCGATGAAAACCGCGGCGCCTGATTTCCGACTTTACTGGGACAACGCGTATGCGGTTCACCATCTCACCGAGGAACGCATCGCCATCGCCAACATTCTGGAACTGAGCGAGCGACACGGGCATCCCAACCGCCCGCTGATCTTTGCCTCCACCTCCAAGATCACGCTGGCGGGCGCGGGATTGGCGCTGTTCGCCAGCTCAAAAGAAAACGTCAAGTGGCTGCTGGCACGCTTTACGCCACGGACGATTGGGCCGGACAAAATAAACCAGCTGCGCCACGTTCTGTTTCTGAAAGACGAAGAAGGAATTCTGCGGCTTATGGACGAGCACCGGAGCTTGCTGGCGCCTAAATTCCAAGCTGTGCTCGAGGTCTTCGCCAGCAAGCTGGCGCATGTGGCGGACCTCAGCTGGACCCGCCCCAAGGGCGGATACTTCATCAGCCTGGACGTGCCCAAGGGCTGCGCCCGACGCGTGGTCGCGCTAGCCAAGCAGGCAGGCATTGAACTGACGCCCGCGGGCGCTACGCATCCGCATGGCAACGATCCCGAGGACCGCACCATTCGCATTGCGCCAACCTTTCCTGACTTATCGGAAGTGGCGCAGGCAGCCGAAGGTGTGGCCATATGCGTTCTGCTGGCGGACGCGGAGAAACTTCCCGCTCATATTTCCAGAACGCGCGCGAGTGCGGAAGCAGTTGCTGGCCGCGGTTCCGACGCGGGCAGGCTGCGTCCAGCCGAACCTGCGTAGCGCTTTTGCCGCCCCAGCGTTCAGCATGAACTGCCTGTGCGCCCGGGCCTTGGCCTTGGTTTGACAAAGGCAGCCCGGTCCTCTAGGTTGATGGCTCCGGTGAGCTATTACTTTGCGCCTCGCATACCGGAATGCTTTATGCTGCTCCCCCGCCTGCAACCAGTCTGGCCGTTCTGTTCCTCCCGACCATTCTCACTGCCTGCATCAACTGTGTTCGGTGTTGGTTCCATGGTTGAGTCCGCTTCCGCTGCCAGCTGCTCTCCCCAGTCAGGGAAGGCCGCGTGATCTCTCTTGTGCCTCTCTACGCCGCCAGCACCCTGGTGCATCTGTCGCCGGTGGACCTGGCCATCATTGTGTTTTATTTCGCCCTGGTGCTGGCCATCGGCCTTTACCTGAAGGGCCGTTCCCAGACCGGCGAAGATTTCTTCATGGCTGGCCGGGAAATGACCGCCTGGGTGGCCGGTCTCAGCTTCCTCTCCGCCAACCTGGGCTCGCTGGAGCTGATGGGATGGGCCGCAGCCGCCTACCAGTACGGCATCCTGGCTACGCATTGGTATTGGATTGGCGCCATCCCGGCCATGCTCTTCCTCGGCCTGGTGATGATGCCGTTCTACTACATCTCCAAGACCCATTCCGTGCCCGGGTATCTGAAGCTGCGCTACGGCGAATCCAGCCGCGCCCTGGCCGCAATTTCTTTCGCCTTCATGACCGTGCTGATGAGCGGCATCAACATGTATTCCATGGCCCTGGTCATGAAGGTGGTGCTGGGCTGGAACATCAACTTCAGCATCTGGGTCTCATCGCTGACCGTAGCCGTGTACGTGGCCCTGGGTGGGTTGCGTTCGGCCATTTTCAATGAAGTGCTGCAGTTTGTGCTCATCTGGGCGGGCTCGCTGCTCATCCCCATCCTGGGCCTGATGGACGCCGGGGGCTGGACGGCTCTGCAGGCGCGCATCGCCCACAACGCCTCCGCCGAGTACACGCACCTGTGGTCCACACTTGGCTCCTTCAACAACAATCCCATGGGCATTCACTGGACCGGGATTGTCTTCGGGTTGGGCTTTGTCATCTCCTTTGGCTACTGGACTACCGACTTCCTGGTAGTGCAGCGCGTGCTGGCGGCCAAGGACCTGCGCGCGGCCAAGATGGCCCCCATCATCGGCGCTGCTTTCAAGATGATGGTGCCCTTCATCGTCATTCTGCCCGGCCTGCTGGCGCTGGCGGTGCTGCCGGTGAAGCTGACGGGCGAAACGGCCGCGGTGGCCAGCGGTGGCCACAGCTACAATGAGGTTTTGCCCCTGATGTTGGCGCGCTATTGTGGGCCGGGGCTGCTGGGCTTGGGCATCACCGCCCTGATCGCCGGCTTCATGTCGGGCATGGCCGGCAACGTCAGCGCGTTTACCACCGTCTGGACCTACGACATCTATCGGGCGCTGATTCACAAAAATGCCAGCGACCGCCACTACGTCAGCATGGGGCGCTGGACCACGGTGCTGGGCGTGCTGATCAGCGTGGGAACGGCCTACCTGGTGATGCAGTTCGCCAGCATCATGGACTACGTGCAGGCGCTGTTCGCCACCTTTATTGCTCCGCTTTTTGGAACCGTACTGCTGGGCATGCTATGGAAGCGCACAACCTCGGAGGGTGGTTTCTGGGGACTTTTGATCGGCACCCTTTCCTCGATGGGCATGTGGGCCTGGGTGAAAATTGACCCCACTGCGCTGCGCTACGTGGCGCTTTCGCCCCATGCCCGGGTTATGGCGGAGGACATGTACCGGGCGCTGTGGTCGTGGGTGGTGTGCGTGACGGCAACGGTGATCGTAAGTTATATGACCAAGCCGCGCTCGCCGGCAGAACTAACCGGCCTGGTTTACGGGTTCACTCCCCTGCCCTCGGAAGGGCAGGTGGCCTTCTACAAGCGCCCGGCGTTCCTGGCGGTGGTAGTGGGATTGGTGTTCGTGGCTTTTAACCTCATGGTGTGGTAAACGCGATGCTCTCGGGCCGCTCCATTTCGATCTGGTTCTTCATCGGCCTTTGCCTGGTAGTAGACGGCGCTCTGATTTGTGCGGCCGGGCTCTACGAACTGGCGCATCCGCCACAGTTTCCGGTAGTGCTTTTTAATCTTCATGCCAGCATCTGGTGGGGCGGGCTGCTGTTTCTCTTCGGCGTTCTCTATTGCTATCGTTTCTTTCCGGGCCGGGGGAAAAATGGAGGCGGCCGAGCCGCGCCGGGGGAGGAAATACATGCCAAGCAATCCTAAGAAACTGACCATGGGCGTGATTGTGGGGAATCGCGGCTTTTTCCCCGACCACCTGGCCAAGTCGGGCCGCGAAGAAATGATTAATGCGCTCCACCGGGCGGGCATGGACGTGGTGGTTCTGGATGCGCAGCAGAGCAAACATGGCGCCGTGGAAACTCATGAGGAAGCGAAGCGCTGCGCCGCCCTGTTTCGCGCTCACAGCGATCGTCTGGATGGCATAATCGTCACCCTGCCCAACTTCGGCGACGAGCGCGCCGTGGCCGATACCCTCCGCCTGGCCCGCCTGCAGGTTCCGGTGCTCATCCAGGCCACGCCCGACACGCCGGCGAAAATGACCATCGCTTTCCGGAGGGACAGCTTCTGCGGCAAGATGTCGGTCTGCAACAACCTACGCCAGTACGGCATCGCCTATTCCCTGACCGCGCTGCACACAGTCAGCCCCGATTCTGACGAATTCCGCAAAGACCTGGAATGGTTTGCCGCCGTCTGCCGTGTGATCAACGGGCTGAAGAACCTGCGCATCGGCAGCATCGGCGCTCGTCCGGCGGCCTTCAACACCGTGCGCTACAGCGAGAAAGTGCTGGAAGCCAACGGCGTTTCCGTGGAGACCCTCGACCTCTCCGAGGTGCTGGGCCGCATCCAGCGCATGAAGGACAATGACGATGGAGTGCAAACCAAGCTGGCGGCCATCCAGAAGTATGTAACCACGTCGGGCGTGCCCGCCCCGGCGCTGCTCAAGATGGCCAAGCTCGGCGCGGTTGTCGACCAGTGGATGCAGGCCGCCGACCTGCAGATTAGCGCCGTGCAGTGCTGGACTTCCATCGAGGAAAACCTGGGGGTGGTGCCCTGTACGGTGATGAGCATGATGAGCAACGAACTGATGTCCAGCGCCTGCGAAGTGGACATTTGCGGCGTGCTCGCCATGCACGTGCTGCAACTGGCCTCCGCCAGCCCCTCCGCCCTGCTCGACTGGAACAACAACTACGGCGGCGATCCCGATAAGGCGGTTTGCTTCCACTGCTCCAACCTGCCCAAGCACTTTTTCGCCGATGTAAGAATGGATTTTCAGGAAATCATTGCCGGCACGGTGGGCAAGGACAACACCTTCGGCACCTGCGTGGGCCGAGTGCGGCCCAGCCCCATGACCTTCGCCCGCTTCTCCACTGACGATACCGCGGGCGTGATTCGCGGCTATGCCGGGGAAGGCCGTTTCACCGACGATCCGCTGAATACTTTCGGCGGCGCCGGCGTAGTGCACATTCCGCGCATGCAGCAACTGCTGCACTACATCTGCGCCAACGGATTCGAGCACCACGTGGCCGCCAATATGTCCACGGTTGCTGCCGCGGTGCAGGAAGCGGCCACGCGCTACCTGGGCTGGGAGATGTACTGGCACAACCGGCCCGGCGGAGGCTGCTGATGGCAGTGGTGGCGGGCGTGGATTTCGGCACCTTGAGCGTGCGCGTGTCCCTGGTGGACAGCGAGCGCGGCCTGCTAAATTCGGCCATCGCCGAATACCCGCTGCATCGCCAGCGCACCGACCCCGAATTCGCCACCCAGTCGCATGAGGACCACATGCGCGCCCTGGCTGAAGCCACGCGCGCAGCGCTTAAAAAGGCCGGCGTTCGCGGCGAACGGGTTGCGGCCATCGCTCTCGACACCACCGGCTCTTCGGTCATACCTGTGGGCCAAGGCCTTAAACCGCTGGGCGAATACTATCTATGGTGCGACCATCGGGCGAAGGGTGAGGCGGCGGAAATTACCGAGGCTGCCCGTCGCGACGGCCTGGAAGCCATTAACTGGTGCGGCGGCGTTTATTCCTCGGAGTGGGGCTTCTCCAAGTTATTGCACTGGCTGCGGCACAACCCCCAGCGACGCAGCGAATTCGTTTCCGCGCTGGAGCACTGCGACATGGTCGCGGCCACGCTCTGCGGCATCACCGACCCCCGGCAGGTGAAGCGCAGCGTCTGCGCCATCGGGCATAAGTGGCTGTGGAATCGCGCCTTGGGTGGGCTGCCTCCGGAAAAATTTCTTGCCGGGGTGGATCCCCTGCTCGCCGGCATTCGAACCCAACTCGAGGGTGAGTGCGCCACCTCCGACCAGATAGCCGGCTACTTATCTCCTTATTGGGCGGAGAAGCTGGGCCTGCGAACAGGAATTCCAATTCCGGTAGGCGCGTTCGATGCCCACTGGGATGCCATCGGCGCCGGCTGTCAGACCGATGACATCGTCAACGTCATCGGCACTTCCACCTGCATTATCGGCATCACCCAATCCCCCAACCTGGTTCCCGGCGTCTGCGGCGTGGTTCAAGGCAGCGTGCATCCCCAGCGTACCGGAATAGAAGCCGGGCTCTCCGCTGTGGGCGATATTTTCGGCGCCATCGCCACCCGCGCCGGCGCCGAGGTAGCTACGCTCACCCGCGGCCTGGAGAATTACCGCGCCGGCCAGACCGGGCTTCTACGCATGACCTGGGACAACGGCGACCGCACTGTTCTGGTCAATCCCAATTTGCGCGGTATTACCCTGGGCTGGAACCTGCAGAGCACGGCGCAGGACGAGCTGTTTGCCGCGATTGAGGGCACCGCCTTCCACACCCGCGTCATTCTCGACCGCATGTCGGAACACGGGGTGAACATGCAGCGGGTAATCAACGCCGGCGGAATTCCTTTGAAGAACGCGGTTCTTAACCAAGTCTATGCCAACGTGTTGGGCCGGCCGGTGCTGGTCCCCAGCGGCAACGTGGTGGGCCTGGGGTCGGCCATCTTCGCGTTCCTGGCTGCCGGCACTTTCAAAAGCGTGGAAGAGGCGCAGGCCAGGGTTTGCCCGCCACACAAGACCTACGCGCCCGATCCTGAGGCGCAGCAGGTATATGCCAAACTCTATCCCCTGTTCCAGGATTTGTA
>DATJEH010000030.1:0-21406 GCA_035496875.1 Terriglobales bacterium | reverse complement strand
CGTCCACCAGCGCGAGCGCGCAAAAGCTTCGTCTCCCGCCTTGGGCGTCTCCTCCAGCCTCCGCTCTGCAAACACCCGCCGCACCGCCTCCGGCAGCTGCGCCAGGAGTCCGTATTTCTCGGCTACGCGATAGCAATCCTCCACGGTTGAGGAATCGGGCATGGTGGGGCCGGAGGCCAGCGCATCGATTGCGTTATCGGGAACATCGGACACCAGAATGGAAACCTGCTGCGCCGGCGCCGCCGCCCGCGCCAGCCGCCCGCCTTTCACCGCCGACAGGTGCTTGCGAATGGCATTGATCTCTACGATGGTGGCGCCAGAAAGCACAAGCTTGCCGTAGGTCACGACCAGGTCGTCCAGCGACATATCCTCGCTGATCGGCTTCTCCAGCAGCGCCGAGCCCCCGCCGCCGACCAGGAAAATCACCAGCGCCTCCGGACCCTGTTGTTTCAGCGCCCGCAAAACGGCTTCGGCGGCCTGCCATGATTCGCGGTTCGGCACCGGATGCCCGCCGCGAAAGTACTGCATTCCCAAACGTTGCTCCGCCGCCTCCGTCACGCCCGCCGCGATTCCCGCCAGCCGCGCGCCCAGTTGCTCGTGCAGGCAATCCATCATGGAGTTAGCTGCTTTGCCCAGGGCCACCGCGAATACCCGCCGCTCCCCGCTCAGATCGTAGAGGTCTTCCCCTATCCGGAGCACGCTGCGGTCCAGGTGCACATGCCGGCGAAACGCTTTTTCGATGCTGGCCTCGCGCAAGGCATGGCGAAAAATGTCGCGCGCCGTCTGCCGCATCTGCCGCGCCGTCGGGTTATCGGCTTGGCTGGCGCCTGCTTCCGGGAGATGGGCCATGCGCGGATTATAGCGGGAGGCAGGAGTCAGGAGGCAGCCAGGAGTCAGCTAATCCACCCACTCCAAATCCTGCCATATTGAGCGAGGGCGCATGCCCGAGTCGAAACACCCCTGCGCGGAACGCGTCTCCGCGCTGCCCCGGGGAGTTCTTAAGTCACCAAGGAGATTAACCCTGACTCCTGACTACCGACTCCCAACCACCCGTTCCCTCACCCACTCCTCAATCGCCCGGCGCAACTCGGCCAGCCGCCCGGCAAAAAAATGATCTGCGCCCTCGATAATCACTAGCCGTTTGGGCTCGGGCAGCGAAGCCACTAGTTGCTCCAATTTGGCCCGTGGCCCGAACTGGTCGCGGCCACCGCTTACAAACAGCTTGGGGCGGGCGCAGCTCTGGAGAAAGCTGTAATCGTAAGCGCGGTCGTCCACCGGCGCCACTGGGGTACCCAGGGAGATCATTGCCGCCACGTCTGAATCGGAACATGCCGCCCGCAGGCCGACCGCCGTGCCAAAAGAAAATCCGGCAAACACAATGGGAAGATGGAACTGCTCCCGCAGCCACTGCAGCCCGGCGCGCACGTCTTCCACCTCGCCTCGCCCCTCATCGTGCTCCCCCTGGCTTAGTCCCGCCCCACGAAAATTGAAGCGCAGCACCGGAAACCCAAACCCGTTCAGCGCCTTCATGGTGTGGAACACCACCTTGTTGTGCATGGTGCCGCCGAACATGGGATGAGGATGGCACACCAGCGCGGCATGCGTGGCCGTCTCCGCGCCCTGGTTCAGTAGCGCCTCCAGCTGCCCCGCCGGCCCCTCCAGAAACAATGATCGTATTTGCTTCTCCATAAGAGCAATTAGCTGGTAGGCCGCAGTTGGTGGCTGGTAGTTGGACCCTGTAGCCCTAGCTGATGGCTGAGAGCTGAGAGCTAAGCAGCAACAACTAACTACCGACTACCAACTACCTTCTTCTCACTATATCCTGACCTCCGCATGGAACTCTTCTCCTTCACCCGCCAACTGGTGGACATCGAATCCATCACCGGCAATGAAACTCGCGTCGGCGAATTCCTCTTATCTGAACTGCAGCGGACAGGCTTCCGCGCGGAGAAGATGCCCGTCGAAGGCGATCGCTTCAATATCTGGGCCACACTCCCGAATCAACCCTCCCCCGCCATCGTCTTCTCCACCCACATGGATACAGTTCCGCCCTTCATCCCTTCTTCAGAAGACAGCGAGCGCATCTGGGGCCGCGGCTCTTGTGACGCTAAGGGCATCATTGCCGCTCAAATCGCCGCCGCCGAGCGGCTGCGTGCTGAGGGCATCCAAGTGGGCCTGCTCTTTCTCGTCGGCGAAGAAAAAGATAGCCAGGGCGCCCAGGTGGCCAACCAGCAGCCGCACGGCTCACGCTTCCTGGTCAACGGTGAGCCCACGGAAAATCGCCTCGCCCAGGCTTCCAAGGGAACGCTGCGCGTTGAACTGACCGCCCACGGCCGCATGGCGCACTCCGCCTACCCCGAACTCGGAGAATCGGCCATTGATAAGCTGCTGGTCGCGCTCACCCGCTTGCGCGCCATGCCTCTGCCCTCGGACCCACAAGTCGGCCCCTGCACCCTCAACATTGGCATGATGGAAGGCGGCCGCGCTCCCAACGTCATCCCTGACTTTGCCCGTGCCCACCTGCTCTACCGCCTCATTGCTCCAGCCGATGAACTGCGCCGCCAGATCTTGACCGCCATCGGCGACCTGGCTGAAGCCAACTTCGTCCTCGAAATTCCCTTCTTGCGCCTGCGCACCCTCGACGGCCTGCCAACCATGATCGCCGCTTTCACCACCGACATTCCCGCCCTCTCCCGCTGGGGCGAGCCTCTCCTCGTCGGCCCCGGCTCCATTCACGTGGCCCACACCGAACGCGAGCACATCGAAAAATCCCAGCTCACGGCGGCAGTCGACCTGTACTGCGCCATTGCGCGCCGGCTTACCGGCAGCACTTAGCCATTGGCACTGGCCTTTATTGACAACGGCGTATGTCCTCCGCCTTGCTCCTCTCCTCCTGTCATCCCGACCAGGCACGACCGAGCTTGGCGAGGGAGAGCAAGTGGAGGGACCTTGCGCTTCCAGCGATCAACCTGGAGTTTAGTCCTGTTGCAGCCACCACCCCCCCCGGCTCCCTGCCAACGCGATAGACTAATGGCTATGCCCACCGACACCGCCAACTCTCTCGCGAGCGCCTCTTCCGCCTATCTCCGCTCCGCCATGCACCAGCCCATTCGCTGGCATCAATGGGGACCGGAAGCCTTCGCCCTGGCGCAAAAAGAGGACAAGCCCATCCTGCTCGATATCGGCGCCGTCTGGTGCCACTGGTGTCACGTCATGGACCGCGAATCCTATGACAATCCCGAAGTCGCCGCCGTCGTCAATGAGCACTTCATCGCCATCAAGGTGGATCGCGACGAGCGCCCCGACGTGGATAGCCGCTACCAGACCGCGGTTTCCGCCATCAGCGGACAGGGTGGCTGGCCCCTCACCGCCTTTCTCACCGCCCAGGGCAAGCCCTTTTACGGCGGCACCTACTTTCCGCCTGACGACCAGTGGGGACGCCCCGGTTTCAAGCGCGTGCTGCTGGCCATCGCCGGCGCCTACCGCGAGAAGCGAGCCGAAGTCACCGAGCAGGCCAGCATGGTCGGGAATCTCCTCGCCCAGTCCGAAACCTTTGCCGCGCCCGCGGCGGAATACTCTCCTCGCGTAATTGATTCCATCGTCGCCGCCGCCGTTAAAATGTTCGACCCCCAGCAAGGCGGATTCGGCAACGCTCCCAAGTTTCCTCACCCTTCCGTCATTGACCTGCTCATCGACCGCTATGCCCACACCAGCAACGAAGAATTAAGAAATATCTTTGTGACCACGCTCCAGCGCATGGCTCGCGGCGGCGTTTATGACCAACTGGCCGGCGGCTTCCACCGCTATTCAGTGGACGAGCGCTGGCTCGTGCCCCACTTCGAGAAAATGTCCTACGATAATTCCGAACTGCTGAAGAACTATGTCCACGCCGCCCAGGTCACCGGCAACCCCTTCTTCGCCGCCGTGGCCCGCGACATCATCCGCTGGATGGACGAATGGCTCAGCGACCGCGAACACGCCGGCTTCTACGCCTCCCAGGACGCCGATTACTCCATGGACGATGACGGCGATTATTTCACCTGGACTCTCGAGGAAGCCGCCGCCGCGCTCAGCCAAGACGAACTGAAGGTCGCGCAGCTTCATTACGACATCAACGAAGTCGGCGAGATGCACCACAATCCCGCCAAAAACGTGCTCTACGTGCGCGCCCCCATCGAGCAGATCGCGGTGCGCCTGGGCATGCCGCCGGAGCGCGTCGAAGCCCTGCTCACTTCCGCCCGCGAAAAGCTTTATGCCGCGCGACTCCGCCGCCCCGCGCCCTTCGTGGACAAAACCGTCTACGTAAGCTGGAACGCGCTCTGCATCTCCGCCTATCTGCAGGCCGCGCGCGTACTGCAACTGGATGATGCCCGCAACTTCGCCCTGCGTTCTCTCGACCGTATCCTGGCCGAAGGCTGGGACGCCGACCGTGGCCTGCAGCACGTGATCGCCTACTCCGAGCCCGGCGCCGAAAAGCGCTCTTTGCCCGGCATGCTCGATGACTACGCTTTCGCCTCCCTGGCTTGTCTGGATGCCTACGAGGCCACCGCCGACCTCAGCTACTTCCACTTTGCTCAGCGCATCGCCGGCCGCATGATCGCGCGATTTTTCGATGAGGCCGCCGGCGGCTTTTTCGATACCGAAACCGGCGACCGCCAGGATGCTCTCGGCGTGCTCGCTACCCGCCGCAAGCCTTTCCAGGATTCACCCACTCCTTCCGGAAATTCGGCCGCTATCATGGCCCTCTCACGCCTCTATGCCTACACCAACGACTCTTCCTATCGTGAAAAAGCCGAGCTCACCCTGCGCGTTTTTGCCGGCATCGCCGAGCAGTATGGCATGTTTGCCGCCACCTACGGCATCGCCGCTGTCATGTTCTCGCAGCCGCATACTTCGGCAATCGTGATTGGCAGTGGCGAGCTCGCCGGCCGTCTTTATCGCGCCGCGCTGCTCCAGTTCTCTTTCAGCAACACCGTTCTCAAGCTCGCCGACAATGAAGTTTCGCCGCAGAACCTTCCCCCGGCGCTGGCGGAAACCCTTCCTTCTCTGCCCCGTGCCCAGTCTGCAACCGCGGTGATTTGTTCTGGATTTACTTGTCAGCCGCCGCTCACTGACCCGGACGAACTGGCGCGGCGGATGCGGCAAGCCATGGCCTGATGCTTCCTCTGCCAACCCGTTGCGCGAACCTGGCATCAACAACAAATTGGCAAAAGAAAAGGCCACCGATATGCATTTCGGTGGCCATCCCCGATAAATATTGAGGTTACGTCAACGTTACTAAAGTGACCTGTTCTCAAGGCTGATTGTTTGCAATTCTTGCCTTGTACCTGGCGGCTATTTGCAACTTCTGCTGCCCGGGGGACAAGACGGGATCGGATTGCCGTCCGCCATCGCAGCTGGAACGGCAGTTGATCCGTACAACGCCACTACGCTCAGCAAGAGCACCACAATGCGCAGAGCGTTTTTCATGTAACCTCCTCTCCCTGTGCGCGTCAACGCATAGGGAGAGGATTATACCCGCCGGCGCAAGTCCTTTTTTAACTATTAGTTAGCGATTTTTGGCCCAGGTCCGTGCGGCGCTCGGAAGCCGTGGGAAATCAGTTCATTAGAGAAGACAATTAAAGTGCACGACTTCAACTCTTGGGCCGGTCGCAATTTGAGAATTTGGAACAGAGGTGGGTCTAAAGAACACAAAAATGTGAATGACTTCGGCTCTACGAACTACGGTGAGCGGCTGCCGCCAAGGCCGCCTCTGTCAGAGCAGGCGCTTCTTTTGCCGGAGTACCTTTACCGGCGACTGCTTTGGCAGTTCCGGGCTGCACCCGTTCTGCTTCCGCCGGCTCCGCTGCCCCCGCCTTGGAGAAAGCCCGGTCCACCATGGCATCAAACATGGGCATCAACGACTCCGGCGCCACCGGATGCGTCAACTCGCCCAGGCTCACGTCCCAGCGCTGCGGTTGCAACAGGATCTCCGAGCGCCGTTGCTCTGCCACGGGCAGAGCGCAATAGCAGATCCACAGTATGACTGCGATGTTGTACGCAACCATGCTGGCAAGATTCAGCACCGTGGGATTCACAACCCCGGTGACGCGCAATCCGATTACAGCCAGCTCGATCGCAGCGAAGATGCCAAAGCCGAGAGCAATGCCGAAGCTGCGGTGACGCCGCGAAATTCCCAGATAGCGCGAGAACATCAGCAGAAACAAAACCAGCCCGCACTGCATCACCCGCACGCTGCGCTCCAGGCTCAGCAGGCCGGCGGTGATCAAGGGGAAACCGCTCTTCATGCTGTTCATCGCCGCCATGATGGCGATCAGCATCACCACCGCTCCCGCCCAGCGAAAGAGCATGGAGGAGAAATCGCGCAGTGCGTGAAACGGCCGCAGCACATCGGTGAACACTTCGTGAATCACCTTGAACCCAAACAGCGCGCTGATGCCCGCCCCCAGCCAGTACAGGTAAAAATAAGCGTCGTAGTTTTTCTGGCTGACAAACAGCACTACAAACAGCATCACCTCGGAAACGATATACGCGAAAAAAATCGGGTAGCGCTGCAGCAGCTTGCGCCGCCACATCACCGCCGCCAGTCCCACCTGCATCACTGGATGGGCGATCCACAGCGGGTAATACACGGAATCGATAATCGGGCTCACTGCCACTGTTTTTCTGCCCCGGGCGCCGCTTTCGTCAGCGACCCTATTTTGCACATTTCGGACACGTTTTCCACAGCCCTGAAAACAGCACCTTATGCCCTCCGGCTCTGAAGGTCAATGTACTCTGGTAACCATGCGCGCCTACCTTAACTAAACAGGCACCCGCTAAGGTAAACTGTTGTAGGGTAAATATTTACAACTTGAGGTTGGGATCGTCCGCCCGAAGGTAACCAGCTCGTAACCTCAGCTTACGGCCTTTTACAGTTCGGGCGCCGAGTGGATATAGGCCCTCATCAGGCGTACTTCGTCATCTTTTTCGCTCAGATCGCGCAAGAGCAGGTCCCGCAGCGACACAAATCCTATCAATTTCCCGCCCTCGCAGATGGGCAAATGGCGGAAGCCGTGCTCCCGCATCAGCAGCAGGCAGTGCTCCAGGTCATCGCTGGGGTTCACCGATAGCGGCTCGCGCGTCATCACCTCACCCACCCTGGTCCGGTTTGGATCACGTCCTTCCACCACCATCCGCCGCATCAGGTCGCGCTCGGAGAACACCCCCACAAGCTTGCCCTCTCGCAGCACGGGAACCGCTCCGATATTGTGCTCTACCATGGCGCGCGCCACTTCCATCACGCTGTCGTTCACCTCGGCAACACACATCTCCTGGTTCTTTACCAGGTCATAGATCGAGCACATATCGCACCTCCCCAAGGGTGCTGCCCTGGAATTCGGCCCCAACCGCGGCAGAGTATATGCCGAAAGCAGAGAGGCGGGAAGAGGTACCCAGGTTGCCTGCTAAGTGCGCAATTCAGCGCCTGCTGCGCTGGTTGGCCGACGGTAGTTGGCAGGCTGATAGCTGCCTTCACCGACTACCACCTGCTAGCCACCAATAAACAGCACGTATCCCTGCGTCCACAGCGCCGTGGGAATCGTGCCCCGGGCGCGGGCTGTCAGAATTACGTCGAAGTCATTGCTGGGCGGCAGCTTATCTAATACCGAGGTTTCCAGGTTGGGCTGCACCATCGCCAGGTAGGTGAGAAAGCGGTAAACGTCCGGGCCGCCCTGGTAGCCGGGCGCCACGAACGAGAGCTGGCTGTTCTCGCCCGCGAAGTGCCACACCAGCGACGCCGCCAGCGATACCGCCCGCTCGTAAGCCGCCTCCGCCACCGCTCCCGGCCCTGGATTGTCGAACACTATCCGCAGCTTGCGCTCGTCCTCGCGCGTGAATTCCCGCACCAGCAGCGACCCTGCCTTGGCGCTTGCCTTCCAGTCCACGTGCCGCGCCGAATCTTCCGGCGCATACTCCCGGATGCGGTACAGATCATGGCCCCGCCCCCGCAGGAAGGCCTCGAACTCCCCCGTAATCAGCGGCAGCACTTGGAACAGTTCGTCGGTCAGCTCGATGGCGGGAAACACCACCACCTGCCGTTGCAGTGCCACCCGCCGCGTCTTGCGCAAAAACGAGAACGGGAACTGCGTGCGCAGGCCGAAGCTGTCCTGCTGCACCAGCCCGCGCTTCTGGAAACACACTTCCACGTCCGCGGTTAGCGAAGCTCTGGCGGCAAGGTAGGGAAAGTACACCGGGCCGCTCAACAGCTTCTGCGTCTGCTGGTGTTCCTCCCGGCGCAGCACCCGGTCGGGCAGCTGAAACCACTGCTGCTCGGCCGGACGATTGAAGGGGAAGCCAAAGGTCGCCGCTTGCCACTGCCAGTGCTTGTTTTTGCTCCTTCGCCGCGGCGGCACTACGCTTACGGAAAACGAAGGCAGCAGCCGTTGCCGGTTGTGCAGCACCAGCCGTGCCAGCAGCGTGCGTCCCGCAAACACGTGGTCGGGCGTGTGCACGTCCAGCTCCAGCCCGCGCAGCACCAGCGCCGATGCCAGCCCCGATACCACAATAGCTGCCAGCATGGCGGCCACCACAATCCATAGCAGGTTGTTGCCCGTATTCAGCCCCGCCAGTCCCAGCACCAGGGTGAGGCCGATGTAAATCAGCCCGGCGCGCGTTACCTCGTAGTCGAAAGCGTCCCGCACCTGCCCCCCGGCCACGCGCCGCGCCAGGTAAGGCACCGTGGTCAGGCCCACCAGCCCCGCCAGCAGCAAGGCGGCGCTCGCCAGCACCGCGGTGGCAGCCACATTGCCGTCTTCTCGCGCCAGCGTGGAGCCCAGCGCGGCCGCAAACGCCAATCCCAGCCCCAGCAGCGCCACCAGGAAGCGCACCCACACTTCCGGCAGTCCCAGATGCAGCAGCGCCGCCAGACTGCGCTCCTTGCGGTTTGCAGGAACCTCAGGCATGGATATTTACCGTCGAGAGTAGCACGCGCATCAACTGCTAGCCCGGGCTCCTGGTCAGCTGTCCTCAGGACCCCTTGCCTTCGCCTGCGGGCGATTCAACGCGGCGCCTGGCCAAACATGCGCCGCAGCCACGCCGCCGCTCGCTCCTGCGCTTCATCCGCCTTGCCCGCAATGCTGGGAAAGCGCCGGCGCAGCTTCTGCAGTAGCTTATGTGCCCACACGTATTCACTGGAGAGAATCACCAGCCCGATCAGGAGAAATAGAACGCCCTGCAGTACCGGCAGGAACAGGCCCGCGATGCCCAGCAGAACAAACCCCCAGCCCAGCAGCACCACTCCTATTCGCTTGGCCGCCGTGCGCATGGGGATACCACAGATGGTACAGGATCACTCCGCTGTGTTCCGTGACTGCCGTGCTCGCCAGATCACGCCCGCGATAATCAAAGCTACGATAATGGCGATCACAATATCCGCGTCCCCCACCCAGCGCACCAGGCGGTTCCAGTGGCTCCCGAACAGGTAGCCGGCGGAAGCCACCGCCGTCACCCAGGTCGCCGCTCCCAGAAAATTGAACAGCGAGAACTTTTTCCAGTGCATGCGCAGCACTCCCGCCAGCGGCCCGGTAATAATGCGCATGCCAAACACGAAACGGGCGAAGAATACCGTCACCGCCCCGTGTTTCTCGAACAGGCGCTCGCCCTGCGCAATCTGGGATGGAGAAATGTGGAAGAACCGCCGGTATTTTTCCAGCAGCGGGCGCCCACCGTAGTGCCCGATGGCGTAGCCCACGTTGTCGCCGAACGTAGCCGCCGCCACTCCCACGGCAATCACCCAGAGCAGGCGGAAATGATGCTGGGAAAAGGTGAGAAATCCTGCCAGCAGCAACACCGTCTCTCCTGGCACCGGCACCCCTGCGTTTTCCAGCAACAGCACCACGGCTACTGTCCAGTAGCCATGCCGGGCAAAGTAGCCTTGCAGCAGTTCCAGAATGTGCGCGCTCATGCCGTCGGCTATAGCTTCTCACACCCCCTGCTAAACCCGCTGAGAGCACCTGCAACGTCACCTTCAGACCGCCAAAAGAAAAACGGCCTTCCGGCCGTCCTTAACTCGCAAAAAATCAGTTGGAATCGCGGCGGAAAGAATCAGAAGCTGGTGCCCGCCGGGGAAGAGCCGGCCCGGAGTGATCTCTCTATTGCCCGAGCATCCCCTTTTTCAGATCCGCGTTGGGCGGCTTCGGCCCCAGCCACACCGAGAAAAGCACCGGGGCAAACTCCGGAGCGGCAATGGTCAGCTTTTCCTGGTCGTTGATGGCGAGAGTCGTTCCCGTGCCGGGGACGTAAGTGAAGACCATCTGGTCGCCTTCCTTGACGGGCTCGAGCGCGGCCAGCAACCGGTCAATGTCGGCTTTCATGCTTTTGCTCGCCGCCGGGGCGTTGTTTCTGAACGACTCCTCAAACGCATTTGCCATCTGGTCCTTGCTCGCGCCGCGCACAAAGTGCATCACAATCCGCTTGCGGGCGTCCGCCTTAATGATCGCGTTGGCATCCGAGGACTTCTGTTCCAGGTAGAGCCCCGCCACGTAGACCTTTACCACGAATTTCTTTCGCATCCCCAGGCCGTTGAGCACTAACTTTGCGCCCCCGACCTGGGCCGTGTCCGGCAGAGTCACGCCCGCCAGGGTGTCGGCGCGCAGATTGAACGTTGCTGCTGCCAATAGAACAATGGCAAGCACTATGGTGTTTTTCCGCATGAGAACCTCTCTCCCATCAACGACGTTGCAGCTTCTGTTCCGCCCGCGCGAACCCGCCGGCTTCGGCTCGAGCGCCGGCGCCCGCATTGCTGTATAAGGCCTCGATCTGTGGCCGATACCGCTGTTCGACTGCCCGCCGCCTCATCTTCATCGAGGCGGTAAGCTGGCCGTCAGCAATGCTGAACTCGTCCGGCACCAGCACGAAATTTTTGATGGTTTCGTATTGCGCGAGATGGTTGTTCACCTGGGCCACTATCTCCTCGTACAGCGATTGCACCTTCGGATCCTCGATGAGTTGCTGCCGGCTTCCATAGCTCATCGCCTGGGCTCGCGCCCACTCTTCCAGTGCGGCAAACTCCGGCGCCAGCAGCGCCGAAGCAAATTTTCGGCCGTCCGCGAAAACCGCGGCATACGCCACCATTGAACTGCTGGTCAATTTGATTTCTATGGCCTGCGGGCTGATGAACTTTCCCCCCGAGGTTTTCTGCAGATCTTTCTTTCGGTCGGTCACGGTCAAGAATCCGTCCGCATCGAGCTGTCCGATATCCCCGGTTTTGAACCAGCCCTCATCAAAGGCGCTGCTGGTCTCTTCCGGCTTGTTCCAGTAGCCCTGGAACACCGACGGACCCCGCACCAGGATTTCTCCATCTTCAGCGGTTTTGCACTCCAGGTTCGCCAGTATCCTGCCCACACTCCCCAGTCGGTGTGCCTTGGGATTGTTAATGGCAATCACCGGGGAGGTTTCCGTCAGCCCGTAGCCTTCATGGATACGGATGCCCATATCCGCGAACCAGCCGGCCAGATCGCGGCCCAGGGCGGCGCCACCGGAAACGAAAACACGCACCCGTCCTCCCATGGCGTGACGGATCTTCGAATATAGGAAAGCGTTGGCCAGTCTCCAGTTCGGAGATAGAGGCTGTTTACCGGCCAGTATTTCCGCCCTGTGGGCTCCGCCCACCCGCAGCGCCCAGTCATAAACCTTCCGCTTGTATCCCGCGCCCGCTTCCCGCAGCACTTTATCCCGTAGCTTTTCGTAGACCCGGGGTACTCCCACGAAGATGGTGGGGCGAACCTCGGCCAGGTATTGCTGCATGGATGCAATCGCGGGACAGTAGGCGATGGTCACCCCGCAGTCGAACAATACGTAATCGAGGTGCCGAGCCGTTACGTGGGAGAGCGGCAGATAGGAAATGCCGATCTGCCCGGGACCCAGGTCGAAGTAGTCCTTGGCATAGAAGAGGTTCGAAACCAGGTTCCCGTGGGTGAGCATCACCCCCTTGGGAATACCAGTCGTCCCCGAGGTATACACCAGGGTCGCCAGATCGTCGGGTCCCACCGATTTCCCGCGCGCCTCCATTTCATGATCGCGTCCCTCTTCCGGGCTCATCGCCAGGCGGTGCATGGGGATGGCCTCGGGAATGCCGGTGTCATCCATGACCACCACCTTCTCGATCGCGGTCCGATGCTTCACGGCAAGAATTTTCTTAAGTTGCTCCAGGGTGGAAACAAAGGCCAGGCGCGCCCCCGAGTCCTGAAGAATAACCAGAGTTTGCTCCTCGGTCAGGGTGGGGTAGATGGGTACGTCAGCCGCTCCCAGCAACATACTGGCAAAATCGGCCACTGCCCACTCCGGCCGGTTCTCGCTGAGAATGGCGATGTGGTCGCCGCGCCCGATTCCCCAGGCGCTCAGCGCCCGCGCTGTTCCCATCACCTTGCGGTACAGCTCGCGCGCCGGGACGGGCAGCCACTGGTTCCCCTGCTTGTAGAGCATGACCCGATCCTGGTCGCGCTCCACGAGGGAGAAAAAGATGTCATTGATAGTGCGATTCACGGCTTCTCCTCCCGAAACCAACCTGACCGGCCCCCAGGCTCAGACCAATGCGAAGCTTCAGCGGGGGGGAGGGCTTGCGAGCGGGGGCCGCAGGCTCAATAACGTTCCACGATGTTCCGGCCAAACCCAAACTTCGTTGCTACCGTCAGCCGCACGGTGTTACGGCTGCCGTTCAGCATGTCGGGGAAAAAATTGAAGCGGGCCAGGTCGGCTGCGACGCGAAGGCCGAAGTTGGGATGAATCTCCCAGGTAGCTCCCCCTCCGAAGCCCCAGAAAATCGCGTTGTCAGCGGCCGCTAGCTTCCCCTTCATCAGGCCCTTGACCAGCGTTGCAGCCACCGGGTTCGGGGTGGTCTGGACTTTAGCGTGCAGCAACCCCAGCGCCGGCCGGATGAATAGAGTTACCTTTCTTAGCCGCCGGTAATTGAATTGCGGACCGGCCTGATAGGTGTAGGTGGAGGAAGTGTAAGGAATCCCCCGTGCCAGCGCGCTGGCCGGGAACCCGCTTTGAACCGCCTGCACCAGCTTCATCTGGGTTGCCGAATTCAGATAAGTTGGCAGCAGCGTAGAGCCGCCGCTAAAAGTGCTGAAATCAAAACCCAGCGACAACCAGGGGCGAACGTTCTGGGCAAAGTCACCATTGAATCCGCGCTGCGCCAGATTCAATGACGGCGTGGCCAGGTAGGAATAACCGGTGACTACCGCAAACTGTTTGATTTCGGTTTGTTGGGAGAAGCAGGTGAGGGTTGCCAGCAGAAGAAAAGCAAAGCCGGAAAAAAGGAAACGCCGCATATGACTCTCCTTGCGAATGACGCTGTTTACCAGACGGCGGGGGCGGCGCATCATTCAAGAGACAGGTGAACGTTTCCATTTTTGGCCACTGCAAAGAGGGTTGCAGTGATGCCAATCACGTATGACTAGGACATGATTGTTAGAGACCGGCGTCCCCGCGCCGCTGCGCCAGGACTTATAGAGGTGCCGAGGGCCTATTGGGGCCAATCATGCGGAGTGGCCCACTAATCGGGACAAGGAGTTCGCCCGCCAATAACGCAAAAGTATGGACTGAAAGCGCGATAAAGCCGCCCGCTCGATAGCTACCCGGGCCGCTTCACCCCCATGGCCAGCACTTCCGCCAGATGCAGCGCCCGCCGCCCCGCCTGCTGCTCGATTTGGCTCTGGCAACTGAATCCATCCGCAATAATGAGGGTTGAGGCATCGGCCTGGCGCACCGCCGGCAACAGCACCCGTTCTCCCACCGCCACCGAGACGTCATAGTGCTCCTTCTCGTACCCGAACGCCCCCGCCATGCCGCAGCAGCCCGCGTCCAGCAGCCGGTACTGCAGCCCCATCTTCTCCATCACCCGGTGTTCCTCTTTCAGCCGCATGATCGCCTTATGATGGCAATGCCCGTGCACAATCGCTTTGCCTGCCACTTGGGGAATCGGGCATCCGTTCTTTTCGAGGAATTCAGCCAGCGTGAATGTCTGCTGCATAAGCTTCTGTGCCGTTTCCGATTCCGGCATCAGCCCGCGCATGTCGTCGCGAAATACCGAGCCGCAACTCGGCTCCAGCACCACCATGGGCGTGCCCGCATCAATTTCGGGGGCCAAGGCAGCGAGCACGCGCTGCAAGTACGTCTTAGCCATGTCCAGGAATCCGTAATCGTACAGCGGACGCCCGCAGCACAGGTGCTGTTGTGGCACCGCTACCTGGTACCCCGCGGCCTCGAGCACTTCCACCGCCGCCTGCGCCGCTTGCGGCTTGAAATAATTATTGAACGTGTCCGCCCACAAAATCACCCGCTGCCGCCCCTGATTGCGCGCGCCCCGCTTGCTGAACCAGCTCTTGAAGCTCTCCTTGGCGAACGCCGGAATTGTCCGCTGCCGCGGCACTCCCGCCGCCCACTTGGCTAGCCCACTCAGCCCCGGGGCCTGGGTGAACAGGTTTGCCAGCCCCGGCGCCACCGCAGCCAGCCGCGCCCACTTGTCAATCCAGCCGAACGCGTAGGCATGCAGCGGCCGCATTCGTCCTTCCCAGTAGTGCGCCAGAAACTCCGCCTTGTACGTGGCCACATCCACGTTTACCGGGCAATCGCCCTTGCAGCCCTTGCACGCCAGGCATAGGTCCAGCGCCTCCTTCACCTGCTCGTCGCGCCACCCGCCTTTGATGACCTCGCCGTGCAGCATCTCCCACAGCAGGTGCGCCCGTCCCCGCGTGCTGTGCCGCTCCTCATGGGTCACCATGAAGCTGGGGCACATCGTGTCCAGCTCGCCCTGCCCGCTCCACCGGCGGCACCTGCCCACCCCCACGCAACGCAGGGTGGCATGCGCGAAGCTCCCCTGGTCTTCGGGAAACTGGAAGTGCGTGGGCGGATGCGGCGCCACATACCCCGCTCCCAGCCGCAGGTTCTCGTCAATCCGGTACGGGTCCACCACCTTGCCCGGGTTCATCTTCCATTCCGGGTCCCAGATGGATTTGAACTCGCGAAACGCCTCCACCAGTTCCGGCCCGAACATGCGGTCGAGGTATTCACCCCGCGCCTGCCCGTCGCCGTGCTCGCCGGAAAGCGACCCGCCATAGCTCACCACCAGCGCGACCGCCTCCTCCATGAACTCCCGGAATTTCTGAATTCCCGCCCCCGTCTCCAGGTCGAAATCCACCCGGCAGTGCACGCAGCCCTGTCCGAAGTGCCCGTAGAGCGCGGCCGTATAGCCATACTTGTCATACAGCCGGCGCAGTTCCCGCAGGTACGGACCAATCTTCTCCGGCGCCACCGCCGAATCTTCCCAGCCCTCCCAGCTATGTTTCTGTCCCGGAACAAAGGAATTCGCTCCCAGCGCCGATTCCCGCACCAGCCAGATTCGCCGCTGCTGCTCTGGGTCGGTGAAAATCCGCGTCTCCAGCGCCTTCCCCTCCGAAGCCTCCGCGAATCGCGTGGCCGCGGCCAGCGCCTCCTCTCGCCTATCCGCGCCGAACTCCACCAGCAGCCATCCGCTCCCCTGCGGCATGAGCGAAAGATATTCCTGCTGCGGCAGCCCCTTCTTGCGGATGTTGATGGCCACCACCTCGTCGAAGCCCTCCAGTCCGATGGGCCCGAACTCCACTACCCGCGGCACATCGTCGCCTGCCTGGTACATGTCCGGATATCCCAGCAGCACCAGCACCCGCGCCGGTTTGCTGGGAATCAGCTGCACCTTGGCCTCGAGCATGGTGACGCACGTGCCCTCGCTCCCCACCAGCGCCCGGGCCACGTTGCAGCGGCCGTCCGGCCCAGGCAACAGCTCATCCAGGTTGTAGCCGGAAACCCGCCTCGGAATCCGCGGATAGCGCTCCCGGATCAGCCCCGCGTACCGTTTCCGCAACGCCAGCAGCCGCGAATAAATCTCGCCTTCGCGCCCGCCCCGCCCCGCCGCGCTCTCCATTTCGGCGTCGCTCATCCAGCCCACCGTCATCCCCGTGCCGTCGTAGAGCAGCACCTCCATCTCGTGCACGTTTTCCACCGCTTTGCCCGACATCTGCGAGTGCACGCCGCATGAATTGTTCCCCAGCATGCCGCCGAAAGTGCAATGCGTGTGCGTGGCCGGATCCGGCCCCCAGGTGAGCCCCTGCCCCGCCGCCGCCTCCCGCAGGCGGTCGCAGATCAGCCCCGGCTGCACCCGCGCATATCGTTCCTCGGGGTTAATCTCTATGATCTGGTGCAGATACTTGCTCCAGTCAATCACCACCGCCACGTTGCAGCACTGTCCCGCTAGGCTGGTGCCGCCGCCACGCGAAAGCACCGGAGCGCCAAATTTGCGGCACGCCTCCACCGCCCGCACTGCGTCGTCCCTGCTTTTCGGAACCACTACCCCGATCGGCGCCTGCCGGTAATTCGATCCATCCACCGTGTACGCCGCCCGGCTGCCCGCGTCGAAGCGCACCTCGCCCTCCAGCGTGCGCCGCAGTTCCGCCTCCAGCCCGGCCGCATCCACCTGAATCTGCCGCCACGCTCCCGGCTCTATCCTCACCGCCTTGGCCGCTTCCGCCATCCCCTCTCCATGATTTTCCTTGTCATCCTGAGCGAGGCGCGCGATACAGAAGCGCGCCGAGTCGAACGGAGCTAGCGTTTCGCGTCAGAATGTCAATATCTTACAAACGCAAAATCCCCCCTAAACATCAAAGGCATGGCTCTCGTCGCCATGCCTTCATTCTGCTCCTCTGCTTCTGCAACCCCAAGCTCAATTGGGTTGCGGCTCGCTCGTCGTCGCCTTCCCTCCGCCCACATTGGAAATCGTAATATGGGTCATGTTTCCCCGCCCTTCAATCACGATGGTCATCATTCCCTTCTCCGCTGTGGTGAACACCAGGGTGCGCTGGTTCTGATCGGCCACATTGATATTTGACCGCGGAAAGCGCGCTTTGTAGAAAGACTCCACCAGGTCGGGTGAATCCGGTGTCTCAAACTGCGCCGTCACCGTGCTCATCGAGCCCATGCTGACCACCGCCGCCCCCGGCAGCGGCCGCGCTCCCGGATACACATCCACTCCCAGCTTCCTCAGCGCTGCCGTCGCGTTGGTATTGCTCTCCACGGTTCCAAACGGCGTCTCGATTCGCGCCCCATCTTTGCTCGCCTCGACATGCGTGTTGCGCATCAACCGCCACGCCCCAAATCCGATCACCGCTCCGCCCAGTACGATCACTCCAATGACGATCGCCACCACGATCAGAATGGCCTTCAGCGCTCCCCCGCCTTGCCCCGGAGTTGCTGCCGGAGCCGCAGCCATGGCCGGCTTCGCTGCCGCTCCCGCCGGGTTTGCGGCAGCCGCAGTCTGGAAATCTGAGCTTCCTGTTATCGTTGCACCACATTTAGTGCAAAATTTCCCTGTTCCCTCCAGCGTCGCCCCGCACGATGTGCAAAAACCCATAGCTCACCTCTGCAACCACTTCTCTCGCGGAGTATATCGCAACCCCTTCCTGCCGCGAAAGCAACTCCCGGCCTGGCTTTCAGGCCATCGCGGCCGTGTCAGGCTAGCGCACGGAAATTCGCAATCTGAAATTGACCTTGTGGCGCGGGCGCCCTCACCCGCGTAGGTCCCTCACGGCAGGTTCTGTGCTCAACCGGAAGATCAGCCGCGCAGCGGCGGTATAGGAAAACCCAGGACGGAAGTCCTGGGAAAACTTACGACCACGCCCTGGTGATGTAATCGGTCATGGTCAGCAGCAGCAGAATCGCCAGCCAGAAAAATCCCGCTACGATCACCAGCAGCGTCGTTTTGACGTTGAGATATTTGACGTGCATGAAGAACAACACCACCAGAGAGCCCTTGAGGGTCGCGATCAGCAGCGCCACCACGATGCTGAACTGTCCCAGGTCCACATAGGAGACCGCCGCCGTGGTCACCGTCAGGCACATCAGCGCCGCCCAGACCGTGAAATACACTTTCCCGCTTATGATCTTTTCCATGTCGTTCTCAACCCACGTGATGGTGGCCGATCAGGTACAGCAAGGGGTATAGATAAATCCACACCAGGTCCACAAAGTGCCAGTACAGCCCCACGTTTTCGATGGGATTGTGATAGTCCGCCGAATAATGCCCCCGCGAGTTCATGTACAGCACGGTGGACACCAGCCCGATTCCGATCAGCACGTGCAGGGCGTGGAAACCGGTCATCACGAAGTACAACACAAAAAACATCTCCACGTGCCGCGGGTCAATTCCGGCAAAATGAAACGCCGAACCGGGAAACTCGTGCGCCAGCCAGTGCTCGTGGTATTCGATTCCCTTCAGCACCATGAACGTGATGGCGAAGCAGATGGTAATCGCCAGCATCACCGAGGTCAGGCGCCGCCGTCCCTGCTGGATGGCCAGCACCGCCAATACCATGGTCAGGCTGCTGCAGATCAGCACCGCGGTATTGATGGTGCCGATCCAGAAGTTCATGTGCTGGCTGCCTTCCTGCCACGCCTGGAAATACTCGTAGCGGTATAGCAGGTAGGCCATGAACATGCCGCCGAAAAACATGATTTCGGTGATCAGGAATACCCACATGCCCATGGCGGAGGCGTCCCGCTGCTGCTCCATGTCCTCGAAATGGTGCCGCAGTTCGTGGGTCGCCAGGGCTTGGCTGCTATCCGACAACGGGGACCTCCTCGGGAAGCTCGTCGTAGTTGTATGCCTCCCAGGTCACGACGGGTGTCTCTTCAAAGTTATAGGTGGGCGGCGGAGAGGCCGTCTTCCACTCCAGGCCGGCCGCGCCCCAGGGATTGTCCCCGGCCTCCTTCCCGTAGCGCAGCGACCACAGGAAGTACACCATGGGCAGCAGGTAGCCCACCGCTAGCACCGTGGATCCTGCCGTCGAAAGCACGTTCAGCACCTGGAACTCCGGCGTATACGCGTGATAGCGCCGCGGCATTCCCGTCCATCCCAGAATGAACTGCGGAAAGAACGTCAGGTTGAAGCCGATAAAAATGATCATCGCCGCCAGCTTGCCCCAGGCCTCCGGGTACATGCGTCCGGAAATTTTCGGCCACCAGAAATGCATGCCCGCCAGGTAGGCCATCACCATGCCTCCCACCATGATGTAGTGGAAGTGGGCCACCACAAAGTAGGTGTCGGTCACGTGCACGTCCACGCCCAGCGAAGCCAGAAACAACCCCGTCATCCCGCCCATGGTGAACAGCCCGATGAATCCCATGGCGTACAGCATGGGCGTCGAATAATAAATCTTTCCCTTGTACATGGTGGCCGTCCAGTTGAACACCTTGATCGCTGAAGGCACCGCCACCAGATAGCTGAAGAAGGAAAACACCATCGCCGAATACAGCGAGATGCCCGCCACGAACATATGGTGCGCCCACACCAGAAAACCCAGTACCGCAATCCCGATGCTGGCCAAAGCTACAAATTCATATCCGAACACGCGTTTGCGCGAGAAGCAGGGAATGATCTCGCTAACCACCCCCATCCCCGGCAGAATCATGATGTACACCGCGGGATGCGAGTAGAACCAGAACAGGTGCTGGAACAGCAGCGGGTCCCCGCCCAACTGCGGGTTGAATACTCCCAGGTGGAACATGCGCTCCAGTCCCACCAGCGCCAGGGTGATCGCCAGTACCGGCGTGCCCAGAACCTGAATAATGGCAGTGGCGTAATTCGACCACAGGAAAAGGGGCATCCGTCCCCACGTCATCCCCGGCGCACGCATTCGGTGGATGGTCACTATAAAATTCAAGCCCGTTAAGATGGAGGAGAACCCCGCGATAAAGATGGAAACCGCCGCCAGCACCACGTGCGTGCCCAGGTAAGCCGTGCTCAGCGGCACGTAAAAGGTCCAGCCCGTGTCCACGCCCCCGGTCAGCATGGTGTACAGCATTACCCCGCCGCCAACAATGAACAGGTACCAGCTCAGCAGGTTGATGCGCGGGAAGGCCAGGTCCTTGGCCCCGATCATCATCGGCACCAGAAAGTTCCCCAACACCGCCGGCACCGCCGGTATGAGGAAGAAAAAGATCATCACCTGTCCGTGCATGCTGAACAGCTTGTTATAGGTGTCCGCCTGCACCAGGTCGCCCTGCGGGGTCAGCAGTTCCAGCCGTATCAGCAGCGCGAAGAACCCGCCTATAAAAAAGAAGAAGGTGATCGAAATCAGGTACAGCAACGCGATCCGCTTGTGGTCGGTGGTCAACAGCCATGACCGGAAGCCGTAATCCGCGTTCAGGTAGTGTTCGCGCTCTGCGGTTATTGTGCTTGCGCTCGCCATATCACTTCACCCTTGGTCTAACTGACACGTTGGGCACGGCCGGCCGGTTGCTCACTATCCCGCCCGGCTGCGACCCCTGCAGCGATTTCACATACGCAATCAGGCTCAGCAACTGCTCCTCGTTCACCACCCCCTGGAAGCTGGGCATGATGTTTTTGAACCCGGCCACGATCTTTGCTCCCGGGTTCAGGATGGACTCGCGCACATAATTCTCGTCCGCCGTCACCGTCCGCCCGTCTTCCAGGAGCACGGGCTTGCCGAATACTCCCACCAGGTTGGGGCCTCGGCCCTGCGTATCCGAGCGATGGCAGCTGCCGCATCCCAGTTGCTGAAACAGTTTCTGTCCCGTCGAAGCCAGCGAGCCTTCCCCTCCCCCGCCCGACAGCCACGCCTCGTAGTCCGCCGGATTCATCACGATGATGCTGCCAATCATTCCCGAGTGTTGCGTGCCGCAGTATTCCGCGCAAAACAGGTGGTAGGTTCCCGGCCGGATGGCGTGGAACCACAGTGTGGTGTAGCGCCCGGGCAGTACGTCCTGCTTCAGCCGGAAGGCGGGCACAAAGAAGCTGTGGATTACGTCCTGCGACGTCATGATCAGCTTCACGTTCCGGTCCACCGGCACGTGCAACTCGTTGATCTCCCGCTGCCCGTCCGCGTGCTCCAGTTTCCACATCCACTGTTTGGCTACTACATACACGTCCATCGAGTCCGCCGGGGCGGTGCGTTCCCCGAAATAGATCACCGCTCCCCACACGAAGAAGATCAGGAAAATTCCGAAGGGCACCAGCGACCACGTGGTCTCCAGCGCCAGCGAACCCAGAATCGGCGTCGCCTTTTCCACCCGGTCATGCCGGTAGCGCAGGGCAAACAGCGTTACCAGGATAAAGATCATGATGGTGACCATGCCGGTCACCAGCAATAAGAAGATGAACAGCGCGTCCAGATTGCTTGCCGAGGTCGCGGCCCGCACCGGCCAGATTGGAAAATTCGGAAACATACCTTACTTGGCCCGTCCTTGAACCCTGTATTTTGGCTCCGTCCGGAACATCATCACCAGGAACACGCTCACCAGGGCCAGCCACACCGCCCCGGAGATGCGCAGCACGCGGCTGATGATGGCGCTGTATTTTCCGGTCTGCGGGTCG
>DATJEH010000029.1:0-30826 GCA_035496875.1 Terriglobales bacterium | reverse complement strand
TTCCCTACCGTCCGCGCTTTGGGCGCTCTCGGCTCCACTCCTCTGGCCGGCAATACTGCTCTCGCACCCTGGTATGGAGCCGTGGGTGTGAACATTGAAGTACCGATCTTTAACGGATTTCTCTATACCGCGCGAGCCCGTGAAGCGCAGTTACGCGCTCAGGCCGCCCAGCAGCAGCTGCGCGACCTGCAGGACAGCATCTCGCGCGACGTCCGCACCGGCTGGCTTAACGCCGCCACCGCTTACCAGCGCCTAGATGTCAGCCGGCAGCTGCTGCAGCAGGCCAACCTGGCGTTGGACCTTTCGCAGACGCGCTACAAGCTGGGCCTGGCTTCCATTGTGGAACTCAGCCAGGCACAGCTGCAGCAGACCCAGGCGCAGATCGGCAATGCCCAGGCCAACTACCAGTACCGGCTGGCCATGGCGGTGTTGAATTTTCAGATCGCCAATTTTTGAGCGGCGAGGGCGGCCCAGGGTGCGGCTGCCCACCGCGTTTTCCATGCATCGCCAAAGGTAGCTTGCGGCCGAGTTTTCGAAACACAGGCTCAGAGTCCGTGTTGCTGAATAGCGGCAGAGTATCAACAAATGTGGGCCTGGCGCGCATCCCATAGCGCGCCTTGAGGCGGCTGCCCTTTTAACCGTACAGGGTCCGGTTTACAGATAGTATCCGCGCCTTTCAGGTATGCTAGGAATGGCAGAGAGTGCCGGAGTCTCCTATGCGGGCTGCATCTGAGATCACGGCCAGCAAAATGAGGAAGCCGCGACATCATGCAGGAGGCGACTTTGACGTCGTCGCCCTGGGCGCTTCTGCCGGCGGCTTCAACGCTCTTTCGCGCCTGCTTGGCCCCCTGCCGGAGGGATTTGGTTGCGGCATTCTGGTGGTCCAGCATCTGAGCCCCGATTACCGCAGCGTGCTGGCCGAACTGCTGGAGCGTAAGACCAGCTTACACGTTCACCAGGCAACTGATGGAGAGAAGATCGTGCCCGGGGTAGTGTACGTGGCTGCCCCCAACCTGCACCTGCTGGCCGAACCCGGGGCTGTGCGTCTGTTGCGCACGCCCGCCGTGCATCATTCCCGGCCCTCGATTGACCTGCTGTTCGAATCGGTTGCGGTAAACTACGGGCAGCGCGCCATCGGAGTGGTTTTAAGCGGTTCGGGGCGGGACGGGGCTGCCGGCATCGAGGCCATCAAGGCCGCCGGCGGCACCACCATGGCCGAAGATCCGGCCAGTTCTGAATTCAGTTCCATGCCCTACGCAGCGGTTGCTACTGGCTGCGTGGATATTGTCCTGCCCATCGCACGGCTGGCTAAGACTCTGGTCCAGCTGTGCGCAACAGTGACAGATGACTGAGAAGGA
The DNA here is from genome assembly GCA_035496875.1 of Terriglobales bacterium. Taxonomy (GTDB): domain Bacteria; phylum Acidobacteriota; class Terriglobia; order Terriglobales; family Acidobacteriaceae; genus JAICWP01. The sequence goes on along the minus strand of DATJEH010000029.1, from coordinate 29,468 downwards.
CGAATTATCGCTGCACCAGCTGATTGAGGAACTGGCCAACAACCGCAATCTCGACTTGCGCGGCTACAAGACTACAACCCTGGAGCGCCGCATCCGCAAGCGCATGGCCGCGGTCAACACGCGCTCCTACTCCGAATATCTCGACTGGGTACACGAGAATGCGGGTGAAGTTGACAGCCTGCTGAACACTATCCTGATCAACGTCACGGAATTTTTTCGCGACCCGCTGGCCTGGGAGGCGCTGCACACCAGCGTGCTTCCCAACATGCTGCGCCGCCTCAAGCCGGGCGAGAGCTTTCGTGCCTGGAGCGCCGCCTGCGCTTCCGGCGAGGAAGCCTATTCACTGGCAATCCTGGTGAGCGACTTGTTGCGGGAAAAGTTGAGCGATTACGATATCAAAATCTACGCCACCGACATTGACGAAGAAGCGCTCACTATCGCGCGCCGCGGCGAGTATTCCGCCGACGCCCTGCGTCGGGTCCGCCCCGAATGGCGGGAGCGATATTTCAGCGGCCGCACCCGCCTGCGTATTAATCGCGAACAGCGCCGCCTCCTCATCTTCGGCCGCAGCAACCTGATGCTGGACGCCCCCATCTCCCACTGCCAACTCATCATCTGCCGCAACCTGCTGATTTATTTTGATAATGTCACCCAGAAGGCAATTCTCAGTCGCATGCACTATGCTTTGGAGACGGGAGGCATACTCTTTCTGGGCAAGGCCGAGTCCAAGCTCAGCGAGTCACACCTGTTCCGACCGCTCAACGTGCGCTGGCGCTTGTTCCAGCGCCTCGGCAACAATAATGAAGAGGTTCGCGGCCTCGCACCCATGCGCGAGGCAGAAGCGAGAAACCCCATCATGGACAAAAACGCACAAGAGCTCAAAAGCCTGCAGCTTTACCACCGCTACATTCTGGACACACTGAATTCCGGCATCATGGAACTGGACAATACCGACCTTATCGTCACTCACAATGACGCAGCCCTGGGCATTTGGGGATTGGCAGGCACTCGGGTGGAGGGACGGCGGCTGCAAGACAGCGAGATTGCGGTGCGTTGCCCGGAGGTGGCGCGCTGGTTGGAGAAAAGCCGCGCCAAAGTGGATCCAGTAGAGTTTCGATGCACGGTAGGCGGCGAGGCCGATGAAAAGGCCATCCACGTCACTATCCGCCCGATCGTCTCTCCCGAAGGCGAGCGCACCGGAACCCTCATACACTGCGCTGACGTCAGTCTGCAGGAGAAACTGCAGAGCACCGTCGAGCAACTGGAAGCCACGGGAGAGGAATTGCAGTCCGCCAACGAGGAACTGGAAACCACCAATGAGGAGCTGCAGTCCACCAACGAAGAGCTGGAGACCACTAACGAGGAACTGCAGTCCACCAACGAGGAACTGGAAACCACCAATGAAGAACTCCAGTCGCTGAACGAAGAACTGGAGAACATGAACGAGGAACTGGAGCAGCGCACGCGCGCCCTGCACGAACTCACTGCTCGTTACGGCGAGACGCTGCGCCGGATGCCGTGGCCGGTGATGCTGGTGGATCGGAAAGAGAAAATCCAGCTATGGAATGCGGCGGCGCAGAAATTGTTTGGAGTGAGCGCCACCTCGGCGGTGGGTGTCTCTATGGACCACCTGCCCTTGGAGCAATCGCTGAGCCGCATCCTGGTGCGCCGCTCGCGGGCAGTTCTTAAGCGCCACAAAGGCACAGTTTTGCGCAACCTGAGTCTTCATATCGGCGCCGCACGTCAAGTATGTGACGTTCACTTTACTCCCATTGCGCCCGCCGCCATGGAAGGCGTACTCATCATGTTTGGAGGCTCGCGCGAGCGCGCGGCCAGCGTTGCCCGGGCTTCCTCTAACCCAGGAAATAGCCGCTCGCCGGCGGCGCACAAGAACAAAAAGAAGACGGGGAAGCGGAGTTCACGAAGCAGAGGACGGTAGAATTTTTCGCTACGGTTCACCATGACCTGGTTCAAGGGGAAGCCTGAAGCGCGCAATCCAGAGAACAATCGCCCGGCGAGCAACCGCAAAACAGTTCCGGCGATCACAATATCTGCAAACGACTTTACCGAATCCTTTCGCGCAGACACGAACTGCTCGACAGGAGCTACAAGGTTCGTGATCAGTTGAGGAAAACCATGATGGTTTCTGACTGGTACCAGCTGCGGCATGCGACTGTAACCGCCCAGGTGTCCTTCCTGGACGCCGAAGTGGGCACCGGCATCACCCTGGCCCGCATTGCCTTGCAGTCGGCTGATGCTGAGAGAAGGTCGCGCAACGCTCGCAGTGCGCGAAAAGCGTATGACACCCTCAGTTCCTATATTACGGGCCTGTCTCCCCAAACACCGGGCCTGGAAACCATCCGTGAGAAGATGAAAAATCTGCAACAGATGCTTGCTTTGCTGGAAGGAGGGTCGCGAGAGGCACCGCAGGGTTATCAAATGTCCGCGACCGCTGGCGTTCGGGGCAAACGCCTGCGCCGATAAATCAGTCCAGTGACTCGGCGGCCGCGCGCGCCTGCTTCCCGCCACCCGGCTTCCGCCACGCCTGCTCGATCTTCTTCTGATTGGCGATGCGGTTCAGCACCGCATTGAGGATGAAGCCGCTGATGGTGCGCCGCTCGCGTTTGGCGGCTTCCCGAATGGCTTCTGCTTCTTCCTCCGAGCAGCGCACCAGCAAAGCTGTTCTCTGCTTCGTCATAAAAATATCCAGCTATCTTCTCCGAGCTATCTAATGATATCTCAGCCGCAGGAATGTGCAAGTAGGTTCTGTCCGCCTGTGTTCCCCACCCGCCAAACAGCAACCCCTGGTCAAAGTAACACCCGCCCTCCCAGATTCCGCATCCCGCCCGCCCAACTCTTAATTACGGAGCGCGCCCCAGCCACCGCCCCCGGGGCTCTCCACGCGAATGCGCTCGCCCGCTTTCAGTCGCACGCTGGTCTTGCCGGGAAGATGTTCGCTGTTGCCGCCTTCCCGCAGCACTTCCGTGCGGCCTGTGGCGGCCGGCTCACCCCCGTGTAACCCGTAGGGGCGGCCCTGGCGCCGGTCCGCCAGCAAGGCGACGTGGGCATCGGTGAGCACTTCGATTTCGCGGACAATGCCGTCTCCGCCGCGGAATTTGCCGCTTCCGCCGCTGCCTGGCCGCAACGAGTAGCGCCGCACCCGCAGCGGATAGGCGTATTCCAGCGCTTCCGCCGGGGTATTCAGCGAGTTGGTCATGTGGGTGTGCACGCCGGAAACTCCCGGCTTGGTGGGCCGCGCTCCCATGCCTCCGGCCACCGTTTCGTAGTAGGCGAAAGGCTCACCGTTGCGCGGATCCGTGCCGCCGATGGTCAGATTATTCATGGTGCCGGAGGCTGCCGCAGGAATGCGCTCCGGAATGGCCTCCGCCAAGGCCCGCAGCAGCACATCCACAATGCGCTGCGATGTCTCCACGTTTCCACCTGCCACTGCCGCCGGCAGGCGGGCGTTCACCACTGTTCCGGAGGGCGCGATGACCTTGATGGGGCGCATAAGCCCCGCCGTGGCCGGTACATCCTCCGCCAGGAGGCAGCGGAATACATAGAAGCAGGCCGACCAAGTGATGGCTTCCACCGCGTTGATGCCGCCTTCCACCTGCTTTGCGCTGCCGGTAAAGTCCACCGTAACCAGCGGTCCTGCCTTCCCGCTTTTGCGAAAAGTGACAGTCACCGCGATGCGCACCGGGCGCCCGCTGACGCCATCATCGTCGAGCGCGTCTTCAGCCTTATAGGTTCCCGCCGGCACCTGTGCCAGGAAGGCGCGCATCATGCGCTCGGAATAGTCCAGCAACTCGCTCCCCGCTGCCGTTACGCGCCGCAGGCCGTAGCGCCGGCAAATTTCTCCCAGGCGTGTCAGTCCGGTGTGGCAGGCAGAGATTTGTGCCCCCAGGTCGCCTTCCCTTTCCCCCGGCGTGCGCACGTTGTTCAGCACCAGGGCAAGCACGTCGTCGTCAATTGTTCCACCCCTCACCAAACGCACGGGGGGAATGCGCAACCCTTCCTGGTAAATTTCCCGGCACGGCCCCATGGAACCGGGAAAGGCTCCGCCCACGTCGGCGTGATGAGCGCGCGCGGCCACAAAGAAATTCGCCGCTTGGCGGGGTCCGGGTGCGCGCCCCGCGTAAAACGGCGCCACCAGCGTGATGTCAGGTAAGTGGGTGCCGCCGCGGAAGGGGTCGTTAAGCATGGCCATGTCCCCCGGGCCCAGGCGCAATCGCTCGAGCGCCGCCCGCACTGACATGGGCATGGAGCCCAGGTGTACCGGCATGTGGTCGCCCATGGCGATGACCGCACCCATCCCGTCAAAGACCGCGCAGGAATAATCGCGCCTTTCCTTGATGTTGGGCGAGAAGGCGGTGCGCCGCAGCGCCGCCCCCATTTCCTGGGCGATGGAATGGTAGATGTTCTTAAAAACTTCCAGCTCGATGGAATCACTGGCCATGAGAGGAAAGTTTACGTCTCCACGGCAAAAAACAAAACTTACCGCCGGACGCCAAGCTCGCGGAGTGAAACTGGAAATTATGGGAGGGACATGCAGGTTGTTTTGTCGCATTTGTTGGATTCCAAAAATTTGCGCTGAATTTCTTCGTGTACTCGGTCTCGGCGGTGGATCTTGGGTTTCGCGTCATAGCGATAAATGATTCCTCTTTTTCCACAACATTCTTGCGCTGCCCGCTATCCCATCCCGGGGGAACCCAAATTTGTAATTGACAGCGGAACTTTTCCATCCCACCATCACCCTAGAAGTGCTGCTCGCAGCGAGAGCAGTCGGGGCCCTTTCGTACCTGCAAGGGAAAATGTTCACGGAGGGAAAACTTCGATGCCGATGAAGAAGAAGGCAAAGAAAAAGAAGAAACACTAAAGCGAGGCTCCGCCTCGCATGGGCCCTGAAGAGTTCCAGGTCTCCGCCTATGCGGGGACCTTTTTTCTTCTGACGCTCCGCCCCGTTTCTAAAATCCCAAATTGTGACGAAAGTTGTTGTTCTCCGCCCCGCATCGTGCTAGAAACACGCCAGCGCCCATTTCCTGCACGCCATACTTTCTCGTTGGGGAAGAAGGATGAGCCTAACCAAAAAAAAAGCGGAGAAGTCCAAGTCCATCGAACCGATCATCCCCGACAAGCTCTATTTCCGCATTGGCGAAGTGGCGGAACTGTGCGAGCTGCCCACCTACGTGCTGCGTTTCTGGGAAACGGAATTTCCCCAACTGCGCCCCACCAAGAGCAGCACCGGACAACGCATGTACCGCCGCCGCGATGTGGATAGCGTCTTGCGCATCCGCAAGCTGCTTTATGAGGAAGGCTTTACCATTGCGGGCGCGCGCCAGCACCTGCGCGATGAGGCGCGCGCTGCTACAGCCCACCAGACCGCATTGCCTTTTCCCACTCGCCACACCAGCGAGCTGAAGCGGGTGCGCCAGGGCTTGCGCGAGGTGCTGGGCATGCTCTCCGCGCGGCCGCATTAGGGGCTTGGAAGGGCCGGGCCCTGGCCCGCCGAATTGTGGGCTGCGGCTCGGGCAGACAGGCCTGGAACTGGTAAGCTCTTAGCGGACCATGGAACTTTTAGCCTGTCTTTTGCGTGCCTCCCTCGTTATCGTGCTCTCCGCCGCGCCGCTCTGTGCCCAATCCATGTCCGGCATGGACATGCCCCAGAACAGCAGAGCCGGGCTCGAGGTCAAGGACGATCCTGCCGCTCAGGTGCTCACGGTCCGCCTGGGGCCGCTGAACCTGCCCGCGCACACCGACCACATGCACACGGCGCAACCGCCCCCGCAGTTCCTGAGTATGCCCTTCGACGGCTGGATTCGCGCCTACCATCCCCGCCTGGTGGACGGCCGGGGCAAGGCCGTGCCCAGCCGCCTGCTGCATCACGTCGCCTTCTACAACACCGCCCGCCCCGACTTCGTTTGTCCCAACAAGCAGGAGCACATCTTCGGCGCCGGCGGGGAGATGAACGACTGGCCTTCCACCCCTGGCTACGGCTACCCTGTGCGTCGCGGTGACCGTATCCGCATCACCGGCATGTTTCATAACTCCACCGCCACCAGTTATCCCCAGGTCTATCTGGAAGTCGGAATGGAATACACCCGGTCGGAGAGCGCCGCCACCGCCATGCGCAGCGTTTACCCCACCTGGCTGGACGTGAAGAGCTGCGGCGATTCCAGCTACGACCTCAAGCCCGGCCGCAATGTCACCGCCGGCGACGTGACCATGAATTACCCTGGAATCCTGCTGGGGTTAGGCGGCCACATGCATGACTACGGCCACGAACTGGTGCTGGAGAACTTGTCCCGCAAGCAAACGGTGGCCACTCTGGCGGCCAAACTGGATCCTAGCGGCCACATCATTTCCATGCCCATCGTGATGTTCACGGATGAGGGCGGTTACAAGGTCGCCGCGGGAGACCACATGCAGGTCACCGCCGCCTACGACAATCCCACTGGCCACGTTCTGCGGGACGGCGCCATGGGCATCGTGGTCGGCTACTTCCTGCCCGCCGACGAAAAACAGTTCGAGCGGCTGCACCGGGCTAATTGACGCTGGTGATTGAAGATTAACAATTTCGTCGGCCGAGGCTGCGCCGCTCAATTTCGGCTGAGCGACTTCCATCGTCAATCGCAAATCTTTAAACGTCAGTCACTCTGCTTCTCCACCAGAAAAGCCATGGCCGTGCGCATCGCCTCTTCTCCACTGGGCGCGATGGGGAAGGATTGGTCGGGCAGCTTGCGCCACACTCCCTCCTCTTGGACGTAAGTGGAAACGTAATAGGGAATGTCCGGGTTGGAATAGGAGTGCCAGAGCTCCAGCTTGTAGGAAGTGCCGGCGATGACCACCAGCCCCGTTTTTACCAGTTCCCAGGATTCGGCGATCCCGGCAAAGCAGCGGAAATCCTCCAACGCGGTCTTGGCCATGCTGCCTATCCCTCCCTTTTGTAATCAGATGCAGCCTGCTCTTCGGAGGAGCAATAAAAAGGCCATTTGCGGCCACGAACGGGTAGCCACTGCCATGGCCTGGCGTCCAGCGACCATTGGCTTACATCCGGCGTTCCGTAATCATCTAAACTGTGACAAATGCGGACTCTGCTCAAATTGCTGGCCGTTGGCATTTTGGTGGTTGCCGCCTGGCTGGTTTGGGCACTGTGGCTGCCGCTGCGACCGACGGGACAGAAGACTGTGCTGCTGCACCCCGGCTACGGCACCAGGCATATCGCAAAGGCACTCAAATCCGCCGGTGTGATTCGCAGTTCCACAGCTTTCCTGCTCTGGCATTTCGTGGTTCATCCCCACACCTTGAAGGCGGGTGAATACCTTTTCGATCATCCTGCCAATCTCGTTCAGGTGCACCGCCGCCTGGCACGGGGCGACGTTTACGTACACACGGTAGTGATCCCCGAAGGATTCAACATGTTTGAAATAGCCCAGGCGATGGAAACCGCCGGTCTGGGCTCGCGACAGGAATTTCTGCAGGCCGCCAAGGCTGATATTGTCCTTATCCACGACCTTGATCCTCAGGCCACATCGCTGGAAGGGTACCTCTTCCCCGACACCTATCAGTTCACGCGCACGCAAACTCCAACCGACATGCTGGCCGTGATGGTGCACCGGTTCCGCGCCAAGGCCCGGGTCCTGGGGCTTAGCGGCAACCTGCACCAGGCGGTTACCATGGCCTCAATTATTGAGAAGGAAACCGCGCTGCCCGAGGAGCGCCCGGTGGTGGCCAGCGTCTACTACAACCGCCTGAATGAGCGGGTGGCTCTGGACGCCGACCCAAGCGTCATCTATGCCGAACTGCTATCCGGTTCCTACACCGGCGCCCTGCACCACGACGATATGCAGTTCAACTCGCCCTACAACACCTACCGCCACATCGGCCTGCCCCCCGGTCCGATTGCGAATCCCGGAGTGGCCTCGCTGCAGGCCGCGATGCACCCTGCCAGCACCAATTATCTGTACTTCGTCAGCGACGGCGACGGCCACCATCGGTTTGCCGCCACCCTGGAAGAACACAACCATAACGTTGCTCTGTACCGCAAAGCGGTTGCGGTGGACAGGTAAACGGCTCGTTTCCTCAGTCTTTCTCTTGCATCTAAACGAGTTCGCCGTCCGCCCGACACATTGGCCGAGATGACGGACGTTATATACTTTAAAGCATTCAAAATCTTCATCGGACCAACGCCCGCCGCATGGCTCTCCCAGTTCGCCGCCGTGTTCTGCTGCTACTTCTTGCCCTTTTTCCGCTGAGCGGCTGCCTGTTTCGCTCCCGCAAGGTTGAGAACCGGATCAGCACTGCCAAGCTGCTGAGCGCCACGCGCGACGAATTGGTGAACGGCATCAATACCCAAGCCGAACATATCCGGACGCTCAACGCCACTGTAGATATTGACACCTCGGTGGGCGGAGAGGTGAAGGGTAAGATCACGGAATACAAGCAGATCCGCGGCTATGTACTGGTGCGCAAACCGGACAAGCTGCGCATGGTCGGACTGATGCCCATCGTGCGCAACCGCGCTTTCGATATGGTCAGCAACGGAGAGAGCTTCAAGCTCTGGATTCCCGCTAAAAACAAGTTCGTTGTGGGACGGAATGACGTGATTCTCCCCTCCAGCCAGCCCCTGGAGAATATCCGCCCACAGCAGATTTACGATTCGCTTCTGCTGCGCGAGATCAGCTCCGGCGATATTGCGGTCCTGGAGAACGGCTACGAAGAAATACAGGACCCCAGAACTCATAGGTGGATGCAGCAGCCGGATTACGAACTCGATATCATCAGCAAGAACCGGCATGGCTGGTACTTGCAACGTAAAATCATCATCAACCGCGCCAATCTCGAACCCGATCGCCAGCTGATGTATGACCAAAACGGGTACGTGGCAACGGACACCCGCTACAGCGATTTTCGAGATTACAGCGGTTTCCGGTTCCCTTCGGTTATCCAGATCTGGCGGCCGCAGGAGGAATACTCCATCGTGCTCACTATGGTCAAGCTGCAGATCAATCAGTCTCTCACTGACGAGCAGTTTGAGTTGCAGCAGCCCCCGGGTTCGCAGGTGCTGCATCTGGATCAGCCTCAGCCGCGAAAGCCGGGCAGCTGATTGGGAGCCGGAAGGCAAGATGTGAGGACGGTTGCTCTCGGCCGTCCAGGCGAGCGCAACTCGTCTGAGGAGCCGGGCTCCGCCCGGCCGCACAGCCGGGGGCGGCTGTGCCCGTATTGCCGGGTAATTGCCAAATGCTAGTAAGCTAGCCAGGTAACTATTCAGCCATGAACAAGATGATCGTCGCGAACCTGCTGCACCGGCCGATTCGGTCGCTGATCAGCATCATTGCGGTAGCCCTGGAGGTTATCCTCATCCTGCTTATCGTGGGACTCTCCATGGGGATGCTGAATGACGCCCGCACCCGGCAGGAGGGTATTGGCGCCGACGTCATTGTCACTCCTCCGGGTTCATCGTTCCTTAGCGGCATCACCGGCGCTCCCGTTTCAATCAAAGTGGCCGGTATTCTCCGCAAGCTGCCCCACGTGGTCGCCGTTGCCCCCATCGTGACTCAGCTCACCACCACAGGGAATGTCGAAGTCATTTATGGGATTGATTTGAAGACTTTTCCCCTCACCGGTCCCTTTCAGTACCTGGCCGGCGGTCCCTTCCAGCGTCCCAATGATGCCCTGGTGGACGACTTCTTTGCCGACACCAACCACGTCAAAGTGGGCGACCACATCCTAATTCTGAACCACTCCTTCCGCATTTCGGGAATCGTGGAACACGGCAAGGGGGCAAGAAAATATGTCCCGCTTGCCACTTTGCAGGAACTAATTGGTTCTCAGGGCAAGGTCTCAGTTTTTTATGTGAAGCTGGATAATCCCGACAACGCCAACCTGGTAGTACAGGAAGTAAAGAACGTCCCCGGCATGGAGAACTACACCGTGCGCTCCATGCGTGACTATCTTTCCATGATGACGCCCGCCAACCTGCCCGGCTTTAACAAGTTCATTACCGTCGTGATCGGGGTGGCGGTGACCATCGGCTTTATCGTCATTTTCCAGGCTATGTATGCGGCGGTGATGGAGCGCACCCGCGAAATCGGCATCCTGAAATCGCTGGGCGCCTCCAAGCTGTATATCGTCAATGCCATTCTGCGCGAGACCGGGCTTCTGGCCTTTGTGGGGATCGGGGTGGGCATTGCCATCAGCTTTATTGTCCGTGCCGTGATTCGCGATCGTTTGCCCATTGTCCCCATGCACATTACTGGCGCTTGGATTTGGCGGGCTACGTTGATTGCTTTAATCGGCGCTTTGGCCGGCGCGGTTTACCCCGCCGTCAAAGCCGCACGTAAGGACCCCATAGACGCTCTGGCCTATGAATAAGCGGCCTTCCAGCAAGCAGTTGCGCATCCCACCTGAGGGTTACCTCGGAGGGTAGCCGCGTTGACAATCACTTCCTGCTACGTTATCTTTTAATCTTTGGGACAACTGTTGTCGCCCGCCTGAGCCCCTGTGTTTTCATGGGTGCGGGATTGATTCAGCGGTCTTCTGAGCCGTTTTTCATTCTGGGAGAGATTTGATGTCAACCTATTTCCCCAAACAGGGGGAAATTGCGCGCAAGTGGTACGTCGTGGACGCCAGCGACCAGCCTCTGGGCCGCTTAGCCACCCGTGTCGCTCGTATTCTCCAGGGCAAGGATAACCCGCGTTATACGACCTTTCTGGATACCGGCGACCATGTGGTAGTCATCAACGCGGAGAAGGTCCGGCTCACCGGCATGAAGTCGGAAAAGAAGGTTTATCATCGCTATACGGGCTATCCGGGCGGATTGCGCAGCGAGGAATTCAGCAAGCGCCTGACCCGCCGCCCCGAGGCTATCGTCCAAGATGCCATTGTCGGCATGCTGCCCAAGTCCAAACTGGGCCGCAGCATGGCTTCTAAACTCAAGGTTTACCGCGGCGATAAGCACCCGCACCAGGCGCAGAAGCCGGAAGCTCTGGCGTTGGCATAAGACTTTTGGCCGGGATCAGTTCCCGGCATTTTTTTTGAGGAAGGAGTTCGGGTTTCGAGTTTCAAAGTTTCAAGTTTCCCGGAATGGGATTTGAAGCTCGAAACTTTGAAACTGGAAACGGGTTGCATGGCAGATCTGGTTCAATACTATGGAACGGGCCGGCGCAAGTCGGCCATCGCCCGCGTATATTTGCGGCCGGGCAGTGGCGACTTCAAAGTGAACGATCGTCCCTTTGAGCGCTATTTTGTGACTGAATCGCAACGGGTTCGGGCGCGCCAGCCGCTGGTTTCTAGCGAAACCACCGGCAGTTTCAATGTTCTAGCCAATGTCTCCGGCGGCGGCGTGGACGGTCAGGCGGATGCGGTCCGTCTCGGAATTGCCCGCGCGCTTCTCGAGTTCAACGCGGAGCTGCGTAAGAAACTGAAGGGCGAGGGTTTTCTCTCGCGCGATTCACGTATCAAGGAACGCAAGAAGTACGGCCAGAAGGGTGCGCGCAAGCGCTTCCAGTTCAGTAAGCGGTAGCACAGTTTCGAGTTTCAAGTTTCTGTATGCGGTGGTTTTGTCTCGAAACTTCGAAACCTGGAACTAACTACCTGAAGACGGAGAACTGGCCACTGACAATTGGTTTTCCTGGCCATTGGCAACGACCACTGGCCACTGCTTTTCAATCTTCCCGCACCCAACCGGGGTCGGGGTGACGGGAATTAATCCGGTGAAGCCACGGAGCCGGCGCCGGATGCAAATTACGAAGGAGGTTGTTTGGCTAACATCACCATGAAGGAGTTGCTCGAAGCGGGCGTCCACTTCGGGCACCAGACCAAGCGCTGGAATCCCAAGATGAAGGAGTACATCTTCGGGGAGCGCAACGGCATTTACATCATTGACCTGCAGAAGACGCTCAAGATGTTCAAGGAAGCGTCCAAATTCGTGCAGGACTTGACCGCCGACGGCAGGCTGCTGCTCTTTGTGGGCACCAAGCGCCAAGCGCAGGATGCCATTGCCGAGGAGGCGCAGCGCTGCAGCATGTATTACGTGAACCAGCGCTGGCTGGGCGGGTTGCTCACCAACTGGGCTACCATTCAGAAGTCCATCAAGCGGCTCAAAGAGCTGGACGAGATGGCCACCGATGGCCGCTACGAGCTGCTGCCCAAAAAGGAAGTCATCAAGCTGGAGCGCGAGCGCAAGCACCTGCAGGCCAACCTTGCCGGCATCAAGGATCTTGGACGGCTGCCCGACGCCATTTTCGTGATTGATTCCAACAAGGAACAGATCGCGGTGCGCGAAGCCCGCAAACTGGGCATCCCGGTGGTGGCGGTTGTGGATACCAATTGCGACCCCAGCGAAGTGGATTACGTGATTCCCGGCAACGATGACGCTCTGCGCGCCATTCGCCTGTTCGCTTCCAAAGTGGCGGATTCGGTGATTGAAGGCGCCCAAGCCGCCAGCGATAAGCAGGAAGCCGAGTTGAGCGCCGCCCAGTATGCAGCTTCGCAAGCTGCCGCGCCCGGTGAAGGCGCAGCCTCGGTGGAGGGCGCCCAGGAAGGCGCCGGCGGCGAAGACATCAGCATGGAGGACGTGCTGGGCGGAAGCGCCCGCAAGCGACCCGAGGCCGCCAAGGAGCAGGCCGCGGAGGAAGTGCCGCAGGTCGAGAGCCAGCACACGTTCTAAGGTTTCAGAGATTCAAGCATTTCAAAGTTTCGACAATGCTGCGATCTGGTGGCTTCCTTGAAACCTTGAAACGGGGGAAGCCTTGAAATCCGTCAAGATCCGACCCGCGTGCGCAGCTTCCGCGCGGGTTGTTTTGTGTAGGTTGACCGATGCCGGTGGTCGCTGTAATGCCGGAGGACGAACAGCCTCGACGCTGCCAAAAGACACCCGGTTGCTCCCTGGCAGCGGGACACGAAGGGCCATGTAAGATTGAGGAGAATATGAGCACTACTACCGCAAATATATCCGCCGCTCAGGTAAAAGAGCTCCGCGACAAGACGGGAGCGCCGATGATGGATTGCAAGCAGGCGCTGACCGAGTCGAAGGGCGACCTGGAGCAGGCGGTTGTCATCCTGCGCAAGAAGGGCATCGCCTCCATGCAGAAGAAGGCGGCCCGCGTCACCAGTGAGGGCTCCGTCGCCAGCTACATCCACGCCGGCGGTAAAATCGGCGTGCTGGTGGAAGTCAACTGCGAGAGCGATTTTGTGGCCCGCACCGAGGACTTCAAGGAACTGGTGCACGACGTTGCCATGCACATCGCCGCCAGCGACCCCAAGTTCATTCGCCGCGAGGACGTTACCCCCGAGGCTTTCGAACGCGAAAAAGAGATCTACCGCGCCCAGGCCAAGGCTACTGGCAAGCCTGACAACGTGGTGGAGCGCATCGTTGAGGGCAAGATGGGCAAGTTTTACGAGGAGGTCTGCCTCTACGAGCAGCCCTTCATCAAGGACCAGACGGTCAACATTTCGCAGCTCATCGCCTCCAAGATCGGCAAGCTGGGCGAGAATATCTCGGTGCGCCGCTTTGCCCGCTTCAAGGTCGGCGACGCCGGCGAGACCATTGCCATCAGCAAGGCGGAACCGAAGGCGGAGTAAGGCTTCGCAGGTTTCACAGTTTCAAGGTTTTCGGACAGAGGGCTTCTGAAACCTTGAAACCCGGGTAGTGATGCAGTGCATCACTACCGAAACCCGCGAAACCTTGAAACTTTACAGCCTGTAGTGCAAACTTCCCCATAGACATATGACCACCACCCCTCCAGTTTTCAAGCGCATCCTGCTGAAGCTCTCCGGCGAGGCACTAGCCGCCGGGCAGGGCTTTGGCCTGGAGGGAGAGCGCGTACAGGAAATTGCCGCCGAACTGCAGGAAGTTCACGCCTTGGGGGTGCAGATCGCGGTGGTGGTGGGCGGCGGAAACTTCTTTCGTGGCGTGGCCGCGCAGGCCCGGGAAATGGATCGCGTTTCCGCCGACCATATGGGCATGCTCGCCACCGTGATCAACGCCCTGGCCCTGCAGGATGCCCTGGAAAAGCGCGGGGTCTACACCCGCGTCATGTCGGCCATCGAGATGAACCAGGTCGCCGAGCCTTTTATCCGCCGCCGAGCTATGCGCCATCTGGAAAAGGGACGCCTGGTGGTCTTCGCCGCCGGTACCGGGAATCCTTATTTTTCCACCGACACCGCCGCTTCCCTGCGCGCCATGGAAATCAAGGCCGACGTCATCCTCAAGGCCACCAAGGTGGACGGCATCTACGACGCCGATCCGGTGCTGGTCAAAGACGCCAAAATGTTCGACCAGATCAGCTACATGGATGTGCTCAGGAAGGGACTGCAGGTGATGGATTCCACCGCTATCAGCCTGTGCAAAGACAACAACCTGCCCATCATCATCTTCAACCTCAACCGCCCCGGCAACATCAAGCGCGTCCTCGTTGGCGAAAAAATCGGCTCTCTGGTCAGCGCTTGACCTGATTGAGTAATTGGGGAATCGGGTAATTGGGTAATTTACCGCCCGGTGCTGGCAGTCCCCATCCACTCACCGGAAATTCTGCGACGCATACATCGATCGAGCCATATCAACTTTCATCCCGTCTCTGGCGACATCAGTTACACAATTGCCCGATTCCCCAATTACCCAATCCTCAGTTTCCTCCCGCCGCGGCCACCGGATTGCCGTTGGTGTCGTACACCTCGACCGTGCCGTACTTGCTGAGCACATTTTTGATCTGCTTGCCATCGCCCACGCACACCACCTGCAGGTGATCAAGATCAATGTACTTGCGCGCGACCCTCTGCACCACTTCCGGCGTCACCTTGGCCACTTCCACCGGATAGCGGTCCCAGTAGTCCTCGGGCAGACCATAATACTTCGAGGTCATCCAGTAATTCAGCAGTGTAGCCGGATGCTCCAGTGACAAGGCAAAGCTCGCCACAATCGCGTGACGAGCGTCTTCCAGGTCGCTTTCCTTCACCGCCTCATCACGAATCCGCTTCAGCTCCCCCATCAGCTCGTGCATTGAGCCGTCGGTCACCGCGTTACGGACCTGTGTTTCCGCAATGAAGGTTCCGGGGTAGGTGTCCGCCGTGTAATAGCTGTAGGCTCCGTAGGTGTAGCCTTTTTCCTCCCGCAGGTTCAGGAACAGCCGTCCCGTTGCCCCTTCGCCCAGAATGCGGTTCATTACCCGCAAGGGAATAAAATCCGGATCTCGGCGGCGCAGCGCGAAGTTTCCGGCTACGATATCAGTTTGCACTGAGCCTGGCCGGTCCACCAGGTAGACCTTGGCCGGGGCCGGGGTGGGCAAGGCCGCCAGCTTGGGCTCGCTCACCGGCTGCTTCTTCCAGGCGCCGAAATACTTCTCGATCAGTGCCATCACCTGCTTGGCCTGTACGTCCCCAGCGACGCCCAGGATGGCGTTATTGGGAACGTAGTATTGCTCGTGGAACTGCTTGAGCTGCTGGCTGTTTACCGCCTTCACCGAGGCCGGAGTAGGGGCGATAACCGCGGCGGGAAAATCGCGGTACAGCACGCGATGGAAGCGCTCCATGCTCAGGAAGCCTGGGTCGGAGCGCTCCTGCTCCAGATCGGCCAGCTGCCGTGACTTGTACTTGGTCAGCTCATCCTGGGGGAAGGTGGGGTTCTCCACCATGTCCGACATCAGGTCCAGCAGCTTGGATGTGTTTTCCACCAGTCCGGAGGCGACCACCTGTGAGTGGCTGGAGCCGAACTGCGCGCTGGGCTGTATGGAAGCTCCGATGGCGTCAATTTCCGAAGCCAGCTGCGCGCTGTTGCGGTGGGTGGTGCCCTCACGCAGCATGTCGGCGGTAAATTTGGCCAGGCCGGGCAAGTCTTTGGGGTCCTCCAGCGCGCCCGATTTGATCCAAAGAGCGAAGTCCACGGTCGGCAGCTCGTGCCGCTCCAGCACCAGCACGGTCAGGCCATTGGGCAAATGAAACTCCGCCGGACGCGGCAGCGTCACTTGCAGCACCTGCTTGTTCACCGGAGCGCGATTCAGGCGCTCCACCTTGGTGATGGGAACAGACTTGCTGCTCTCCTGCGCCCCGGCCATCAGCCCCAGGCACAGCACGACCAAAATTATGGCAACCAGGATTTGATTTCGTCTCATGGCGGGCTCCCTATCTCCCCCCGGCGGAGGCGCCGGCTTGTTGTTCGGGCAAGGTGGTCACTACCGCCCGCTCCGTCGTCACCAGGTATTTCTGCGCCGCGGCTTTCACCTGCTCCGCGGTTACCGCGTCGTACTTGTCCATGATGGTGTTGATCAGTTCAGGCTCGTTGTAGAACACCGCGTACTGGCCAATGCGGATGGCGGTTCGCAGATCCGACTCGCGCGTCTGAATCATGCTGCGCCGGTACTGCGTGCGCGCTTTATCCATCTCCGCTGCCGAAACCCCGTCCTTGGCCACCGCCGCAACCTCTTTATAAATTGCCTGCTCCAGGTCTTGGGGCTTCACGCCCGGGCGCGGCGTTGCCATTACATAGAACAGGCTGGGGCCGCGGCGCGCATCCGCCTGCACGTCAACCGAGGTGGCCAACTGCTGCTCTTTCACCAGGCGCTGATAGAAGCGCGAGCTTTCTCCCTGGCCCAGGATGTCCCCCAGCACCTGCAGGGCATAGTTATCGGGTGTGTTGCCCGGCGGAGTGTGATAAGAGATCAGAACCATAGGCAGGCGCGCCAGCGGATCGTAGATGGTCTCGCGGCGCTCGCCGTAGTGCTGATCTTCCGTCATGTCGGGCTGCAGCGGAGTGGGCTGCCGCGGAATCGCTTGGAAATATTTTCTTGCCTTTTCCAGCGCCGCCGCTGGATCGAAGTCGCCTACCAGGGTCAGCACCGCATTGTTGGGTGCGTAATAGATGCGAAAGAAGTCCTGCACATCGCCCAGCGTGGCCTCATTCAGGTCACGCATGGAGCCGATTACCGAGTGTTTATAGGCGAAGTTGTCGAAGGAGAGGTTGTCGATTTCCAAATACGATTTGCCGTAGGGCTGGTTGTCAATGCCCAGTCGCCGCTCTTCCTGCACCGCGTTGCGCTGGTTATCGAGGTTGGGTTGGTTCACCGCCAGGTGTCCCATGCGGTCGGCTTCCAGGAACAGCGCCAAGTCAAGCTGGTTCTTGGGCAGCACTTCGAAGTAATTGGTGCGGTCCTCGGTGGTGGTTCCGTTTATGCCGCCGCCGTTGTTCTCCACCAGAATGAAGTGCTCGCCCTTGCCCACGTTCTGCGAGCCTTCGAACATCATGTGCTCGAACAGGTGGGCGAAACCGGTGCGCCCCGGCCGTTCGTTCCGCGACCCCACGTTATAGGTGACGCAAATGCCGAATACGGGGGCGGCGTGGTCGGGAGCCAGGATGACGCGCAAGCCGTTGCCCAGATGCACGTCCTGTAATGGCAGGGGCGGCAGCTTGAGCGCCTGTGCGTCCGTCTGAGCCAGGGCCGGCAGGGCAAGTAATGCCGCCAGCCCCAGGGCAAGGAGTAGTCTTGTTCGCATGGTTTGTACCTCAGATATGGTCAAAAGTGGCCTTTTGCGGGGTGCTAAGCAGTGTAACAGACGGAGGAGAGGGGAAATAGTCAACGGGGGCATTGACGATTGAGGATTTTCGATTGACGATTTCCCTGCCTCCGACTCCCGAACCACCGCTGGCAGGGGCGTTTGCGTTGGCAAAACCTAAACGAGTTTTGAATCGTCAATCTACCAATCTTCAATCGTCATTCAGTACTATCACCGCTGCCCCATCAATGGCGTCCTTTTTCAGCGCGATGAGCGCCTCGTTGACGTGCTCCAGGGAGAATTCCGTGGTTTTCGGCTGCAGGCCAATTTCCGCAGCTATGCGCAGAAAGTCGCGCGCATCCGCCCGGGTCATATTGGCCACGCTACGCAGCTGGCGCTCCCCCCACAGCAGGCGATCGTAGTCGAACTCCGGCATGCGGTCCAGGTGAATGGCATTGATGGCCACCACCCCGCCTTTGCGCAAGCTGGAAAGCGCGGTCACCACCACTTCGCCGCTGGGCGCGAAGGTCACAGCACGATCAAGCTCCTGCGGCGGCTTCTCCCGCTCGCTTCCTACCCACTCCGCTCCCAGCGATTGAGCCAGCTTACGGTGCGATTCGCCCCTGGTAGAAACGTACACCTTACACTTCCAGGCATGCAGGACAGGAAGCGCCAGGTGCGCCGAGGCGCCGAAGCCGAACAGTCCCACCCGCTCACCCGCCTCGACGCCGGCTACCCGCAGGCTGCGGAAGCCGATAATGCCAGCGCACAGCAGCGGCGCCGCGTGCAGATCATCGAGCTCGGAGGGCAGGGGAAACACCCAGTCAGCGCGCGCCGTCGCGTATTCTGCATATCCGCCGTTCACGCTGTAGCCGGTGAACGTGGGCGCGTCGCACAGGTTTTCCATGTCGTGCTTGCAATACCAGCAGGCACCGTCGTTGCCGCCCATCCAGGAAACTCCCACCCGAGCGCCCAAGGGCATCTCCGCCGTTGCTCCACCCGCTACTTCGCCCACAATCTGGTGTCCCGGCACCACCTGCTTGGGTTTCGGCGGCAGCTCGCCTTCCACGATGTGCAGATCGGTGCGGCAGACCCCGCAGGCCCGTACCCGCAGCAGTACCTGGCCCGGCCCGGGCTCAGGTTGGGGAATATCACGAATTTCTAGGGGACGTTCGGAAACCGGCTCGGGCGAGCTCAGCACAGCTGCTTTCATGGCGCACCTTCACTGTTTCCATTTTCGCATCCCGCCCGGACGTGAACTCCTGTGGGCAGGCGCGCCCGCTTCTGCGATTCGGGCCAGCTTGTCATTCATCGGCAATGGAAGGTGGCCTGCATGGTCGCCGTAATTACCTGCGTCGCTTTCTGCCGGAGATATTTTGGATGGTTCTGCAGGAACCGGGTCACCAGCTTCTTCATGTCCTCGTCGGAAGCTCCGCGCACGCAGGCGTTGGCGCTCTTGATGAAACCAGCCTGCTCGGTGACTCCGCGAATATAGCCCAGGCAGAATGTGTGCGCCAGAGCATTCAGGCTGGCGTCTTTGGTATTGGCTTCGCACAAGGCCTGCAAGTCTCGGCCATCGGAAAGATCATAAGGAGTCTGCGCCCAAACCGCCGTCCCCGCCAGGAACATTGCCATCAGCAATAAGGTTTTCATTGCGCCTCTCTTCACGGCATTCTAAATGGGAGACCTGAAAACGGGCAGTGCTTGCTGGGTTCACCCATAATACAGGGGGCTTTAAATACCCCGGATTGACCTTACAACGGTTTCGCACGGCTGGAACCCTGCCAAGCCCAGCCGTTCCATATCGGCGTGCCCAGGCCGGGGCCGTGCGACACCGCGGTTTCGAACACCTGGGCTTATAGCCCGGGGAGATAATCAGTACGTCACCAGGGGCGCTTGGAAAAGATAGAAATTGCTGCTCAGCTGTTGCAGGGTGAATTCCACAGCATCAAGCAATGCGATCCGCCTGGCTTTGAAGTTCCGCAGGTCAGTCAGCACCATGTACTCGCCACGGGGGCGTCCTTTGCTCAAACGCGCCGGACGTATAATCACCCACTCCAGCCCGGTACCGCGGATCAATTCCTCTTGGCGGTCGCGGTCTTCGTACACCTGTTTGAGGAAAAGCGGCTGGATGATTTTGTCATAGAAAAACCCACAATGACCACGACTGTCTCCTGCGCCGCAGGCGCTGATGCAAACCAGCCGTCCTACCCCATGCTTCTCCATCATGCGGATCAGATTGGCCGTGCCTTCCCAGAGGTAAGTAGTGGGCCGGCGGGTGGCCTTCTGGGTGAGCCAGCAAACTACTGCCTCCTGACCCTCCACCGCGGGTCCCAACGAGCTCTCGTCGAGCACGTCTCCCGCAAATACCCGATGCCGGGGGCGGCGCCAGCGAAATCGCGGCCGCTTTCGTTCCAGGGCCGTAACTTCGTGTCCCTCCGCCTGAGCCTGCTCAATGAGCTGCCGTCGAATCCGGCGAGACGAGGCAATGATTAAGACCTTCATGCGGGTTTTTCAGTTTCGCGTTTCCCGTTTCGCCCGGAATACAAAGAGGCAAAGCTTGAAACTGCTCCATGAAAATCCTAGCCCGCCGCCACGGAATCGCAAGTAACCACGGGCGCAGCCAATCCTGCTCCGGCATTGTCCTCCCGGACATGCCTCCCACTGCCCTATTTCCCGTCGCTTGCGAACCTGGCCATGCTTCGGCTGTCCACCTTCCTCACGCCAGGTTGGACCTGTGTCATGTTCCGGAGCCACCCAATTGACGTAGATTGATGTTGTGAGCCAGCTCAACGCTCTCGTCCTCACTCGCGACCCCCGTTCCACCGCTCGTTTGCTGGCCCCCCTGCACCAGTGGGGGGTGCTGGCTGAGGTGGAATCGGAGCCTGACTACGCCATTGCTGCCCTCCTCCGCCGCCACTTTGATGGCTTCATCGCCGATTTCACCAGCGTGCCTGGTGTAGGCGAGGCCCTCGGCGCCATTCGTTCCGCCACGGCCTGCAAATCCACCCCCATCCTCGCCCTCGTAGACGACTCCATGAGCGTGCAATCGGCCCTTGAGGGGGGGGCGAATTCAGCCCTGAACAAAGGGTCGTCTCCGGCCCGCTCCCGACCCTACCTGCGCATTTCCCTGCTGCTGATGACGCGCGAGCACCTGCGTTACTTCCGTTACCCGGTGGACACCCCCGCCGCCATTACCTACGCCGGCGGACCTACGCTGGAGGCTCGCACCGTGAACGTCAGCAACGAAGGGTTGGCGCTCCGCCTGACCCACCCTATGCGCGTGACCCGGACCGTACGAGCCCGCTTTCAGTTGCCCACCCCCAACCCTACGGTGGTGGTCGCTACCGGTCACACTGCCTGGATGGACAGCCAAGGCCGCATTGGACTGCGTTTCCTCTACATGCCGGAGCCCTCCCGTGGCCGCTTTCAGCAGTACATGGCGGAGATGCACAGCCGAGCCGGCAACCACCTGACCCGGTCCTGCTCCTGAATTCTGTTTTGCCGGTTTGTAGCCACCCGGCCTTATTGCCCCGGAGTCATCGGAACCTGTTCGTCGAACGAAACACAGCCCCGGCCGGACGGTGCTCCCATAAAAAAAATCGCGCGCCCTAGAGCGCGCGATTCGTGTAAGCGGGCGAAAGCTTAGGATTTCGCTTGCCTGGTTTTCAGCACGTCAATGGCTTTGTGCAGCTGATCGTCTTCGTGCTGCTTCTCCAGTTTGCGTTCCTGGTCGGTGGCATTGCTGCTGTCATCATCGGGCAAAACCACGTCCTGGCTGGCATCGGCCACCAGCACGTTAGGAGTAATCGCCGTATCCTGGATGGCTTTACCGCTGGGCGTGTAGTACTTGGCCACTGAGAGGATGAGCGCGGAGCCGTCAGGAATTTCGATCAGCTTCTGTACCGAACCTACACCGAAGGTCTTGTCGCCCACCACGTCACCGCGGCCATTTTCCATGATGGCGCCGGCCACGATCTCCGCCGGGCCCGCTGTACCGCGGTTCACCATCACCACGAGAGGCAGATTGGTGACCGCCTTGGAGGGATCGGCGTTAAAAGTCTGGCGGGGATATTTCTGGCCCTGCAAATAGGCGATGGTGCCATGGTTCAGGAACAGGTTAGCTACTGCCACCCCTTCCCCTTCCTCTCCATCGGCGCAGTCGCGCAGGTCCAGAATCAGCTTTTTGGCACCCTGCCGCTGCAGAGCTTTGATCTTGCTGGCGAGTTCCTGGGCTTTGCCCTTGTTGAGGATGTCAGCCTGCAAGTAACCAATCTGGTCCTCAAGCAGTTTGTCGCTCACCGGAGGGTAAGCGACCACCTCGCGCGTGAGCGTCATCTTCTGCGGCTCGGCACGCCGGGCGCGCACGATAGAGACCAGCACGTTGGAGCCTGGGGTGCCGGAGAGCTTGTCACGGATCTCAGCCAGCGACATGTCGCGGGTGCTTTGGCCCTCGATGGACTCGATAATGTCAGAGCCTTCAATGCCGGCCTTATCCGCCGGCCCGCCGGGCACTACCGCGATTACCGCGGCATAACCAAAGCGCTTGGAGATGGCGGCGCCGACATCCGCTTTGCCTTCGTGCTTGTGCTCCTTGTATTCCTTGTACTGCTCGGGGTTGAGATAGCTGGAGTTGGCATCCAGCGATTCCAGAAGCCCGTGGAGAGCGCCATCGGTCACCTTGGGAATGTTCGGCTCCTCCACATACTCGCTGCGGATGCGGGACAGAACTTCACTGTAAACGCCGAGTTGGCGGTAAGCGCCGTCATTGTCGGAGGCCCGAACCACCAGGCCGCCAGCCACCATGAACAGCACTACGACAAGAGAAACGGAGAGAATTAGCGCCTTAAATCGGTTAGACATTGTTACTTCGATCTTAGATAGACCGTCCTTTGGCGAGAGCTGGCGTTATTATACCGCGTTTGATGCTGAATTCCGGGCCCCCGGTGCAACAAATGCCACCAAGGTAACCGGCTGCAGGACAGCACGTTAAGCCATTGGACTGTCCTGTTGAGAACAGGGTTGCACGTCTGACAGATGCCGTCCTCAGACTGCAGCTCTTCAGAGCATGACTCTTGGTACCTCGCGGTCTCGAGGCTAAGGCTCAACTATGGCGTCTACCTCGATTTCCACCAGCATATCGGGGGAAACCAGGGCGGTGACGCCGACCATAGTGGCGGCGGGGCGCACATCGCGGAAAAACTCACCATGCGCTTTGCCAACCTTTTCCCAATCGGCGATCTTGACCAGAAACGTGCGGGTGCGAACCACATCCTTCAGGGTGGCCCCTGCCTGCGCCAGGGCAGACTCCACAATACGGAAAATCTGTACTGCCTGGGCGTAAGGGTCTCCCTGGCCCACCACCTTGCCATTCTTCACGGCGGTGGTCCCGGCGACATGAATGTAAGGACCCACGCGCACGGCGCGGGAGTAGCCGACGACGGGTTCCCAAGGGGCACCACTGGAGATGTTCTGACGTGCCATTACACGGTTCCTCCGCTTCCAGTGTGTCACATTTTTGCGATGCCCCGTTTAGCAGCCAGCGAGTGCGAGTGCCAATAATTCTAAGTGCTTGCTGAACGGCGACAAATCCCACAACTACAACCAAAAACCGCCGTGAGCTGTCCAATAAGAGGCGTGGGAAGGCGCGCTGGGCGCGAGAAAACGCGGAGCACGAACGACTTCCAACAAAAGTCACTTGCGTTCCCACGCGGCTTGCGTTAAGTAAACGCCAAATCGCGCGCATTTTTCACGGGTGGCGCGGGAGAAGGCGAGGAGACCAAGTGATCCCTGATTCGCATCCCTTACGGGCCTTATTTGTGGAGTTGGTGGATCGGCACTACAGCGACGAAGTGGGCATGCGCGACCCGGAAGTAAGCGGCTATGTGGCCAACATCCTGGCCGAATTCTGCGAACTGGACCAGCTCTTCAAACTGCGCAACGCCGCCGGCAGGCCTCTGGATGACGTGGGCGAGATGCTGCTGGAATCCGACCCCGTTTTCGGCCCTGCGCCTTCCTTTGACCGGGAACGGCAGGTGCGCAAGCACATCGGAGACTTTACCCTGTTCTTCACCGGCATGTTCCCGGAAAGCATTAATCACTTCCGCATGCGGCGGCAGCGGCTGGAAAATTTCGTGGATTTTATGAAAGCAGGCAAGGAGAGCTACTACATCGTCTCCAAGTTTGAGTTTTTTGAGTACGCCAAGGTAGCGCCCATGTTCGCCCGCCTCTCCGAGCACTTCGAGCAGTGCGTTTACGGATTAAACTTGGTCAAGAACGAACTGGCGGAGATGCAGCACCCCATTGCAGCACGGGCGAAGGAAATCCTGATGTAGCAACTGGCAGTTTGCTATCCGCACCCGGCAGCCCCTTTCTGCTCACTCGCCATTTCGCGGGAGGCGGCGATAGTCGGCTGGCTCCTGACCACCGGCCCCTGACTACTGTTTTTTATAAAAGCTCAACCCCGCGTCGCCCTGCTCAAGCTTGCGGTAACGCTGCAGGGCTCCGACCTTTGCCGGAGGGTCGAATTTGCGGTCGTGCTCGGCAACAACGATGCTGGCAGGCTGCAGCAAGCGCGACTGCGACAGGAGGCCCAGGGTCTCTTCATAAGCGGCATGCTGCCGGTAGGGCGGGTCGAGAAAGCAAAAATCGCAGGTTACGGCGTGGGCGTCCATGCGCCGCAAGCCTGCCAGCACGTCACGCTCGACCACCTCAAAACTTTCGGCATCTACGCGGAGGGAGCTCAGGTTTTGCCGCACCAGTTCAGCGGCCCGGGCGTTCTCTTCGATGAAATAGATCATGCGGGCACCGCGGCTCAGCGCCTCGATTCCGACCGCGCCGGTGCCGGCATAGAGATCGAGCCAGACAGTTTCCGCCAGGCGGCCAGGCTCGCCGCCCACTAGAACATTAAACAGGGTTTCACGCATGCGGTCGGAGGTGGGGCGGATATCCAGGCCGCGCAGCGAGCGCAGGGGACGGCTGCGGTATTTGCCTGCAATTACCCTCATCGGCATCCCGACCGCACAGGAAAACTAGGCGGCTCAGGCGGCTCAGTCTAAACTATAGGATTAAGGGTGCGTTCTTCCCAGCGCCCCATTTCCTAGGCATGAGAAACTGGTCTCTTCCAGCGGGGCGGATGTTTGGCGCCGATATCCGTATTCACGTCACCTTCGTCCTGGTGTTGCTGTTTGTGTGGTTTACGGAGGCGCCGCCGCAGGGTCCGATTGGCGCGGGCCGCGGCTTGGCGCTGGTGGGCATCATCTTCGCTTCCGTGCTCGTCCACGAACTGGTGCAGGCGGCAGTGGGACGCCGGCTCGACGTGCCAGCTCGCGCCATCATTCTTCTGCCCATTGGTGGAGTCGCTGTACTGGATGAAAGCCAGCAGGTGGCTGGCGAAACCGGCGCCGATACGGTTCCATTCTGGAAACGCGATTTACGGGTGGCCGCGGCCGGGCTGCTCGCTAACCTTGCCATTGCCGGCATTGGCGCCGCGCTCCTGCTTGTGCTCTCTCCGGGCATCGGGTTATGGCAACAACCCCTGGTGCACTCCGCCCACCTGCTGCGCAGCCTGGTCTGGGTCAACCTGTTCCTGGTGGGCTTCAACCTGTTACCCGCCTACCCGCTGGACGGCGGCCGGGTGTTGCGCGCCCTGTTTGCCAGACGGATAGAAATGCTCCAGGCAACCCGGCAGGCCGTCAGCCTGGGGCAGGGCATCGCCATACTGCTGATGTTCGCCGGCATGGTCTGGAACCCGTGGCTGGTGGTGGTGGGAGTCTGCCTGTTCATCGGGGCGCAGTTGGAAGAGCGCTCAGTGGTGTTCCATTCCGTCCTGGAGCAGGTGCGGCTGGAGGAGGTTATGCTCATTGATTTCGCCACGCTCTCGCCCGGCGACACGCTGGAAGACGCGCTGCACAAGGCGGTGCACTGTCTGCAGGATGACTTCCCGGTGATCCGCGGCAGCGATATGGTAGGAGTCATCTCGAAGCAGAAGATCCTGCAGGCCTTGCGCGCCAGCGGCAACTCCTACGTGCAGTCGGCCATGAACCAGGTGTATGACGTAGGACAGAAAGGTGAGTCGCTGGCCACGGCTTTCCACAAGATTACGCAACAGGGGCTGAGCTTGATTCCCGTGGTCGAGGAGCAGCGCCTGGTCGGCATTATTACCCTGCAGAACCTGACCCACAGCATGGCCATGCTGGCGGAGAGCCGTCGTCTGCGGCGGAAAGACTCGGTTTGAACAGGTTGGCAGCCGGAGATGTAAATCGAACTCCTTAAATCTGTGTTACCGTAGAAAATTCCGGCGTAAATGGCGGGACCAGAAGATATAGTGCGCTGCTACATGATTGTCGGAACTGGAATTGATGTTGTGGAAGTGCCCCGGGTGGCGGCAGCCATCGAGCGTTTCGGACAACGCTTTTTGGAACGCATCTACACGCCGGGGGAAATCCGCTACTGCGAAGCCAAGGCCAACCGTATGGAACGCTTTGCTGCCCGTTTTGCCGCCAAAGAAGCGGCCATGAAAGCTCTGGGCACGGGCTGGAATCACGGGGTGAGGTGGCGCGACATTGAAGTGCGCCGCCAGCTCGGCGGGCGGCCGACCCTGGTATTTAGCGGCAGGGCGGCCGAGTTTGCCGCGGGACTAGGGGCGAATCATACCGCACTCTCGCTCACGCACACGGCCTCGGAGGCCATTGCTCAGGTGATTCTCGAAACCTGAAGAGGAAGCTGAAAAACTGGATTCAATGAGCGAGACCGCAGTTCTCCCCAAGCCAACGCAGTCTAAGCCGCTAACCGCCACCGCGCCGCTGGCTGGTGTCGCCTTGGCCAGCTTTGCCGCCCTCTTGCTGGAACTGGCTCTGACCCGGTTGTTCTCGGTGGTGCTCTTCTACCACTTCGCTTTTCTGGCCATCTCGATCGCATTGCTTGGCCTGGGGGCGGGAGGAGTGTTTGCCTACCTTCGCCAGAACTGGCTGGCGGCCCACCATGTGCGCAAAATAGGAGGCCTGCTCTGCCTTCTGAATGCGGTGGCGATTGTGGTCGCCCTGGAAGTAGTGTTGCACACCCGCGTAGCCCTGCAGCTAAGCAGCTATAACTTCAAACGGTTGACCGCGATATATCTGTTCTCCGCCGTGCCCTTTTTCTGCACCGGCCTGCTGTTCTCGGTGGCCTTCGCCCGCGAGAACCGGCGCATCCCGCAACTGTATGGCGCCGACCTGGTGGGTGGTTCGCTAGCTTGCCTGGCTGTGGTTCCGCTGCTCAACTGGATTGGCGGCCCCAATACCGTGGTCTTTGCCGGGGTGGCTATGGCCGTCGCGGCCATCGCCTGGTCCACTTCCCCCCGCGGGCGGCGCGCCGGGCTGATCCTGGCGCTTCTTCTTGCTGCCTTGATTGGCGCCAATTACTCCGGCCGGTTGATAGACGTCATCTACGCCAAGGGGGTCCGCATCTCCGACTACTTCACCGTCGAGTATGTGCGCTGGAATGCCATCTCGCGCATTGAAGTGGACCGCAAGAAGGACGGCTCCAAGTGGGTGGTCATTGATGCCGACGCCAACAGCGCCATCATGAATTTTGATCCCAAGGTGTGGGAGCAGACACCCTTGCACAAGGCCATGATGTCTACCGCGCCTTCGGTCACCAACGTTCTGCGCCCGCATGGCAGCTATGCCATTATCGGCCCTGGCGGCGGACCCGATGTGATGCGAGCTCTGGCCAACGGCAGCACCAACATCACCGGAATCGAAATCAACCCCATCATCATCAACGACGTGATGCGTGGCCGCTACGCAGACTACTCGCATCATCTCTATGACCTGCCCCAGGTTCACATCCACATTGCCGACGGCCGTTCCTGGGTCCGTACCTCGCGCCAGCGCTATGACGTGATCCAAATGACTTTGGTGGATACCTGGGCTTCCACCGCCGCTGGCGCTTTTGCCCTCAGCGAAAACAATTTGTATACGGTGGAAGCGTTCAAGGAGTATTTCGAGCACCTTAAGCCAGACGGCATGATCGCCATCACCCGCTGGGAGTTCAAACAGCCGCGCGAAGCTTTGCGGGTGGTGGCGGTGGCCATCCAGGCGCTGCACGAAATCGGAGTCGCCGACCCGGCGCGCAACTTTATCGTCGTCTCCGAAGGGCCGCTGAATGTGGATGGCCGCCCAGTGGTGGTGCTGGCCAAAAAGACGCCGTTTAGCGCAGAAGAGGAAGCGGAGGTGCGCGCCCACCTGGCCGAGACCAGGCTGGTGGCGCAATACATGCCCTCGCAGCCGCAAGACAACCCCTTCGGCCAGCTAATCGCCAGCAATGATCCCTATGGCTTCGCCCGCTCTTATCAGTTCAACGTGGCGCCCGATACGGACAACGCGCCATTCTTCTTCTTCACCCTGAAGACCCGGCAAATTCTCAACAAGCACTTGCTGGCCCGGGGAATTGATTGGAAGGTGAACCTGGGAGTGGTGGTGCTGGCCATGGTTCTGCTCATATCCATTGCCGCCGTACTGTTCTTCCTGGTGCTGCCGTTGGCGCTGCATGGCGGAGGGGGAGGGCAAACCCTGCAGTTGCTTTATTTCATCGCCGTGGGCCTGGGCTACATCCTGGTGGAGATCACGTTCATTCAGCGCTTCGTGTTGTTCCTGGGCAATCCCACGTATGCCTTGACGGTGGTGATCTTCCTGCTCATGCTGGCCAGCGGAGCAGGAAGCATGGTCTCGCGCAAATGGCTGTCGCAGCCCAGCTGGGTGAAGGTTCCCCTGTTTGCGATCGTAGCCGCGCTGCTGGTTTATGTCGGTGTGCTGCAGCGGTTGCTGGGTGCGCTGGTGGGCCTGCCTTTCTTGTTGAAGCTGATGGTTAGCGCTGTGGTGCTGGTTCCCTTGGGATTTGCCATGGGAATGCCTTTCCCCACGGGGTTGCGCTGGCTGGCGGTAGACAGAGTGGAGGCCGAGGATGGCACCGTCGGACCGGCCGATGGCGCTCCTTCTCAGCGCAACGCGATCGAATGGGCCTGGGCCATGAACGCGGCTTCCAGCGTTCTGGGCTCGGTGCTGGCCATCCTGATTGCCATTCACGTCGGTCTGAACCTGACCCTAACCTGCGGGGCTCTCGCTTATCTGCTGGCCTTGCTGTTGACTGCCACCTTCCGGCGGCTGCCGCTACCGCGTGGAGCTTGAACACGGACGTCTGTTATCATCGCCTGTAAATTTGAGGTGTGGCGCGACTTAGGGGCCCCATCCCGGGGATCGCCGGTGGGAGTGGGCAATCCCGGGGCCACTACATAGATAATTCCGGTGCGGCTCGCAAAGCATCAGAATAGCTACTAGTTTCTCGAGGAGAAGGTGGCTAGCCAGAAGCAACTGAGGTGGGCGGAACTGCGCGTGGGGCTGACGGTGATTTTCGCCAGCATCGCCTTAATCGTTCTGATCTTCCTCATGACCGGCTCCACCGGCTTGTTCACTCACAAAATCGCGCTGTATGCCTATTTTGACAATGCCTCCGGCCTGCGCGTGGGCGCGCCGGTGCGCCTGCAAGGGGTGGACATGGGCAACGTGGATTCCATCCGCGTGGTGCCCAACCACGGCTTAACTCCGGTGAAGGTTGTGCTGCGGGTGAGCACAAAATACGAGAACGGCATACGGACCGACTCCACTGCTGAACTGAGCACGCAAGGGGTATTGGGCGAAACCTTCGTAGATATTGACAGCCGCGGCGCGCATGGGCCCCCCGCGACCAATGGCACTGTGCTCCGCATTCACGAACAACCTGATTTGACGGACGTGGTGCGGGCCAGCCAGAGCACGTTGCAGAATGTCCAGGCCTTGCTGCAGCGCGTGGACAACATCGTATCCTTCATCCAGAGCGGGCAGGGGTCCATCGGCAAGCTCATCTACGACGAGGCTTTGTACAACCGCCTGAACACCACCTTGACGGAACTTCAGAAGGTAGCTTCCGCTGTCAGCCAAGGCCAGGGCAGCCTGGGCAAGCTG
>DATJEH010000028.1:0-22163 GCA_035496875.1 Terriglobales bacterium | reverse complement strand
GGCAGGGGCGCGTCCGGGGACTCCAGGGACCAATCCTCCTCGCAGGCAAAAAATCGCAGGAAGGGGCGGCGCTGCTGGGTTACGTGGTCGCGGATGGTGCCGCGCAGCACGGGAAAGCGGGCTTCCAGCGCGTCCAGCACGGAGCGCTGCGTAACCGGAGCCGCGACCTCAAGCTCCAGTTCGTAGCCCACCTTCGCCATGGTTCGTAAGTGTTGCGGAAGCACGACCCGAATCATGGCAGCGTCTGCACCTCAACCGAGAGCACAGCTGGAAGATCGCGCACAATCGGCGCCCAGCTGTCACCGGCATCGGCGGAGGCGTACACTTGCCCGCCGGTGGTGCCGAAGTAAATGCCGCACTTGTCCAGCGAGTCCACGGCCATTGCGTCGCGCAGTACGTTCACGTAGCAGTTGCTCTGCGGCAGACCTTTGGTCAGCGCCTCCCATTCATTGCCCCCGCTGCGGCTGCGGTAAACACGCAGCTTGCCTTCGGGGGGGTAGTGCTCGGAATCGCTTTTGATGGGAACCACGTAGATGGTCTCCGGCTCGTGCGCGTGTACGTCAATGACGAAGCCGAAGTCGGTAGGCAGGTTGCCGCTTATCTCCTTCCAGTTGTCGCCGGCATCGTCACTGCGCATCACGTCCCAGTGCTTCTGCATGAACAGCACGTTGGGCCGCGAAGGATTCATGGCAACATGGTGAACGCAGTGGCCGATCTCGGCTTTGGGATCGGGTATGTATTGTGAACGCAGGCCCTGGTTGATGGGCTTCCAGGATTTGCCGCCGTCGTCGCTGCGGAAAGCACCCGCCGCCGAGATAGCAATGTAAATCCGTTTGGGATCTTTTTTATCCAGAATGACAGTGTGCAGGCACATACCGCCCGCGCCCGGTTGCCACTTCGGGCCGGTGCCGTGGCCGCGCAGTCCGGGGAGTTCCTGCCAGCTGTGGGCGCCATCCGTGCTGCGGAACAGGGCCGCGTCCTCCACCCCGGCGTAAACCATATCAGGGTCGGTGTAGGAAGGTTCCAGGTGCCACACCCGCTTGAACTCCCACGGGTGTTGGGTTCCGTCATACCACTGATGCGTGGTGAGCGGCTTGCCGGAAGGCGAGGTGTCGTACACAAATTTATTGCTCTCTCCTTTGGGCATCTGTCCGGGCACGGCGGTAACACCGCCTCCTGGCGCGTCCCAGGTCTTGCCCCCATCGTTGGAGCGCTGGATGACTTGCCCGAACCAGCCGCTGGTCTGCGATGCATAAATCCGGTTGGGATCCGCCGGCGATCCCTTCAGGTGGTACATCTCCCATCCCGCAAATAGTGGGCCGTTGACTTCCCACTTTTCACGCTTGCCGTCCGCTGTCAGGATGAAGGCCCCCTTGCGTGTGCCCACCAGCACTCGTACCTTGCTCATGCTTCTCTCTCCTTCTTGGTTGGTGATCAAATTGTCGCGCCGACTCCAGTTTAGTCGTCAATGGCCTGATAAGCCGAGGTCCAAAAATCCAGGCAAACATCAGGAGGATTGGGCGAAGTCCACGCTCGTTGCGTTAATAGAACGGCGGCCAATTCTTCCCTGGGATCGGAATACCAGGAAGTGCCAAGACCCCCATCCCAGCCGAACGTGCCTATTGATCGGAAGTCCTCCCGCCCGGTCACAACTGACATGCAAAATCCCCAGCCATGATTTTCAAAGTAGCCGGTGACCAGGCCGGATACGGCCTTCTCCCGCGTGGTGAGCTGGTCGCTGGTCATGAGCTCCACCGAAGGCCGGGAGAGAATGCGCTGCTTCCCGTAGGTACCCCGGTTCAGCATCATCTGGCCGAAGGCAAGGTAATCGTCGGCGGTAGAGACCATACCTCCAGCGCCCGAGGGGAAAGCGGGCGGGCGGCTCCACTGGCCTCCTTTGGCCTGGTCATAGATTTCAAGGTTCCGGCTCCCAAAACCGGTCCAGTAGCTGGTTGTGAAACGGCTCAGCTTTTCCGCCGGCACGTGGAAGCCGGTGTCTTTCATGCCCAGTGGTTCAAAGATGCGTTCGCGCAGGAAGGCTTCAAAAGGCTGGCCGGAGGCGCGAGCCACCAGCACGCTCAACACATCTGCGCCGGTGTTGTACATCCATCGCTCGCCCGGCTGGTACATCAGGGGCAGCGTTCCCAGGCGGCGCATCCATTCCTCCGGCGCGGGCATGAGTGCGGGACTTGGCGGCCCCTGACCCAGTTGCAGTTTGTCCATCGCCTGTTGAATGGGATAGGTTCCCGGCGGTGCCATAACAATACCCCATCCCAGGCGGAAGGTGAGCAGGTCGCGCACGGTGATGGGGCGCTTGGCGGGCACAGTGTCATCGAGCGGCCCATCCGGCCGCTTCAGCACCTTGCGATTGGCCAGCTCGGGCAACAGTCGGTCAACCGGGTCGTCCAGCCGCAACTTGCATGCTTCCACCAGAATCATGGTGGCGGCGGCGGTGACCGGCTTGCTCATCGAGGCAATGCGGAAAATGGTATCGCGCTGGACAGGGATACTGCCCCCGAATGCGGTTGCCCCCAGAGCGTCGCAGTGCACCTCGCCCCTCCGGCTCACCAGCGCCACCATGCCGGGTATTTCCTTGCGCTCAATGTACCCGTTCAGGACTTCGTGCATTCCGTCCAATCGTGCCTGCGAAAATCCTCCCCTGCTCATGGCTGCCTTCTTCGTTGCCCTCTGGTGTGAAATTTTCGACAGCCTCGGTGTCGTGCCGGTGGCCACACTCGCCGGCCCCAGCAACGTCGCGGAAGCCGCCGCGGTTTTCAGGAAGTTTCGCCGGTCAAGTTCTGACATCTTCGCCTCTGCCTTCAGTCAAGGCTTGACGCTGCTTGCGGTTCAGGTTTTTCTTTTTGCCCGAGGCCGGACCGCGCCGGCGGAACTTCCTGAGAGCCAGGGAAAAAGCGGAGTCAGATCTCTCTGTTCCCAGCGCCGCCGCACCTGTGCCAGGAGTTGCTCGCGATGGGTGGCCATCTCTTCGATAATGGCGCAGGGTGCGTCCGCTTCTCCGTGCCGCGAGCCCCAGATGAGCAAGTCCAGCAGCACTGGGGCCAGGTCAATGCCTTTTTCGCTAAGGCGGTAGTTCACCCGCCGCCGGTCCTCTTTTTCCACTTCTTCGCTGATGATCCCGGCTGCTTGCAGCTTGTGCAGGCGGTCGGCCAGTATATTGGTGGCAATACCTTCGCCTGAGCTCTCGAAATCCTTGAACGTGCGAAAGCCGCGAACCATCAGGTCACGGATGATCAGCAGCGACCAGCGGTCTCCAAAAATTTCCAGGGAGATGCTTACCGGGCACCCGGAACGACGTTTTAGCTTAGGCTTGCCGCCCACATTGCGGACACCATAACAATATAACTTGCAAAATGCAAGTGATGGCGCTTATGAAAATAAATGTAGCCAGCGGGCACGGATCGGCGAGTCCTATGGTGCGCGAAATCCACTCTGAAAGCGACTAAAATGGTCGTACAAGCCTTGGGGGATATATGCCTGCATTGCGCGACATTGTGGATCAGAACGTCGCTGAAGCCGCCCCCGAACTTTATGAAAAGCTCGATCGCGACCGGGTGCGATGTTTCTCCTGCGGACACTGCTGCCCCATTCCGGAAGGCCAGCGGGGCGTTTGCAAGGTACGCTTCAATCGTGCCGGCAAACTCTACGTGCCCTGGGGCTACGTGGGCTGTGTGCAGTGCGATCCCATTGAGAAGAAGCCGTTTTTCCACGTTGCCCCCGGCGCCCTGGCTTATAGCTTCGGCATGCTGGGCTGCGACTTGCACTGCTCCTACTGTCAGAACTGGGTGACCTCGCAGGCCCTGCGCGATCCGGAGGCGGTCAGCGCGCCCCTGCGCGCCACTCCCCAAATGCTGGTGGAGGAAGCGGTTGGTTACGGCGCCAAGGCCCTGGTCAGCACCTACAACGAGCCCCTGATCACCTCGGAATGGGGGGTGGCCGTCTTCCAGGAATCGCGAGCGGCAGGGCTGATGACCGGCTTTGTCTCCAACGGCAACGGCACCCCGCAAGTGCTGGAATACCTTCGGCCTTGGGTGGATCTCTACAAGGTTGACCTCAAAAGCTTCGATGACCGCCACTACCACGAACTGGGTGGCCGAATTGGGCCTATCCTGGAGACCATCCGGCGCCTGCATGAGATGGGGCTGTGGGTGGAAATTGTCACTTTGCTCATCCCCGGATTTAATGATTCCGAGGACGAATTGAGGCGTTTAAGTGAGTTTTTGGCCGGAATCTCCCCCCATATACCCTGGCATGTAACCGCATTTCACCAGGACTACAAAATGGCAGACCCGCGCAATACCACGGCGGAAGACCTGCTGCGGGCGGCGGAAATCGGCAAAAAGGCGGGTTTGCGCTACATTTACGCCGGCAATCTGCCTGGGGAAGTCGGCGGCCTGGAGAACACGTGCTGCCATAACTGCGGCAAGCTGCTGGTGGAGCGCTACGGCTACCTCATTCGCGGGTATCATCTTACTGCCGAAGGCTCATGCCCGCAGTGCGGTACCTCCATTCCGGGAAGATGGAGGAGCCGGTTTGAACGGCAGGCAACAGCCTTTCCCTTCGCGGCGCGGCTCCCACACCGGTCCCGCGTCGAGGCGTAAGCCTCTTCCAGTTGCCGTGCTGGCGCGGGCAGTGTAGTGTAGGGCGGCCCCAAGACCTGAAAGCGGTCAATCGCAGCCGGCAACAAAGTGCGGCCATGAGCGTAAAACGCATCACTCCGGAAGAAACCAAGGAACTGCTGGACAAAGATCCGGAATACATCTACCTGGATGTGCGCACGGTGCAGGAATTCGATGCCGGCCACGTTCCCGGAGCCAAGAACATCCCGCTGATGGAACCGGCGATGGGACGCATGCACCTGAATCCGCAGTTCGTGGAAATCGTAGAGGCCAACTTCGGCAAAAACGCCAAGATGGTCGTCGGCTGCCAGGTGGGAGGACGCTCGCTGAAAGCGGCGGAGATGCTGCAGAACGCCGGCTTCACCCAGGTGCTGGAAATGCGCGGCGGGTTTGGCGGGGAAAGCGACGCCAGCGGTCACCTGGTTTTCCCCGGGTGGGTCCCGCGCGGGCTGCCTGTAAGCCACGAGAGCGCTCCCGACGACCGCTATGAAGCCCTCTCCAAGGGTGGGGCTACTTAGCCGGAGCAGCCTTGTCCCGGAGTCGTCCCGAGGGGATCCGCTTGCGGCGATGGGGGGATCTGAAGCGCAGGAAAAACCGGGAGCCGCAACGGCTCCCGGTTTATTAAAGCAGGGCATCAGGCTGCTTTGCCGGCCCTGGTCTCGCCGGTTTTACCTTCGATTGCTCGTCTGCCAATACCTACCTGAATCTGCTTTGGCTTGGCTTCCGCGCGCTTGGGCATGGAGATGCTCAGCACGCCGCGGTCATAGTTTGCATTGATGTTGTCGGTATCCACAGTGCTGGGCAGCGCGAAAGAGCGGACAAAAGTGCCGTACTGCCGCTCGAGGCGACGGAAATTCTCTTCTTTTTCTTCCTTCTCGAATGTGCGCTCGCCTTTGATAATTAGAGTGTTGTTTTCCACCCGGATGTCCAGGTCTTTTTCGTCAATACCGGGAAGCTCGAGCTTCAGGGTAACGTGGTTTTCGTCTTCGTAAACGTCGGCGGGAGGAGCGAAAGTGGCGGTCGAGAGCCCCTCTTCGCGGGTGGGAGAGTAGGCATCCTGGAAAAGCCGGTTCATCCGGTCCTGGATTGTCGAGAGCTCCCGGAATGGGTCCCAGCGAGTCAGCATTGCCATAAGGAACCTCCTAGGTTTGGATTTGTTTTAAGTAATTCCTTTTATAGACCGGGGACAGAGGTCATTCAACTTGGGACGCAGAACACAGCTGTTAATGTGAGAAAGGTGTGGGGGTACAAGTTGTCCACGGACCCTGTGGATAACTCTTTTTGCCTTACTGCTGCTCCAGGGTAGAAGAACAAGCTACGTTCCAGCTCAAGAACGAACCTGAGTGTACAATCGGCGCTTCTAAAGAAACGCTTGCAGGGACAATGCGGATTAGCATGAAAACACAAGTTGCGGGGTTGCTGTTGGTGTTGCTGGTGGTTTGCGGCGAAGCCTGGGGACAGGTGGCGCCGGCGCAGGAGATCGGTTGCGCGGCGCAGCAGTCGGACAAGCCGGATAAATTTGAAGTTTCCTTTCCGGCATCAGCCCATTCCGGTCCCATCACCGGCCGGGTGTTTGTGGTGCTGGCGCGGCAACCGGATCCAGACCCGCGGTTTCAGATCGGCTCCTGGACGGAACGCACGCCCTACTTTGGCGAGGACGTCAGCCAACTCACGCCCGGTGACACGGCGGTGGTCAACGCGGGCACTCTGGGCTTTCCCTTTAAGAGCCTGTGTGGAGTTGCTGCTGGAGACTATTACGTCGAGGCGGTGATGAACGTGTACACCGAGTTTCATCGTGCCGACGGCCACACCATCTGGGCTCACATGGATCAGTGGGAAGGGCAGCAGTTCAACCGCTCGCCGGGCAACTTATACAGCGACGTGCAGAAGGTTCACATCGATCCGGCAGCCGGCTTCGATGTGAAGCTGAGCCTCACCCATGTGATCCCGCCCGTGCACATGCCGCCCGACACCCCGCAGGTGAAGCACATCAAGCTTCAGAGCCAGTTGCTAACCCGGTTCTGGGGGCACCCGTTCTATATCGGGGCCACGGTGCTGTTGCCCAAAGGGTATGAAAGCCATCCTGATGTGCGTTATCCCGTCATTTACATCCAGGACCACTTCAACCTGCAGCCGCCGTTTTATTTCAGCACCACGCCCAACGGATACGATGCGGGCTTCGCAGCATATCTGGCCTCCGTGGGAGTGGCGCATTGGCTGAATGGCTATGAATTCCAGAAGGCGTGGAACTCGCCCGATTTTCCGCGCATGATCGCGGTGACCTTTCAGCATCCCACGCCCTATTTCGACGACTCGTACGCAGTGAATTCGGCCAACAACGGACCCTATGGAGACGCGCTGCTCAACGAACTGGTTCCGTACCTGGAGCAGCACTTCCGCATGTCGCGCAAGCCCTATGAGCGCGTCCTGACCGGAGGCTCCACCGGCGGGTGGGAGTCACTGGCGCTGCAGGTGTTTCATCCTGATTTCTTTGGCGGCACCTGGACCTTTTATCCCGATCCCATTGATTTCCGCCGCTACCAGCTGGTGAACATCTACCGGGATGACAATGCCTTTCTGGTGCCAGGTTTCGATCCGCCCGTGCCGGAGAGGCCGCTGGAGCGCACGGTCGAGGGGCAGGTGACCTTTACCAACCGGGAGATGAGCCTGATGGAAGAGGTGTTGGGCACGCATGGGCGCTCCGGGCAGCAGCTGGAAGCCTGGGAGGCAGTTTACGGGCCGATGGGGGACGAGGGCTATCCCAAGCCGCTATGGAACAAGCTGACCGGCGATATTGACCGCAGCGTGGCCGATTACATGCGGGACCACGGTTACGACCTGCGCTATTACCTGCAAGAGAACTGGCCCAAAATCGGGCCCGAGCTGGCGGGGAAGATTCATATCTATGTCGGCGACATGGACAACTATTACTTGAACCTTGCGGTGTACAAGATGGAGGACTTCCTGAAGAGCACCAAGAAGCCCTATTACGCCGGGTCATTCGTTTATGGCCGGCCCATGAAGGGACATGGCTGGTCGCCCATGGACAACGCGCAGCTGGTGCGCGCCATGGCCAGCTACATCATGAAGCACGCGCCCAAGGGGGAGGATACGGCGGCGTGGCATTACAAATAGCAGTCAGCATCAGCCAGGGAGCACTCGCGGCGGAGAGAAAATAATGAGAGAGATGGTTTTGCGGGCTCTGGTGGTTGGAGTCCTGGCCTTGTTCCCAATCGGGTTCTTACGCGCCGAAGGCGCGGGAAACGATCCCGCCACGACAATGACCTGGCCAACGAGGGGTTGGCAGAAGGCAACGCCGGCCAGCGTCGGCCTCGACGAAAGGGCCCTGGCGAGTTTTGATGCGGACCTGGCCAGCGGCAAGTACAGGCTGATGGATAGTTTCCAGGTTTTCCGTTGCGGAACCGAGGTCTTCGCGCGGAAATATGCAAACGATTACGGGAAGATCTATGGCAAAGAGGCCAAGACAAAGGGGCCACTGAACGCGCGCCTGACCGGGCGATACAACTATTTTGATCCCAACTGGCACCCCTACTACCACGGCACTGACCTGCACAGCATGCAATCGGTGAGCAAAACGGTTACGTCCGCGATCTTCGGTGTGGCCATCACGCGGGGCGATTTCAAAGCCGGGTTGGACACTCCTGTGCTGAAGTTCTTCGATGTGGCGAAAGTGAAGAACGTGGACGATCGCAAGCGGCGCATGACACTCAAGGACGTTCTCACCATGACCACGGGCCTGAAGTGGAATGAGGAGGTCCCCTACGACGACCCGCGCAGCGACTCGAGCCTGATGGAGGCTACCGATGACTGGGTGCAATACGTGATTGATAAGCCCATGGCGGAGGAGCCGGGGAAGGTTTTCAACTACAGCAGCGGAGCTACGGAGCTGCTGGCCTACATCTTCCAGAAAGAGACCGGGCAGGACATTGATGCCTACGGACAGAAATACCTTTTCGCCCCGCTGGGAATAAAGCACCATTGGAAGCGCACTTACCTGGGAGTGGTGGATACGGAGGGCGGCCTTTATCTGAATGGAGGGGATCTGGCGAAGATCGGCTACCTCTATCTGCACGAAGGATTGTGGGACGGTAAACGAATCGTGTCGAAAGAATGGGTCAAGGAGTCTCTTACGCCTTACATTCGTGCCGAGGAAAACTTCCAGTATGGGTTCAAGTGGTGGCTGTATCCATTGAAAGGGAAGTTTGTCTGGATGGCGCAGGGATTTGGCGGCCAGAGGCTAATGGTCTTCCCGGAGGAGAATCTGATCGCTGTTTTCACCGGGTGGGAAATTCTTAAGGATCCGGCTCCGACCAAGGATTTAGTTGACCGCCTGCTGCCTGCGGTGAAGGAAAGTGCGTGCGGCCGGTGACAGGCTGGCAGTAGCAGTCTGACAGGAGAAGCTGTTCCTGGCTGAATGCTGAGTGCTGAATCTACGAGGATAAATGCCTATGCCATATTTGCTGAAAACGGAGCCTTCGGAATATTCCTTCGCTAACCTGGAGCGCGACCAATCCACGGTTTGGGATGGCGTGAGCAATCCCGTTGCGGTGAAAAATTTGCGCGGCATGAAGCCAGGCGACAGGTTGATCGTCTATCACACGGGCGAGGAGCGGCGCACCGTGGGCACGGCGGAGGTGGTCTCCGTAGATAACCAGGATCCCAAGAATCCCCGGGTCACGATTCGCGCCGGCAGGAAGCTGAATCCGACCGTGCTGGCGGAAATCAAGGCCAACCAGCTCTTCGGCGATTCGCCTCTGCTGCGCCAGGGAAGGCTTTCGGTGGTGCCGCTCAGCGAGGCGCAGTACAAGTTCCTGGCTGAGCGCTGAAGGAAGCGACGCCGCAGTCGCGCATCGAGCGCGCAACCTCCCTGTGCAATTTCCTGCACACGCATATTCCTGCGCTGGAACCAGCAGTGTCACTTACCCTTCCACAGCAGGGAAGTTTACCTTCACGCTTCCCACCATCTGCGGTTCTTCCGAACAACAGACTGGGGCCATTAGTTAAGGAGTAAAGAATGGGACTGTTCAAGCCTCGCCCGGAGCTAAGTTTCCTGCGCCTGCAGAAGGCGGTGTTCTGTGCCCAGTGCGAGCTGATCCACGAAAACAATACGGCGAACTGCCTGGCCTGCGGCAGCAGCGCCCTGCTCAGCGTGTCCCGAATTTTCGGAGGAGAACTGGGACAGCAGCCCCGCGCTACCCTGCTGCAGGATGCGGCCATGGAGCGCCTGGTGCGGGACCTTATAGAATCGGTGCCGCCTTCGCCGGCACTGACGCAGCAAGTGCCGATTGCCGCCTGCAACGCCCAGGAGGAGCCGGTGACGGCATTGGAGTTGCCCTTGGCGCCGGCGCAATTGGACCTGGAGCCGGCCATCTCCGTAATCGCCGAAAGGGCGCAATCCCTGACCGGGGCGAGCGGCAGCGCCATCGGCCTGCAATGGGGCCAGGAAGTGGTGTGCAGTGCGCGTGCCGGCCGCACCGCGCCTGACCTGGGAGTGCGCCTGCAAACCGATTCCGGCTTGTCGGGCGAGTGCCTGCGCAGCGGCCAGATCCTGCGCTGCGACGACACCGAAGACCATCCCAGCGTGGAACGCAGCGTGGCCCAGTGGCTGGGCGTGCGCTCCATTCTGGTGGCCCCGCTGCAGCATTTTCGCAGGACCCTGGGTATCTTTGAAGTGCTCTCTACCGAGGCTTTCGCCTTCGACGATCTGGCGGTAGCCAACCTGCAGATGCTGGCCGGATTCATGGTGGCCGCCATTGCACGGGCCGCGGGCGTGCCGGCAATGAGAAAGCAGCTATAGCAGCCAAACACCCGCGGTCATGTGGCGCGGGCGCGCCCCGCTCGCGTCCAGGCTTATGCCCGTTACAACGTGAACCTTCACGGCGTGCCCCGTGCCCTGCACCCTATAAGAACAAGTATCAATTCCGCACGCTGGAGAGCATTGCGTGGGCCATAAAGATTTGCGCTTGGGTCCTGGCGGCAAAAAATCGTAAGATGTAAGCGATAGCTCAGGTTCAAGTTCATGCTTGTGGAACGGCGCCGTCGTTTACGCCACAAAGTGCATAGCCCTGCCTACGCCAGCATCGGCGCCGGAGTCGGGGGCGTGGTGCTGGACGCAAACGATACGGGCGCAGCCATTGAGAGCGTTACCCAACTCCTGCCCCACTCCTTCGTTGATCTGCGCCTGGATCTACTGGACACGCGTGGTTCCGCGGTCACGCCGGCGCGGGTTGCGTGGTGCGACGAGAGCGGCCGCCTGGGGCTGGAGTTTCTGAACCTGACAGGGGAATCCCGCCGCCAGTTACAGCAGTGGCTGCTGCTGAACGCGCTGCTGGCTATCGAAAACGCCGGGCGGGTGAAGCAGCCTGCGGCAGTTGCCCGGGAGCCTGCCTCAGTGGCGGCGGAGGGCGACCCTGCATTTCGGCAGGTTGCCGAGCGCGCCCTGGCCTGTACGGAAGGGCATGGCGCGGCCCTGGCGCTGGCCGAGGGCGAGGCCATCGTGTGCCGCGCTACGGCGGGAGAAATAGCGCCGCCGCCCGGAGCCCGGCTGGACACGCAATCAGGCATTTCCGGAGCTTGTGTGCGCAGCGGCCGCTGGTTGCGCTGCGACGATCCCCGGCTGGATCCGCACGTGGACCGAGAGAGCTGCCAGGCTCTGGGCATCAATTCCGTGTTAGCCGTTCCCATTGGCGAACGGGGAGAAATTCTGGGGCTGATTGAAGTTTTCTCCCGCTCGCCTTACGCGTTCAAGGAAGAGCATTGCTCCGCATTGCTGGAACTGGCGAAAACGGTAGCGCAGTGGCTGCGGCCGGAACCTGTCAAAGTTGCGTTCCCGGCCCCAGCTGCAGCGCCGGAAGTCAAGGAACCGCCGGCGGCGCCTGCGCCCATCATTGCCCCGGAAGCGCCAACCACGGCCAGCCCAACTCCTGACCCAATGCCAGCCGTGCCGGCCAGCAGCAGCGCACCCGCGGCAGACAACTCAGCCAGTACCGGTGGAGAACGTGTAGTGCTGGTGGCTTTATTGGCGGTGCTTACGATTCTGGGTTTGTGGTTCCTGCTGGGCAGGGGGACAGCCGGAACCAAGGACGTGGATGCGGCAGAAACGCCGCCCACGGTTACTTCAGCGCCGCAGCAGTCCGCGCAGGCGGGTCAGGAGAGTTCCGGCCTGGCGGCAGCTTCAGCCACCCCCGAGTTGCCCGCTTCCGTTCAGCACCTGCGCCGGCAAGCGGAAGCCGGGGATCCGGAAGCGGCATTCGAACTGGGAGCCCGTTATGCCAGCGGAGAGGACGCGCCCCAGAATTACACCGAGGCGGTGAAGTGGTTCACCCAGGCCGCCAATGGCGGCCAGGTACTAGCGGCGGCCACTCTGGGAGCCTATTACTGGGCAGGGCGAGGAGTAGCTCAGGACGACATCACCGCTTACATGTGGTCCGCGATTGCTAAAGAGGGGGGCGACGAAGCCAGCAAATATCGCCTGGCGATTTTGCGGGCCCGCATGACCGCCCGCCAAATATCAGAGGCCGAACAACTCGCTTCCGCGTGGCGGCAAACCCACCTCCACCAGCGTTCGGCGGTCAAAATCACATCCCAACAGTAATCAACTGTATTGCTCTAAGGCACGCTGGGACTGACCGGAGTCTTGCTGCCTCCGCGGGAGAGTGCCAGGGCAAGGCCCACGCCGCCTGCCGCAGCAGCTCCCAACGCGATGGCTGCAATCTTTCCTTTACTGAGGCTGACGGGCTGGGAAGCAGGCGCGGGAGTTTGGTCGGCCGCGGCGGGCACAGGGCAATCGTTGCCGGCGCTGAAGCTGATGAGGTTGCCGGCGCGTACGCTGGTAGTTTGCACCCCATCGTTCACGTTGATACTGCCTTCCCGCGTGGCAATTTCCAGCTTGCCGCTGACGCGCGTGATCTCGTATTTGGCCACGTCGCCCTGAGGGGTGATGGTGAGATTGGCTACGTGCGATGACATGCGGTTAACCACCGTGGTTACCAGCAGGCGTCCGCAACCGATTTCCAATCCTTGTGGGTTGTAAGTCAGGATGGTGTTGGGCGAGAGCAGTACGGTGGAACCCACAGCAGCCAGGCTGGCACTGGCGGAGTCGCTGGTCTGAACTTTGTCTCCCGCAAAAAGAGCGACAGGATTGCTTACGTCTCTGCCGTCCACCAGAACCTTGCCTTTGGGGTAGAGCATCGGACCAGCAGTTTGGGCCGCGAGTTGGCTGGCGGGGAGCATAAGAGCAAGGCAGAAAATAAGAACTCTGCGTGCGCGGGCGTTCCCAGTGGAGGCGTCCGGATAATGAAACGATAAAGCTTTCATCGGGAGATGCAAACTGCAACTTATTGCAGTTATAGCTAAGTGTCAATTCCGTTTTTTCCACAATATGGCAGGTGAGCTGTAGGACCGACGATATACAGCCCGGACCAGCCGGTATTACCAGGATGGGAAACCTGCGGCTGTAGCCAATTTTGGGTAGGATGAAAATTGTTGGAAAAATGATATGGTGGGATAGTTAGAAGCACAGAGTAGCCGTGGCCGAACAAGGGAAAGAGAAAAAAGCGCGCAAAGGCATGCCCCGCTGGTTCTGGCCGGTGGGCCTGATGAGTACCGGCATTGCGGGAGCGGCGGTGGTGGTGCTGCGCGGCTGCTGGCATCGCAAGATGAGCTGGCCCATCCGGGTGGAAGGCTATTCCTACCAGGTGTGCCTGGGTTGCGGCATCAAGCGATTGTTCGATGAAGAAAGCTTCCACGGTTACGGTTCCTACAGCTACGATCTGCACGAACTGATCGCCCGCGACCGGGCGGCGCGTATCAAGGCGCTGAGCGAAGAAAAACCCGCCTAGACAGGCCCCAGCCTGGCCTTCCCCAAACAATCTGAATTAGCAAAACTGGAAGTGGCAAGAAGTGCCGCTGGCAGGTAATTGTCTATGAGGTTAGATCGGCAAAGTACTTGCCGGCGAGCCACTGCTCCAGGTTGTTCTGCAGACGCTCCGAAACTTCGGTGAAGCGAATACCGGCATGGCCGTGCTCGTCCGTCCAGGCCACCTCGCCGCGAGCTTCCACGAAGCTATCGGTATCGGGCAGGTCAAAACGCAGGCGCAGGGGTTCGGCGGGATCGAGCGCTTCCAAACTGGCAATGGCGATGCCGCCCTGGCTGAGATTGGTAATATTGGCCGTCAGCCGGCGCTTGTTGGCGAAGGTGAGGCTAACCGGAATCTCAACTTCCTGGCGGAAATAACGCAACCGTCCGCGCAACATAAGGTTGCGGGCAGCGGAGAGCGTGCGTACCGCCTGCTCCATGGAGATGGGTTTCTCGAACACAAAGCGGGCCCCCAGTTCCGACAATTCCGGCAGGCCCATGCCCCGCGAAGCGATGGCTAGAGGCACGGAGGTGCGGCAAGCGGGGTGGGCGCGCAGATTACGCAAGAAATCAGCGGCGCCATTCAATTCGCAGTCTACGATGACGGCGTCGAACTTGGAGTGGGTCAGACGATCGCGTGCGCTATCCGTTTCCGAATCAACGTGCACGCCGATGCGCAAGTTACCCAAAACCCCGCCCAAAACACTGATCGAGTGCCAGTCGTTACAGACCACGATCGATTCGAGTGTCATAGCTGTTGGGATGGTATGCGGAGCGGGGGAAGGGCCGAAGATAACCGAAGTAATAGCACGTATGGCCGATGCCGGCACGCACATCCGGGGTACTCAGTGCCCGGTTTCGCAACCCTCGGCTGCGAGCGCTGCCGGCGACTGCTCCCGGTACCAGGCCACGGTGCGCTTCAGACCTTCTTCGAAGCCTACGCTGGGGCGGTAGCCCAGGTGTTTTTGTGCCCGGGAGATATCGGCAAAGGAGTGCTTGATATCGCCGGCGCGCTCCGGACCATGCTGCACCGGACCCTGGTATCCGGTAATCGGGCGAAGCAGGGCGATGGTCTGGTTGAGGGTGGCCTGGTGTCCGGCGGCCACGTTGAAAACGCGTCCCACAACCTGCTCGGCAGGCGCGGCGCACGCCAGCAAATTGGCGGCCACGGCATTGTCTACATAGGTGAAGTCGCGGCTTTGTTCGCCGTCTCCGAAAATGGTGGGCTCCCGGCCGTTGAGCATGGCGGTAATGAACCGGGCCAG
The DNA here is from genome assembly GCA_035496875.1 of Terriglobales bacterium. Classification (GTDB taxonomy): domain Bacteria; phylum Acidobacteriota; class Terriglobia; order Terriglobales; family Acidobacteriaceae; genus JAICWP01. Next base: position 7,383 of record DATJEH010000028.1, on the reverse strand, counting down.
CACCCCGGAATAAGGCGAACTGGGGTCCTGGCGCGGGCCGAAGATGTTGAAATAGCGCAAGCACACGGTCTCCAGGCCGTAAACACGCCAGAAAGACTGCATGTAGAGCTCGCCTGCCAGCTTGGCCACTGCGTAGGGCGAAATAGGAGAGGAGACCATCTCCTCGCGCTTGGGCAGGCTGGGGGTATCGCCGTAGGCGGAAGAAGAGGCGGCAAAAACCACACGCTTGACCTTAGCGTCGCGCGCGGCCATGAGCAGGTTTAGAGTGCCGTCCACGTTGGACCGATTGGTGGCCAGGGGGTCGGTGATGGAGCGGGGGACAGAGGCGAGAGCCGCCTGGTGGAGAACATAGTCCATCCCCTGGCAGGCATGGCGCATGGCATCCAGGTCCAGGAGGTCGCACTCACGAAAGTCCAAGCTGTCCACGATGTCGGCAATATTTTCCCGCTTGCCGGTGGCGAAGTTATCGATGCCGCGGACCTCGTTTCCACGCGCCCGCAGGCTCCGCGCCAGATTGGAGCCGATAAAACCCGCAATTCCCGTGACCAGGTATTTCGCCATGCCTGTCATGATACGAGAAATTCCCGCTGAAGGCTTGTCTTTTGCGGCAACACCGAAGCTGCTAGAGTAGTAGCGCATCGTCTGCCAGCTGGATTGGCCAGCGCCCCGGAGAGGGCGAGAACAATGGGCGTGCAGCGCCATGCACCCCAGCAGGACAACTTTGCACTACCCACTTAGTTCCTATTAGGTCGAGGTAAGTTGATGCGAATCGCGGTTGTGGGTTCGGGATATGTTGGCCTGGTGGCCGGCGCCTGTTTTGCGGAACTGGGACACGAAATCATTCTGGTGGACAATGACGCCGCTAAGCTGGCCGCTCTGCAGAAGGGGGAGGTGCCGATTCACGAACGCTTCCTGCCGGAACTGCTGCAGCGGCACCGGGGCGCGCGGCTGACCTTTTCCGGCGACTTGGGGAAAGCCGCTTTGGACAGCGCGGTTATCTTTATCGCCGTGGGCACGCCGCCCACCGAGGAGGGCGAAGCTGACCTTTCCTACGTGGAATCAGTGGCGCGCCAGGTGGCGGGCGCGGTCAATGGCGGCTACAAGATTGTGGTGGAGAAGAGCACGGTCCCGGTCTATACCAGCACCTGGGTGCGTAAAGTCATGATGCTCAATGGTGCCCAGGAGAGTTCCTTCGACGTGGCCTCCAACCCTGAGTTTCTGCGCGAAGGCACGGCGGTCACCGATTTTCTCTATCCCGACCGCGTCGTGGTGGGCGCCGATAATGAGCGCTGCGCCACGGTGCTGCGCGAGATCTACCGGCCCATGACCGATGGCAGCTATTACCGCGGCAAAAATCTTGTTCCCGGGCCCGACGGAGCGCAGGTACCGCCGCGGCTGATCGTGACCAGCACCAAAAGCGCGGAGTTGATCAAGCACGCGTCTAACGCGTTCCTGGCTATGAAGATCTCCTTCATTAACGCGGTGGCCAGCGTTTGCGAGAGCGTAGGAGCGGACGTTTCCCAGGTGTGCGAGGGCATGGGCACCGATTCCCGCATCGGGCGCCGCTTTCTCAGCCCGGGCGTAGGCTATGGCGGCTCCTGCTTTCCCAAAGACCTGATGGCGTTTCGCGCGGTGGCCCGCGACTGCGGTTACGATTTCGGCCTGCTGGACGAAGTCATCCGCATCAACGAAGATATGCGGCAGCGATTCCTCCGCAAGGTGCGGCATGCCCTCTGGACGCTGAAAGGCAAGCGGCTGGCGGTGCTGGGATTGGCTTTCAAGGGAGGCACTGACGACGTGCGGGAATCGCCGGCCCTGGCCCTGGTGGAGTCGCTGCTCAAGGAAGGCAGTCAGGTGGCAGCTTACGATCCCGCGGCCACGGAACGGGCGCGGGAAACACTGGGCAATCGGGTCACCTTCGCGGCCAATGCCTATGAAGCCGCCAGCGGCGCCGATGCGCTGTTGGTGCTTACCGACTGGGAGGAATTTGCTTCCCTGGACTTGGAACGCCTGCGCGAAAAGCTGCGCTATCCCATCGTCATAGACGGGCGAAATTTGTACAAACCGGAGCTGATGGCGGCCCATGGTTTCCATTACTACAGTGTTGGCCGTCCCCAGGCCCCACCCAAATCGCAACCGGCCAATGCCGGCAGTGCCCCAGGATCCCGTTAAGCGCTCATGAACAAACTACGTGCCATAGTCACCGGAGGCGCCGGCTTTTTGGGCTCTCATTTGTGCGACGCTCTGCTGGCGGAGGGACACTCCGTGGTGGCAGTGGATAACCTGCTTACCGGCAACGCCGCCAATCTTGAACACCTGCGCCACCAGCCACGTTTCGAACTGCTCCAACTCGATATCTGTGAGCCCTTCGATTGCGGCCAGGTGGATTATGTCTTTCACCTGGCCTCCCCCGCCAGCCCCGTGGACTACAGCATTCACGGGATTCCCACGCTGAGAGTAGGCTCCCTGGGCACATTCAATGCGCTGGAAGTGGCGAAGAAGTACGGGGCCAAGTTTTTTCTATCCTCCACCTCCGAGTGTTATGGCGATCCGGAAGAGCATCCGCAAAAAGAGACGTACTGGGGCCGGGTGAATCCTGTTGGCCCGCGCTCGGTTTATGACGAGGCCAAACGCTTTTCCGAGGCCGCCACCGTAGCCTACCGGCGCTATCACAAGCTGGAGACACGCATTGTGCGCATCTTTAACACCTACGGTCCCCGGATGCAGATCAACGACGGGCGCGTGATTCCCAATTTCATGAAGCAGGCCCTGCGCGGGGAAGAACTGACCGTGTATGGCGACGGGCAGCAGACGCGCAGTTTCTGCTACGTCTCCGACGAGATCGATGGTTTGCTGCGCCTGGCGTGGTCGCAGGAGCCCGGCCCCGTCAACATCGGTAATCCCGGCGAGTTTACGATCCTGGAGTGTGCGCAAAAGGTGCTGCAGGTGACCGGCTCCCAAAGCCGCATCAAATTTATGCCGCTGCCAACGGACGATCCCAAGCAAAGGTGTCCAGACATTAGCAAGGCTCGGACTGTGCTGGGCTGGGAACCTCGGATTGACCTGGAAAGCGGCTTAAAGCTTTCGTTGGATTATTTCCGAGAAACGGTTACTGCGAAGACATTTACCAATTCCAATGTAGCCCACTAAGCGGGCTTCGCGGTGGACACGTGAATGGCTTGAGGCACGATTTTTTTCTCACCTATCGCCTTTACAATACCTTCGAACTCCTGGCTGGTTAATACGTTGTGCCCTTCGAAATGATCGCGTACCCCAGCCAGCAAAGCTTGCACACTGCTCAGCGTTTCGGGCAGTGACGCTTGCGGCCGGCCAGCCAATTTAGGGGGACTGAGCCGGTCAACAACCTGCTTCAGGAGTTCGCGCGAGCCGCTCTCAAAGCTGGTGAATTGCACTCCCATGCCCAAAGCGGGTACGCAGGTGCGAACTTCGCCGCTGGCGAAAATCTTGTTTTCCTGAATGTGAACGACCAGCCGCAACTTGCTGCCAACCGGCTCCGGTACCGGCGTGTCAATGTAGCAGCCGCCCAGGCTGAGGTCGCCCAGTTTGGCCCAGACGTGGTGTGCGGATTCCGCCCGGCTTACCTGCACATTGCCCGGACAACGGAAGCGGGGATACTGGCGCCGGTCGCGGCGGGCGGCGGCCAGCGGATCTGACTTGTCAGAGCTGGAATCCATGGAGAAATAGGCCAGTTCGGCTTCCCAGATGCAGGCATCTTCGAGGCTGCGAATACCCACTTGGCCGGCCTTTTCAGGGGTGGGATCGGCAATCCACACCACGCGAAAACGGCCTTTCTGGCTGCCATACTGCACGCCTATAGTTTCGCCGAGGGCGATCTTACAGGTAATGCCGCCCAGGCGGGCGCCACGATAGCTGACTTCGTGAGCCAGCGAATTGAGAACAAAAGGCCGTCCCTCCGCGCTCAGGCCCCATACCTTGACCGGAAGACCCTCGATTTCCAGGCGCTGTTCTGTAGGTGACTCCATGTAGAGGCGCGGACCGGCGCAGAGTTGCTCAGGGAAATGTTGCTACCTGAAAAAGAAAGGCAGCAGATTACGAAGGACTCTGCGTGCCCCTTAAGGGATTACCTTCAGGCGAGGGCGGCTCCGGGATTGCTCCTTCGCCACCAACCGCCCGTCGAATTGCCTTCCATAGTTCATCGCGCCCCAGTCCGGTGCGGGCAGAGTAGCTCAGGATGTGTTCCGTACCCAGCGCCTCTTTCAGCTTCAGTAAGGATGGCTGCAGCTGATTAGTGGAAATTCGGTCCGCCTTGGTGGCTACCACCAGGTGAGGCCGGCCGAAGCTGCGCAAAAATTCGCATAACTGCTGGTCCCCAGGTTGCGGCGGAATATTGGGGTCCACCAGAGAAATACAGAGCGCCAGATTGGGCCGATCCTTGAGATAAGGCTCGGTGAACTTGTGCCAGCCCGCGGAAAGTTCGTGCGGCACCTTGGCGTACCCGTAGCCGGGCAGATCGGTGAAATAGAGGTCGGGGCGCGGCCGTCCAGGCCAGCGGATGGCATAGAAGTTGATGCCCCGGGTGCGCCCGGGAGTGGAGCTGGTGCGCGCTACCTTGTGTCCGAGAAGGGAATTGATGAGGCTGGATTTGCCCACGTTGGAGCGGCCCAGGAACGCGATCTCCGGCGGTCCCGGTGCGGGGAAATGGGACACATCGGTTGCCGCGGACATAAACTGCGCAAAAACCTTCACCCTACCAGTTTGCTGGTTCAGCGCCGGGGTTGCAAGCGGGGGGCGATGAACAGCTCGGCAGGCGATGCAGCCGGCATGAGCAATCAGCGCTCAGCGTTCAGCATTCAGCCCCAGCCCTCCAGCGCCGAAAGTGTAAGGTTATCGCAGAGACTCAAGCGCGAGTCTTGACCGCGCTTTGCAGTTGCGCCAGCAGCGCGCGGCGGATCTTTTCCGCTTTGCGCCGGTCGGGACAGGCGCTCGGTGTTCTGCGGCATTGCGCGATGGTCTGCTCGAGAGTGGCGAGAAATGCCTGGCAGGGGCGGCAGTCGCCCATGTGCGCTTCCATTTTTTCGCACATGGAATCGTCGAGCTTCTCATCCAGGTAGTCAGAAAGGGCGGCAAAAAGCTCGCGGCAGCGGCGGGGCTTTTCCTCTACCGCGGGCGCACCCTTCGCGCGCCGCCCCCGGCCTGCCTGGAAAGCGCCACGGCGTGCCAGTTCGTTGCGCAGATAAAGCCGCGCGCGGTGCAGGCGCACGCGGACTGTACCCGGGCGCAGGCCGGTGATCCTGGCGATTTCCTGGTCAGAAAGTTCTTCCATGTCGTGCAGGACCAGCACCAGGCGATACGCGGGGGGAAGCCGCAGAATGGCGTCGCGAAGCCAATGCGCCCGCTCGCCGCGCAAGGCGGACGTTTCCGGGCTTTCGCTATTGCCGCCGGCCAGGCTTTCCAGTTCGCGGCGGTCCGGCATCAGTTCGTCCAATGCCAATTCGTGCTGGGGAGCAAATTTGCTCTTGCGTCGGCTCATCAGGCAGCGGTTCTTGGCCACTTTGTACAGCCATACGCTCAGCGCCTGGGGGCTGCTGAAGCGGGGCAGATAGGGCACAGATTTCAGCAACACTTCCTGCATGGTGTCTTCCGCGTCCTCCCGCTGACCGCATACTTTCATGCTGAAGGAAAACACCGCTTCCTGCAGCAGGGCGAGCGCCCGCTCCAAGGATTTTGGGTCGTTCTGCTGCAGTAGTTCAACTGCTTGAGTAATCTCCGGTCGCATGGGGTTTCTGGGGCTAATGTAGCACGGGGAGAAGCCGCTAACGGTCGAAGGTCCATGGTTGACGGCCATTGCCGTAGTCAGTCAATCGTTGTTGGCGTTGTGCGGCGAGAGACTTAGCCAGCAACAACCGGGACTAAGGACCGGTAAAAAATGACTGTCAGCCGTCCGACTATTGGCCGCCGACGGTTTACTCTCCCATCACTTTAACAATTACCCGCTTGCTGCGCTGGCCGTCGAACTCGGCATAAAAAACGCGCTGCCAAGTGCCGAGATCGAGCTTGCCCGCGGTGATGGGCAAGATAACCTCGTGGTGGATGAGCAGGGACTTGAGGTGCGAGTCGCCATTGCTTTCGCCGGTCTGGTGATGGCGGTAGTCTTCTCGAAAAGGCGCCAAGCCCTCCAGCCATTGGTCTATGTCCTGAATGAGGCCGGATTCGTTGTCGTTCACGTATATGGCCGCAGTTATATGCATGGCAGAGACCAGCACCATGCCTTCCCGCACCCCGCTCTTTTTGACGATGCCTTCGATGGTCGGTGTTAAGTGGACGTACTCGCGGTGCTTCTTGGTATTAAAGGTCAGATATTCGGTGTGGAATTTCACGGTTCCATCCTTGAAAACAATCTGGGCACGCAATAGTCTGGCGGTCAGCCCGCATCCATATTAGCCATGGACGACAGCCAGGCGGAAATCCGCGAACTGAAGCAGTTGGTAAAGGAACTGCTGGCCCGCGTGTTGCGGCTGGAGCAAATAGCCGGTCTGGCTGGGGATGCACCCGGCACACGGGACAAAGATCCCGGTCCGGCGCGGTTACAAGTCGTGCCATCACACGGCGCGCCGTTGCACTCTCAGCCGCGGCGGCCCGCCGACCTGGAAGCGCGCATCGGTTCGCAGTGGCTCAACCGCATTGGCATTGCCGCACTGCTGATCGGCACTTCCTATTTCTTGAAATACGCCTTCGAGAACAATTGGATCGGTCCGGCGGCGCAGATCCTCATTGGAATAGTCGCCGGCGTCACAGTCGTTGTTGGGAGCGAATGGTTCCGGCTGCGCGGCTACCGCGCCTTTTCCTATTCCCTGAAGGCGGTGGGCATTGGAGCGCTGTACCTCTCGTTGTGGGCCGCCGTTCAGGTTTACAGCCTGCTGTCCGTGGGCGTGGCTTTTTCCGGCATGGTGGTGGTAACGGCGGCGACAGCAATTTTCGCGCTGTTGCAGAACGCCGAGATTCTGGCGGCGTTTTCGCTAGCCGGTGGATTCGCCACTCCGGTGTTGCTCGCGACCGGCCACAACCGCGAAGTACAGCTCTTTGCCTACCTTGCGCTGCTCGATGCGGCCACGTTGGCCATGTTCCTCTCCCGCGGCTGGCCGCGCCTGCTCCTTCTCAGCTTCAGTGGAACCGCGGCGCTCTACTTCGGCTGGTACGCGGAGTTTTACTCGCACGGGCAGTTTGGGTCCGCCTTTGCTTTCGCCACGCTGTTCTTCGCCATGTTTGCGGTCGCGACCATGCTTGGACGCAGCGCCTCGGAAGGCGAATTGTCGCGCGCCCTGCTTGTGGCCGGCGCCTTGAACGGCGTGGCTTATTTTCTGCAAGCCTACCTGATGCTGGAAACGCAAGCGAGCCGCGCCG
>DATJEH010000027.1:0-5929 GCA_035496875.1 Terriglobales bacterium | reverse complement strand
TCCACCACCACCAGGTCGGGAGTATTGATAGATCTCTGCAGGTACTGCTCGGTGGTGGCGTGCACCGCCTTCACGTTCTGGGGAGGATTGTACTGCAAATCGGAATGGGAAATCTGTGACGACTCCACCGCCACCACACGCTCAAAGCTGCGCGCCAGGGGCACGGCAAACAGCCCCACACCGGCGTAGAGGTCAAGCGCGGTGCGGCCGCTACTGCCATGGGTGACGATCCTGACCAGCTCCTCCGTCAAATAACGGTTGACCTGGAAAAAGGCGCCGGCGCTGACGCGGTAATCATGGTCTGCTATGTGGTACGTGAGCTCAGCGGCCCCGTGGCTGAGTTGCGGAAGGGATTCCGTCCGGGGTGCGGTCGCGGCGGGTTCGGTGGAAAAGCAGGTCAGGCCGGCCATTTCAGGCAGGACATTGTGGAGAGCGGCGTAGAACTCTTGCAACGCGGCAGGAGCAAGGCCATCCATGATGTAGAGCTGCAGCAGAAGCTGGGTGTCTTCCGCATTGGCGAAAAACTCGATCTCGCCGATGGCTTCAGGAATCTTGCCCGCACGGCCCAGTTGCCACAGGGCGGCAATGCCCCGGTTGATCTGCGGCGAACTGATGGGGCACTCCTCCACCGGCAGCAACGAGTGCGAACCAAAGCGGTAGTAGCCCAGGGCAAAGGGCTCAGCGTGCAGGCGCATGCGGGTGCGGTTGCGGTAATTCCAGGGCGGCGAAGGGTGGACCTGCAACTCGGTTTCAAGCTGCAGCTTGGCGATTCGCTTCAGAGTCTCTTTCAGGATGGCTGCCTTGATCTCCAACTGGTGTTCGTAGGAGGCGTGCTGGTAATGGCATCCGCCGCAGCGTGAAAAGTAGGGGCACCGCGGTTCCACCCGGGCGGGCGAGGGAACAAGCACGTGGCGGGCCCGGGCGCGGGCAAACTCCGATTTCTGCTGTACCAGCGAAGCTTCCACCTGCTCGCCCTCGAGCACGAAGGGTACAAAAACAGTCTTGCGACGCCCGCGTTCATCGGCGGGCAGGCGCGCCAGTCCGTCGCCGCCGTAGACCAGCTTTTCAATCGTGAGGTCCAAGTAGTAATTGTAATTGGCGGTGAGGACAGAGCGGGAAATTGACGATTTAAGACTTACGATTGACGATTAAAACTCACTCCTCCTGTCATCCTGAGCGCAGCCGATCGATTCGCTTGCGAATCGTTGGCGGAGTCGAACGACCTGAGGTCGGCGGCTGCACAAGGATTGCGTAAAGGAGTTCTCTTGAGCACACTTCATTTTCGTTTCGATTTCGGCCCGAAACTCCCTTGTGCTGCTGCCTCTCCCCATCATTTCAGGGGTGCTTCGACTCGGGCATGCGCCCTCGCTCAACATGACAGGCGTGATGATCTGGCGTACTGCGACTCTGTGTCGGAGGGGACGAAACCTGGATTCTTCACATATAGAACAGGCTCAGCCGCGGCAAGCCGTACTCCTCCATCAGCCGCTTACGGACGAACTGTTGGTGCAGTTGCTCGATCTGTGCGGCCGGCATCTTGCGGCGGTACGGCGCAAGCTCGCGGTCGGCTTGGGCGCGCACGGCCACAATCTCATCATCGGGCGTGGCCGCCAGCAGCACGGCAAAAAGCTTTTCCTCCATAACCGTGAGCCGGCGCTCCAGGTCTTCCAGGGGCAGGCGGGCGGCGGCGATGCTCTCAGCCAATTCGCGCAGAGTGCGGGCAGCGTCGTTCACTACGCCAGACGCCGAAACGGGTATTTCGTTGGAAACAGCGGCGCCTCGCCGGCTGTCGGGCGGACGGGACGCCCGCCCAAGCTCTTCCAGGACGCCTGCGTTTCTCGCCAGGAATGCGCCGATCTCCGCCGCATCCAGACCGGCGGACTCCCCCGGCCGGCGGCCGGCGCCCACGGCCGCCTCCTTCATTTCCTCCGCAGCCGCCAGTACCTCCTGCGAACAGTAGGCCAGACCGTTGATTTTGCGCGGACGCGTGGGGCGGCTTTCGTAGCGGTCGAAGGTGGCGTCAATGCCGCGCAACACCGCTTCCAGGGGAATGCCCGCATCCTTCCAGGTCTCGATCAGGGCCCAGTCCAGGGTGGAAAGCAGGAGAGTCGAACCGCGGCGGCGGCGGAAGTGCTCTTCGATCTCAGTGAAATAGTTAAAGTAGTTTTCCACCAGACGTCTTCCGTGGATATTAGCGACGAGATTTGCCGGAGGCGCCGGCGGCCGCTTTGCCCGGCGCCGGCTTGCGGGCGGCGGTGTTGCGTTCCCAGATGATGCGGAGGCCATCCAGCGTGAGCAGGTCATCCACTTTGCTGATGTACTTGGAACCGGTGCCGAACAGACCGGCCAGGCCGCCGGTGGCCACCACCTTAGTCTCGCTGCCGAGTTCTTTAAGCAGCAGTTCGATGATGCCATCCACCAGCGCGAGATAGCCATAGTACAGGCCGGACTGGATGCTGCCCACCGTATTGGTGCCGATGACGCGTTCCGGTTTGCGAATATCAATGCGGGGCAGGCGGGCGGTGCGGGAAAATAGAGCCTCCGCGGATATGCCGATGCCTGGGCAGATCACGCCGCCCAGGTACTCGCCCTTGGCGGAAACCGCGTCGAACGTTGTGGCCGTGCCGAAATCCACCACCACGCAGGGCCCACCGTATTTCTCCAGTGCGGCCACGCCGTTGGCAATGCGGTCGGCGCCCACCTCGGCGGGATTTTCATATTGCACCGGCATGCCGGTGCGGATGCCTGGCTCCAAAAACAGCGGCTTGGTGCGGAAGTAGCGTTCGCAAACCTCACGCAAAGTGCTGTCCATGGAGGGCACCACGGAGGCGATCACGATGCCCTGGATGGCTTTGGGCTCGACCTCAGCGGCGGCAAACAGGTTGCGGAAGAGCACGCCGTATTCGTCTACCGTCTGCGTCCAGTTGGTGGCTACGCGCCAGTGGGCGACCAGGCGCTCATATTTCGGCGGCTCGCCGTTGGCGCCATCGCCGCGGGCGAAAACTCCGAGCACCGTGTTGGTGTTGCCGACATCAAGAACGAAAAGCATAGAAATTACTCAATCGCGCGCACCCCGCCGGAAAGCACCGTGCGCAGCCCTTTGGCCGTTTCCACTTGCAGGAAGCCACGTGCGTCCAGACCGGCGGTGACGCCTTCAAAGCCGCCATCATCTTCCACGCGCACGCGGCGGCCACTGGTATAGGACGAGCGCTCCTGAAAGCGCCGCAGCACTGACTCGCGCCCGCCCGGCCCTGGTTTCAGCAGGGCGTGATATTCGTGGTGGAGCGATTTTAACAAAGCGGCGGCCAGTTCCACCCGCGACCAGCAATTGCCTGTCTCCAGGCGCAGGGAAGTGGCCACATCCCGTATTTCGCCGGGGAAACTGGCCTGATTCACATTGATGCCGATGCCCGCCACCAGGTAGCGTACGCGCGTGGCCTCTGCGGTCAGTTCAACCAGAATGCCGGTGAATTTTTTTCCGTTCAGCAGCGGATCATTGGGCCAGCGCAGATCAAGCTGCGGGGCTGCTGCCTGATCGCCCGGACGGTGTACCAGCAACTGCTCCACCGCCGAGCAGACAGCCAGGCCCGCCGCCAGCGTGAGGATGAGCACGTCAGCAGGCGGCAGCGCCGGGCGCAGCACCACCGAACAGTAGATGCCCTGGGAACGCGCCGAAAGCCAGCCGTGGCTGCCGCGTCCGCGGCCCGCAACCTGCTCCTCGGCCAGGAAGACGCTGCCTTCGGGAGCGCCGGCGGCCGCGGCTTCCATGGCGGCCACGCTGGTGGAACCGATTTTGAAGTAATGGTGAATGTGGCTGCCGAAAATGGTGCCGCGCAGCAGGGGAGCCATGGTTTCCGCCAACAGCAGATCGGGGACCTTTCTCAGGCGATAACCGCTGGCGGAGTGGCCGGCGATGTCCACGCCCAGGCCGCGCAGCTGCTGCACCAGGCGCCAGACCTCGGAGCGAGTGGTGCCGATTTCCTGCGCGATTTTGGTGCCGCTCACCACCACCGTGGCATGATCCATGAGCAGGCGCACAATGCGGCCCAGGCGCGCATCAGTGGGCGCATGAATAGCCGCGCTGCCTCGGTTTTGTCTGGCTGAAGCTATGGGGCAATTATGAAGCAGCAGGTAAGGAAATCAAAACATAAGTGTTCGCGGACGAGTCTCGCGTGGGCACAGGCGCACACCGCCTGGGCGGGCACAGCTAGCCTGAAATCCTCACCAGGCTTCGCCCGGCGGACAGCCGAGGGCGGCTGTCTCTGCGCGATTTACGCCGGCACCACGCGCAGGCTCATATCCACCGCGGGAGCGGAATGGGTGAGCTGGCCCACGGAAATGTAATCCACGCCGGTTTCGGCGTAGGCGCGAACGTTCTCCAGGTTAATGCCGCCGGAACATTCCAGGCTCATGCGGCGGGTATGGCGGCCCACGCGCTCTACGGCCTTGCGCACGTCCTCCACCGCCATGTTATCGAGAAGAATGGCTTCGGCGCCGTGTTGCAGCGCCTGTTCCAACTCGTCGAGGGAGCGGACTTCGATCTCCACCGGTTGCTCGCCGCGGCGATTATGCAGCGCATGCTCCAGCGCGGGAGCGATGCCCCCGGCCAGCGCGATATGGTTGTTCTTGATGAGCACGCCGTCGGAAAGGTCGAGCCGGTGGTTCATCCCGCCGCCGCAGCGCACCGCATACTTATCCAGGGCGCGCAGGCCGGGAATGGTCTTGCGCGTATCCAGAATGCGTGCCTTGGTGCCCGCCACCGCGTCCACAAACTTGCGGGTGAGGGTGGCGATGCCACTCAGCCGCTGCATAAAATTCAGGATCACACGCTCGCAGGAAAGGACGACGCGGGCATTGTGGCGGATGACCGCGATGGCCTGCCCGCGATGCAGGCGCACGCCGTCGAAAATTTCCGGGTGGCTGGTGACTTCGGGATGGGAGGTGACGGTGCCGTCCAGGTCGGCAAAGAGTTCAAGAATTCGGCCGGCGCAGCCCAGTCCGGCCAGCACGCAATCCTGCTTGGCCAGAATGGTGGCGGCGGCGCGCTGCTGCGGAGCGATGCAGGCATAGGTGGTGGTATCGCGCGTAGCCCGGTCTTCGAGCAGCGCGTTCTGAATAACGGCGGTAATGCGTCGGCTAGTCCAGTCCAAGATAGTTGCCAGTTGTCAGTGGCCAGTTGCCAGTAAAACCGAAACCATTACCGCAGAGACGCAGAGTTCGCAGAGAAATAATAAATGAAATGGAATTCTCAGCGTTCTCGGAGTCTCGGCGGTGAGAATTAAATCAGCCCAAATGATCTAAAGAGCGCCGAATCGTCTCCCGCAGCGCTTTCAGTTCCGCCAGCCGCTTGCGCAATCCCTCTACTACGTGCGGCGGCGCCTTCTGCAGAAACGAGTCGTTCCCCAACTGGCGGCGCTTGTTCTCCATCTCCCGCTCCAGGCCTTCCAGTTCCTTCTGCAGACGCGCGCGCTCGGCGGCAAGGTCAATCTTCTTTTCGTACAGCACCCGCACTTCAAAGCGCGATGTGGCGCGCGAGGAACCGGCATGGGCCAGCGAGGTTTCCACAAACGCCAGGTCCTCCACCGGGGCCAGGCGCTGCACCGCGGCGCGGTTCTCCTCTATCAGGCGGCGCACGCCGTCATGGGCGTGCACCTGGATGGGCACACGCTGCCTTGCTTCCACCTTCAGCTCGGCGCACAGGTTGCGCACGGCCACGATCAGGTCCTGCAAAATGGCCATCTCGGTTTCCGCCTCCAGGTCGCGCTGGGCGGCATCGGCGGAGGGAAACTCCGCTAGTGCGATGGACTTGGCCGGCGGCTTGCCATCGTAAATGGCGTGCCAGATTTCCTCCGTGATGAAGGGCATGAAGGGATGCAGCAGCCGCAGCGCGCCTTCAAAAACGCCCGCGATGTTGGCGAAGGCGGCGCGG
>DATJEH010000026.1:0-32532 GCA_035496875.1 Terriglobales bacterium | reverse complement strand
GCGGGAGGCGCGGAGCTCTCCACGATGTAGATGTTGTTCTCGCGCGGAGCCTCATTGATGCGGGCTACCGGGTAGTCGTTGAAGTTGGACTGCTCGATGGCTCCGTTTTTGGCGGTGATTTCGCCCATTAGCGCCAGGCTGGCGCCGAAAACGTTGGCGCCCTGGAACTGCGCGCGCGTGACTTCCGGGTTGACCACCAGGCCGGCGTCGAGCGCCGTGTCCACACGCGGAATGTGCACTTCCCCCTGCGGCGTAACCTCCACCTCGACCACGGAAGCAACGTAAGTCACGAAGCTGCGGTGTACGGCGATGCCCAGGCCTCTTCCCTTGGCCAGTCTGCGCTTTCTCCAGCCTGACTTCTCGGCCACCACTTCCACTACTTTGCGCAGGCGGGCGGTATCAATGGGGAACTTCTGGTAATCGGCGTTGTAATTGGGATACTTCGTTGCTTTCAGATCGAGAATGCGCTGCCGGCCGAGCAGGGCCAGAAGATACTCAACCGGGTCGCGGCCGGCGTTGTGCGCCAGTTCGTCCATGAACGACTGCACGGCGAAGGCGTGATAAACATTGGCCACAGAGCGCAGCCAGCCGATGCGCACATGAGCCACGGCGGGTCCGTTCTCCACCCGCAGGTTGGGAATGTCAAAGGGAATATCGGTGAAGCCCATGCCCATTTCATCGTCGCCGCCGTAGGTGGCGCTGGCGTCGAAGGTAGAAGGAATGGGAGTAAACACGGAGCGCTGAAGCCAGGCGGTGGGCATGCCTTTATCATCCACCGCGGCTTTCATGTACATGGCAGCGACGGCGTGGAAGTAGTCGAACTTGATGTCGTCCTCGCGGGTCCATACCACCTTGACCGGACGGCCCACTTTCTTGGAGAGTAGCGAGGCCTCGACGATGTAGTCGGGCATGGACTTGCGGCCGAAAGCGCCGCCCAGCAAAGTAACGTGGCAGATCACGTTTTCCTTGGCGATCCCGAGCGCCTTGCTGACCGCGTCCTGGGTGGCCTGGGGATCCTGGGTCGGAGCCCAGGCGGTAAGCTTGCCATCACGGAAATCGGCCACCGCTACCGGAGGCTCCATGGAAGCGTGTGCTAAAAGCGGCACGTAGTAGTCGGCCTCCAGGACCTTGCCGCCCTTGGCAAAATCGGCATCCACATCGCCTTCGTTGCGCACCGCCTTGCCCGGCTTGCGCGCTGTGGCCTGCATCTCCTTCTTGAAACCGTCGGAGTTGAAGACCGCGTGCGGCCCGTTGTTCCACGTGATGTTCAGCTTCTTGCGACCCTGAAAAGCGGCCCAGGTGTTATCGGCAATCACCGCCACACCGCCCAGGGCCTGGTACTCGTGTGGCGGCTTGAAAGTGTCAATGGGAATGGTCTGGCGGACACCGGGAACCAGCAGCGCGGCCTTGTCGTCATACGACTTGATTGTGCCGCCGAGCACGGGCGGATGCTCCACCGAGGCGTAGACCATGTTGTCCATGTGGGCGTCCATGCCATAGACAGCCTGCCCCGTCACCAGGTGGCTAAGGTCGTAGCTCACCATGCCCTTGCCTATGTAACGCCAGGCGCTGGGTGGCTTGAACTGCAGTTCTTTTTTATCGGGAACCGGCAGTTTGGCGGCGGCCATGGTGAGCTCACCATAGCCGAGCTTGCGGATGGGCGACGCGTGTACGATGTTGTGCAACTCGGCGCGGCATTCGCTCTCAGGAACGTTCCATTGCCGGGCCGCGGCGCGGGTGAGCATGAGGCGTGCCGTGGCGCCCGCTTCGCGCATGGCGTCATAAAACTCGCGAATGGATTGCGACCCGTCGGTCTCCTGGGAGCCGTAGCGAGCGTCGCCGATGGCCTGCTCGATCTTCACGCGGCTCCAGTCGGCATCGAGTTCGTCGGCCAGCACCAGGGGCAGCGAGGTGCGAATGCCGGTGCCCATTTCCGAGCGGTGTGCCACGATGTACACCGTGCCGTCGGTATCTATACCGAGGTAAACGCCGGGGTGCAGCGTGGAGTGGTCGGCATGGGTGCCGGCATAGGCCGCTGGTTCCGCCAGCAGTCCGCCGGGAAGAATGCGAACGCTGAGCACAAGGGCGCCGGTGGTAATCATGCCCTTGAGAAAACCGCGGCGGCTGAAATTGAGAATGTCGCTCATGCGCGTTCTCCGGCGGCGGCTTTGATGGCGGCGCGAATGCGATTGTAGGTGCCGCAGCGGCAGATGTTGCCTGACATGGCTTCTTCAATCTGCTGGTCGGTTGGCCGCGGCGTACCGTTCAGCAGGGCCACCGCCTGCATGATCTGCCCGGACTGGCAATAGCCGCACTGGGGAACATTGTGCTCCATCCAGGCTTTTTGCACCGGATGCAGCCCGGCGGAGGAAATGTGCTCGATGGTGGTTATGTTGCTGCCGGCGAGCGCGCCCATGCGGGTGACGCAGGAGCGAATGGCTTTGCCCTCGCGATGCACGGTGCAGGCGCCGCACAACGCCATGCCACAGCCGTACTTGGTGCCGGTCAATCCGAGGATGTCGCGCAGGTACCAGAGCAGCGGCATCCCGGGATCGCCGTTAAATGAGCGCTCAACTCCGTTGACCTTCAGGCGGATCATGGTGTCCTCGCTTGGCCATTGTGCCACGGCCTCGCCGGTTGCGCGAACCTAAAACCTTGCTATAATCGCGCAACGTTAGAGAAAGTACTTCGGACCTGTCAAGTGGAAAAGCCCGCCGCAGACCGGGACCGCAATTCTTTCCCCGCCAATTATTTTCACCACAGAGGTCACAAAGGAACAGGGAGGAAAAACCTTATTCCAGGTGCACGGTTCCAAGGCGAAAGCCTGCCCTGAGCTTGCCACGGGGTGCCCGCGCCACACGGCAAAAGCAATATGCGCAAGGATAACCACGACGACGCTTACGACCGCTACCTGGGGATGCACCGGGCCATCACGCGGCGTGACTTCCTCAACGGTATGGCAATCGCGATCGGCGCCAGCCTTCTGCCCGGGCAGGCGCGGGGTCAAGCCAGGGCATTGGAGGCGCAGGACCGCCCGGGCTACTCCCCGCCCACGCTCAACGGAATGCGCGGGAGCCCTCCTGGCTCGTTTGAAATCGCGCACAGTCTGCGCGACGGCACCTTCTGGCAAAGCGCAGGAAAACCACGCGACACGGGCGAATCATACGACCTGGTGGTGGTAGGCGGAGGCATAAGCGGGCTGGCGGCGGCGCACTTTTTTCGCGAGTGCGCGGGGCAACCCGCAAGCATTCTGATTCTAGAAAACCACGACGATTTTGGCGGGCACGCCCGGCGCAACGAGTTTCACCTGGGCGGGCGGCTGCAGCTCATGAATGGCGGCACCATGCTGATTGACAGTCCCACTCCTTACAGTCCACAGGCTGACGGGCTGCTGAAAAAACTGGGCATTGACCCGCCCCGGCTGGCGGAGCGGTGCGATGATCCCAGTCTATACAGTTCCTTGGGGCTGGGGCCGGCGGTTTTTTTCGATAAAGAGACGTTCGGCGAAGACCGGCTGGTGACGGGCGAACCAACAGGCGACTGGCGGGGCGGCGGGAAAACCAACCTGACCTGGAAGGAGTTTCTGGCGGGCACGCCGCTGAGCCCGCAGGTGCAGCGCGACATCGAGCGCATCCAGGAGGCGAAAATTGACTACCTGCCGGGGCTGACTTCGGCGCAGAAGAAGGACCGGCTTTCGCGCGTCAGCTACAAGGATTTTCTGCTCACGGTGGTGAAGGCCGACCCGGGCGTCATCCCCTTTTATCAAACCCGCACCAACGGCGAGTGGGGCGTGGGCATTGATGCCGAGCCGGCGCTGGACTGCTGGGCGCTGGGCCTGCCGGGCTTCCAGGGGATGAACCTGGAGCCAGGAGCGGCGCCGCGCATGAGCTACACCGCCGCGGGCTACGCCAACGGCGGGTCTTACCGCTTTCATTTTCCCGACGGAAACGCTTCCATCGCCCGCCTGCTGGTGCGCAACCTGATTCCGCCGGCGGTGCCCGGGGACACGGCGGAAGACGTGGTCACCGCCAAGCTGAACTATGGCCGCCTGGACCGGCCCGGCTCCGCGGTGCGCCTGCGTTTGAACAGTACCGTGGTGCGGGCGCGCAACCTGGCCGAGGCCCGTGAGGTGGAAGTCACCTATGCCAGCGGCAAGCAGGTGTTCACGGTTCGCGGCAAGAACTGCGTGCTGGCCTGCTGGAATATGGTGATTCCATACCTTCTCCCCGAGCTGCCGGAAAAACAGAAGCAGGCGCTGCATTACCTGGTTAAGGTGCCGCTGGTGTACGCCAGTGTGGGCATTCGCAACTGGAAGTCGTTGCGGAAACTGGGGGTCAGCAGTGTGCGCGCGCCCGGCGCGTATTGGATGGACGTGAGCTTGAACTGGCCGGTGAACATTGGCGAGTACAAAACCTCGGCCAGGCCCGAAGAACCCATGGTGCTGTTCCTGAGCCGCACGCCCTGCAAGCCGGGCCTGCCCGCCCGCCAGCAGCAGATTGCCGGACGTTATGAACTGCTGAGCACCAGCTTCGAAACGTTTGAGCGCGCCATACGAGATCAACTGGCACGCACATTGCGCGGCGGCGGCTTCGATCCGGCGCGGGATATCGAGGCCATCACCGTCAATCGCTGGCCGCACGGTTACGGTTACGAATACAACCCTTTGTTCGATCCGGAGTGGCCCGAAGCAGAACGGCCCAATGTGGTCGGACGCCAGCGCTTTGGGCGGATAACCATCGCCAACACGGATTCGGCGGCGACGGCGTATACCGACCAGGCCATTGACCAGGCATGGAGGGCGGTAGGGGAGCTGCTGGGAAAGGCTTAGCCACGTTTTTCCACCACAAAGGACACGAAGGAACAGCAAGAACAGAGACTTTGTAATCCTTTGTGACCTTTGTGGTTAGGTTTTCAAATTTCCCGTTTGAGACGGGCTTTCGCGGGCGAGGGCGCCCGCGCCACACAAGATAAGGGCAAACATGAGCCAAGACGATCACGATTCCAAACAGGACCGCGAACTGGGAATGCAACGGGGCATAACGCGCCGAGATTTCCTTAACGGGGTAGCGGTTACGGTGGGGGCCAGCTTGCTGCCGGCGGGAGTGCTGGCTCAGGATTCGGGAGCGGATGCGTCGGCGCAGGATCCACTGCTGGCCGCGGGCATTACTCAAAATGATCCTCGTTATTACCCGCCGGCGCTGACTGGGATGCGCGGCAGCCATCCCGGCTCCTTCGAAGCGGCGCACCTGGCGCGCGACGGCAACTGGAAGGCCAGCGCCGCCAGCACAGGCGAGAGTTACGACCTGATTGTGGTAGGCGGGGGCATCAGCGGTCTGGCCGCGGCCTACTTTTATCGCCAGGCAGCCGGCAAAAAGGTGCGCATCCTCATCCTCGACAATCATGATGACTTTGGCGGCCACGCCAAGCGCAACGAGTTCCGTCCCGGGGGACGACTGCTGCTGGGCAATGGCGGGACGTTTGCCATCGAGTCGCCATTCCCCTACAGCCAGGTAGCGCGCGGGCTGATGGACGAACTGGGCATCAACCCGCCGGCGCTGGAAGCCAAGCACGCGCTGCGTGGTCTGTATGACGGCCTGGAAGCGGGAGTTTTCTTCGACAAGCAAACCTTCGGCGTCGACCGCCTGATAGCCGGCGAGCCCACCCGCGCCTGGATGGAAGCGACTCCAAAATCGCTGCCCTGGAAAGAATTTCTGGCCAAGTGCCCGCTCGCTCCCGAAGTGCAGCGCGACATCCTGCGCATTGAAACCGCTGAACAGGACTACATGCCGGGCGTTGCGGAAGCGGAAAGACGGGACCGGCTGTCGCGCATGAGCTACAAGGATTTTCTGCTCAAGGCAGCGAAGGCGGACCCGGGCGTGATTCCCTTCTACCAGAAGCGCACCCACGACCTGTACGGAGTGGGCATTGACGCGGTGCCGGCGCTGGACTGCTGGGCCCTGTATTTTCCGGGCTTCCTGGGGATGAAGCTGCGGCGGGTGCCGGAAGGCCGGCTGAGCTTCACCGCGCGCGGCGCGGCTACGCCCGACCAGAAGCCGTATCACTTTCATTATCCCGACGGCAACGCCTCGATTGCGCGCCTGCTGGTGCGCTCCCTGGTGCCTGGCTCGGTGCCGGGGTACAACGCCGAAGACGTGGTCACAGCCAAGGTGGATTACACCCGGCTGGACCAGGAAAACTCGCCGATTCGCATCCGCCTGAACAGCACGGCGGTCGAAGTGCGGCATGTGGGCGAGCCGGCCTCGGCTAAGGAAGTGGAAGTCATCTACGCGCTGCAGGGCAAGGCCTACTCGGTGCGCGGCAAGGGCGTGGTGCTGGCCTGCTGGAACATGATGATTCCCTACTTGTGCGCTGAAATGCCGGAGCAGCAGAAAAAGGCGCTGCATTACGGCAGCAAGGTGCCGCTGGTGTATACCACGGTAGCGGTCAGAAATTGGACCGCGTTCCAGAAGCTGGGCATACAGCGGGTGTTCTGTCCCGGAATGTACCACTCCTCGTTCAGCCTGGATTACCCCACCGCCATAGGCGGCTACAAGTTTCCCACTTCGCCAGAGAAACCGATGCTGGTGCGCATGACGCGGACGCCGTGTTCGCCCGGCTTGTCCGCAAGGGCGCAGCAGATGGCGGGCCGCTACGACCTGCTCTCCACTTCCTTTTCTACCTTCGAACGCAACATTCGTGATCAGTTGGGGCGTGTGCTGGAGGGCGGTGGCTTCGACCCGGCGCGCGACATCAATGCAATTACCGTGAACCGCTGGCCGCATGGTTACGCTTACGAATACAACCCGCTGTGGGATCCGGACTGGGGTCCCGGCCAGTCGCCGTGTGAGATCGGGCGGCAGCGCTTTGGCAGGATCACCGTCGCCAATTCCGACGCCGCGGCCGCCGCTTATACGGACAAAGCGATGGATGAGGCGCACCGCGCGGTGGCAGAACTGCTGGGACTGTAACCATTTTCTTACCAGAGGACACAGAGGGCACATCGTGACTGATGATTGACGATTGACGAATTATTCCTAGCCCGGGGGTGAATTGAATGCTTCGTCCTCCACTGAAATCAATCGATTGAATCTTCTGTGATCTCTGTGTCCTCTGTGGTTGATTAAAAATTATGGAAAAAACGCCCGACCGCGAACTGGGCATGCAGCGCAAGATCACGCGCCGCGACTTCCTGGATGGAGTGGCCCTGGCTATTGGCGGATCCATTCTCTCGGCCAATGTTCCCTGGCTCCATGCCGTGGAGCCGGGCAATAAGGGCTTCGACCCGGAAAAGAATCCCAATCACTACCCACCGGCACTGCTGGGCATGCGCGGCAATCATCCTGGAAGTTTTGAAGTGGCCCACCGGCTGCGCGACGGCACTTTCTGGGAATCGGCCGGGGAGCCGGAGGACACCGGCGAGAAATACGACCTGGTGGTTGTGGGCGGGGGCATAAGCGGGCTGGCGGCTGCCTATTTTTACCGGCAGGCGGCGGGCAGCAAGGCGCGGGTCCTCATTCTCGACAATCATGACGACTTCGGCGGCCACGCCAAGCGCAACGAGTTCCGGGTGGGCGGCCGTCTGCTGCTCAGCAACGGCGGCACCCAGTCCATTGACAACCCCTCCGAATACAGCAAGGTGGCTAAGGGGTTGCTCACCGAACTGGGCATCAACCTGCAGAAGTTCTACCGCGACTACGACCGCAACCTTTACGCTCACCTGCAGACGGCCTGCTTCTTCGACCGGGAGACCTTCGGCGCCGACCGCCTGGTGGTGGGCATGAACAGTCTGCCCTGGAAGGAGTTCCTGGCCCAGTCGCCGCTCTCCGAAACCCTTCGTCGCGACATTGCCCGCGTGTACACGGAAAGAATTGACTATATGGCGGGAATGTCGCCGGCGCAGAAGCGCGCCGAGCTGGCGAAAATCAGCTATGCCGACTTTCTCACCAAATACTGCAGGGTAAGCCGGCAGGCGCTGCCCTTCTTCCAGAAGTTTCCCCACGACCTGTTCGCGGTGGGCATTGAAGCGGTTTCGGCGCTCTCCTGCTTCGAGAATCCCGACGATTACGAGTCCTTTCAGTACGCCGGCTTCGATGGTCTGGGGCTGGGTGCGCCGCCGGAGCAAGACCCGTACATCTTCCATTTTCCTGACGGCAACGCCTCTATTGCGCGGCTGCTGGTGCGTTCTCTGATTCCGGGCAGCATTCCCGGGCAAACCATGGACGACGTTGTGACCTCGCGCGCCGACTACAGCTGTCTGGACCGGCAAGGCGTGCCCGTGCGCCTGCGGTTGAACAGCACGGCGGTGCGGGCGCGGCATAGCGGGCCGCCGGAGACCGCACAGGAGGTAGAGGTTGACTATGTGCGCGGCGGCCACCTGCTGACGGTGCGCGCGGGCAGGTGCATTTTGGCCTGCTACAACATGATGATTCCCTACCTCTGTCCGGAGCTGCCGGAGAAGCAGAAAACGGCGCTGCACTATGACGTCAAAGAACCATTCATTTACACCCACGTGGCGCTGCGCAACTGGAAACCCTTCGCCGAGCTGGGCGCTAAGCAGATCGTGGCGCCCGGGGGATACCACTCCCTGGCCAAACTGGATTTTCCGGTAAGCATGGGGAAATACGAGTTTCCCCACACGCCGCAGGAGCCGATGGTGCTCTTCCTGCTGCGCTGCCCCTGCAAGCCGGGGCTGCCGCGCCAGGCGCAGTACCGGGCGGGACGCTGGGAGCTGATGGCCACGCCCTTCTCGACCTTCGAGCGCAACATCCGTGACCAGCTGCAACGCATGCTGGGCGGGGCCGGATTCGACGCCGCCCGCGATATCGCCGGCATTACCGTGAATCGCTGGGCCCACGGCTACGCCTACGAATACAACTCCCTCTCCGACCCCGACTGGCCGGAAGATCAGCGGCCATGCGTCATTGGGCGGCAAAAGTTCGGGCGGATTTCCATCGCCAACTCCGATGCCGGCGCCAGCGCCTACACCGATACCGCTATTGACCAGGCCTGGCGGGCCGTACAAGAACAAACCTAAGCCCTTTTCACCACGGAGGACACCGAGGCACAGAGGCATTGAAGAATAAAAGGTTGAAGATTTGGCCCGCCGAACCGAACTACTGGCTCCAGCGATCCCGAAGACAATAATTGATTCCTCTGTGACCTCTGTGTCCTCTGTGGTTGATTAGAAAGTCCGCAGAACCCACCTTTTGGCTTGACAGGGCATCTCATTTCCATACAATGAACGA
The DNA here is from genome assembly GCA_035496875.1 of Terriglobales bacterium. Taxonomy (GTDB): domain Bacteria; phylum Acidobacteriota; class Terriglobia; order Terriglobales; family Acidobacteriaceae; genus JAICWP01. Next base: position 23,287 of record DATJEH010000026.1, on the reverse strand, counting down.
ATATTTATTCGTTTTTATTCATCTTTATTCACTATGAAGGCTGAGCGGCACAAGGCAATCCTGGAACTGCTGCAGGAAAGCCCCATTGCCAGCCAGGAAGAGCTGCAGCGGGCCTTGAGCAAACGCGGGATCAAAGTGGGGCAGGCAACGCTTTCCCGCGACATTCACGAACTCGAACTGGTGAAAACGGGGGAAGGATACGCGCTGCCCACCGGTGGGACGGCTTCCGAGGCAGCGCTCCCCTCGGCTTCGCGCTTGGTACGGGAATTCGTACTGGACGTGCGCCAGGCGCAGAACCTGGTGGTAGTAAAAACCGCGGTGGGCAGCGCCCAGCCTGTGGCCGCAGCCCTCGACAGCGAGAGCTGGCCCGAGGTGGTGGGAACCATCGCCGGTGATGACGCCATATTGATTGTGGCGGAGAACAACAAAGGAGCTTCAAGGCTGGTGCTGAGAGTACGGGAGCTGCTGGCTTGAGGAAGGAAAAAATCCAAACCGCGGTTTTGGGCGCGAGCGGCTATGCCGGGATGGAACTGGCACGGCTGCTGGCACGACATCCTCGTGTGCGCAATTCCCTGCTGCTGCACCGAGAGACAGAGGGTAACAACGGCTCCGGCGTGGTCCCAATTCCAGCCAACGGACACTCCCACACCTCGCAGCCTTTTTCTTGGGAGGCGCTGGAGAAGACCGAGGTGGATGTGCTCTTCCTGGCCACGCCCCACGAGGCGTCGCGCATGCTGGCGCCGGAGGCGGTGGGGCGCGGTCTCCGGGTCGTTGACCTGAGCGGGGCTTGGCGCCTCAAGCGTGAAGAGCACCAGGCGGTGTACGGCTTTTGCGACACCGACCCGGATAAAGCCGCCAGGTTTGCCCAGAACGCCGTCTACGGATTGCCGGAGCTGAATGGCGAGCGCATTGCCGGAGCGCAACTCGTGGCCAATCCCGGCTGCTATGCCACCTCCGTGATTCTGGCGCTCGCGCCGCTGCTGCGGGCGGCCATGGTGGACCGTGAGCACGGGATCATTTCCGATTCCAAATCAGGTGTCTCGGGCGCCGGCAAGGAGCCGAGCGCGCGCACTCACTTCGTGTCGGTAGCCGACAATCTCTCGGCTTATGCAGTGTTCGGCCACCGCCATGTAGGCGAAATTCTGGAGCAACTGGGCCTGGAAGCGGCAGAATTCACCTTCGCTCCCCACCTGCTGCCGATTCCGCGCGGCATCCTGTCCACCATCTATCTGCGCCTTCAGCAGCCGGCAACAACGCGCAAGGTAGAGGCCTGCTTCCGCGAATTCTATGCCGGCCGGCCCTGGGTGCGGGTGTTTACCCCGCCCCAGCTGCCACAGATCCAATTTTCTCTGCACAGCAATTATTGCGATATCGGCTTCTGCCTGGGAGACGACGGACGGCGGCTGGTGGTGATTTCCTGCGTGGACAACCTGCTCAAGGGCGCGGCCGGGCAGGCGGTGCAGAACATGAACCTCATGTACGGCTGGCGCGAGGAAGAGGGACTGAATTGAAAGTTGTGGTCAAGATCGGAGGCGCGGCGCTGGAGAATGAAACCACGTTGCGCGGCTGCGCCCGGGCCGTGGTGGAACTCGCTCGCGACGGCCACAAGATCGCGGTCGTTCACGGCGGCGGTTCCACGCTCACCCGCACCTTGCAGAACTTAGGCAAGCAAAGCTCATTCGTGCACGGTTTACGGGTGACAGATGCGGAAACGCGCGACGTGGCCCTGATGGTCCTGGCCGGAATCGTGAACAAGAAAGTGGTGGCGGCCATCAGCGTTGCCGGGCAGCCCGCGGTCGGCCTGTGCGGCGGCGACGGTATGAGTTTCCGCGCCCGCAAGAAACAGAACGATGGCTGCGATCTCGGCTACGTGGGCGAAATTGCGGCCGTGGAGTGCCGCTGGCTGGAGGCAATTTGGAGTCAAGGCGGCATTCCGGTGATCGCCAGCCTGGCCCTGGGCTCCGACCGCGAGTACTACAACATCAATGCCGACCAGATGGCGGCGGCGTGCGCGGTGGCCTGCCAGGCGAACGCCCTGATTTTTCTCACCGACGTTGCGGGGGTGAAGGACGCTGACGGAACTGTCCTTCACTGGCTGGACGTGAAGCAGGTACCGGAGTTGGTGAAGCAGGCAGTAATCGCGGGCGGCATGCTGCCCAAGCTGGAAGCCTGCGGTCAGGCGCTGAAGCGCGGTGTGGGCCGGGTGCGCATTCTGCCCGCGGCCCAGGCGGAAGTGCTGGGTGAATTTTATTTTTCCAAGCTGGAGTGTGGGACCGAGGTGATCGGCCCGTGACATTTTCGAGACGCAAGGTCCTTCGACTTGGACGCGGGTCTTCGTCCCGCGCCCTCGCTCAGGATGACAGTGGGGTGGAAGGGAGCAGGCGATGAGCAGTCAAGCAATGAACGCGACCAGGATGACGCCAACACAAACGGGAGCTGCGGCCACTGCTTTCTGGCCACGCCACCTGGTGTCTATCCGCGATTTTGCGCCGCCGGAGGTAAGGTCGGTGCTGGATCTGGCTGCCCTGCTCAAGCAGCGGCCAGCGGATTTTCGCGGCGCTTTGGCGGGCAAGCAGATGGTGCTTTTTTTCGAGAAGCCCTCGCTGCGCACGCGCCTGACCTTTGAAGCGGGCATGGCAAGCCTGGGCGGAGTCTCCTTCTTCGTGGACCAGACCGCCAGCCGCCTGGGCGCCCGCGAATCACTAAGCGACATCGCCCACAACCTGGAGCGCTGGGTGGATGTGGTAGTGCTGCGCACCTTTGACCATGCCACCGTAGAAACCATGGCCGCACACGCCTGCATTCCCGTGGTCAATGCGCTCAGCAACGTGGAGCACCCTTGCCAGGCGTTGGCCGACTACTTCACCCTCCAGGAACGCTTCGGCGACTTGCGCAAACTTAAGCTCGCATATGTAGGCGACGGCAATAACGTTTCCCACTCCTTGCTGCTGACCTGCGCCTGTCTGGGCTCGACCATCCGCATGGCCACACCGCCGGGCTACGAACCAGCGCCGCAGGTGATGGCGGACGCGCGGGAAATTGCGCGCGAAACCGGAGCCAGGATCGAGCTTGGCTCAGATCCCGAAGCGGCGGTGCATGGCGCCGACGCGGTTTACACCGACGTTTGGGCCAGCATGGGACAGGAAAAGGAAGCCGAGGAGCGGGCCGCGGTTTTTGCTCCTTACCAGGTTAACGAAGACCTGATGCACGCGGCGGCGGAGCATGCCGTGTTCATGCACTGTCTTCCGGCGCACCGCGGCGCCGAGGTTACCGATGCAGTCATCGACTCTCCCCGGGCCGTCGTTTTCGACCAGGCGGAGAGCCGTCTGCACGTACAGAAAGCCATTCTGTTGTTGCTGCTGGGTGGCGGCATGAGCCGCTTCCCCAGAAGGAGCGCGCATGCCTGAAAAAATAGTGCTGGCCTACTCCGGCGGGCTGGACACCTCCATCATCATTCCCTGGCTGAAGGAAAACTATTCCTACGACGTCATCGCCCTGGTGGGCGACGTTGGCCAGGGCGATGACATGGAGGCGGTGGTGGAAAAAGCCTACGCCACCGGCGCCAGCAAAGTGGTGGTCGAAGACCTGCGGGAGGAGTTCCTCACCGGCTATGTCTTCCCTGCTCTAAAGGCGGGTGCGGTGTACGAGCACAAGTATCTGCTGGGCACTTCCCTGGCCCGGCCGGTTATTGCCGGGCATCAGGTGGAAGTGGCGCTGCGTGAGGGCGCGACGGCAGTGGCCCACGGCTGCACCGGCAAAGGCAACGACCAGGTGCGGTTCGAGCTCGCCTACCAGGCGCTGGCCCCGCATCTGAAGGTGATTGCACCCTGGCGGGAATGGGAACTTAAATCGCGCGAGGACTGCCTCGACTACGCCGAGCGGCACGGTATTCCCGTGGCCGCCAGCAGGGAGAAGATTCATAGCCGCGACCGCAACCTGTGGCACATCTCGCACGAAGGCGGCGAACTGGAGGACGCCGGCAATGCGCCTCTGTCCACCACCTGGCAGCTCACGCGGTCGCCGCAGGAGGCCCCAGACCGCGAAGAGCAGGTGGAGGTTGGCTTCGAATGCGGGGTGCCCGTGGCGGTGAACGGCCTGGAGATGGACCCGGTGTCGTTGCTGGAGCTGTTGAACGAAATTGGCGGGCGCAACGGCGTTGGCCGCGTGGACCTGGTGGAAAACCGCTTCGTGGGTATCAAATCGCGAGGCTGTTATGAGACGCCGGGGGGCACGCTGCTGCTGGCCGCGCACCGCGAACTGGAAGCGCTCTGCCTGGAGCGCGACCTGATGCACTTCAAGCAGCAGATGGCGCTGAAGTATGCCGAACTGGTCTACTTCGGCTTGTGGTTCACGCCCCTGCGCGAGGCCCTGGACGCCTTCGTGGAGAACACGCAAAAAGAAGTGACCGGCAGCGTAACGTTGACCCTCTACAAGGGAAATTTGGCGATTGCCAGCCGCCGTTCCGAACATTCGCTTTACCGCACCGACCTAGCCGCTTTCACCATGGGCGACAGCTACGACCAGAAGGACGCCGCCGGCTTCATTCGCATCCTGGGCCTGCCTGCGCGCTCACGCAGCCAGGCGCGCCTGGAGGTGGCGAAATGAAGATGTGGTCGGGGAGGTTTCGGCAGCCGCTGGATGCGCACTTCGAGCGCTGGCAGCGGTCCCTTCCTTTCGACCGGCGGCTGCTGGCCCAGGAGCTCGCGGCCAGCCGGGTCCATGCCCAAGCTCTGCAAAAAGCAGAAATGCTTTCAGCGAGCGAACTCAACGCGATCGTTGAAGGCCTGGGTCAGATCGCGGAAAAGGCCGCCGCCTCGCGGGATTTCCTGGACGATGAGACCGCGGAAGATGTGCACCATTTCGTAGAAAAACGCCTGGTGGAACTGGTTGGCGAAAGCGGCTACAAGCTGCACAGCGGGCGCAGCCGCAATGAGCAGATTGCCACCGACCTGCGCCTTTACGTGCGCCACAGCATTGACCAGGCACGCGAGCAGATTGCGGATCTGATTGCCGTGCTGCTGGCCCGAGCCGAACAGGCCGGCGGCGCCGCCATGCCGTCTTATACTCACCTGCAAAGGGCCGAGCCGGTTCTGCTGGCGCACTGGCTGCTGGCTTATGTGGAAATGCTGCTTCGCGATATGGAACGGCTGGAAGACTGCCGCAAGCGGGTGAATCTTTGCCCGCTGGGCTCGGGTGCGGTAGCCGGAGCCACCCTGCCCCTCGACCGCCAACACATGGCGCAACAACTGGGCTTCCATGCGCCCACCCATAACAGCCTGGACGCCACCACAGACCGCGATTTCGTTCTGGAGTTCGTGCATGCGCTCCTGCTCCTCAGCCTGCACCTGAGCCGCTGGGCGGAAGAGATGCTGCTCTTCTCCACCCAGGAATATGGCTTCATCACTCTGCCGGAAAAATATTCCACCGGCAGCAGCGCCATGCCGCAGAAGAAAAATCCCGACCTGCTGGAACTGGCGCGGGGCAAGGCTGGACGTATCGCGGGCGCGTTCAACGCGCTGGTATTGGTTCTTAAGGGCCTGCCCCTCGCTTATAACAAGGACCTGCAGGAAACGCAGGAGCCGCTGTTCGACGCCGCGGAGACCATGCTTTCCCTGTTGCCGCTGGTGGCGGGATGGATGCGCGAGGTGGAGTTCAACTACACGCGCATGCAGGAAGCGGCGCAATCGGGATTTCTCAACGCCTGGGCGGCGGCCACCTACCTGGCCGAGCGCGGTGTTCCCTTCCGCCTGGCCCACGAAAAAGTGGGCAACGCGGTGCGGCTCTGCCTGGAAAAGGGTTGCGAGTTGCAAGAGCTGTCGCTAGACGAATTGCGGCAATTCAGCCCGGAATTCGAGCAGGATGTTTATGCCCGCCTTTCGGTGGAGAGCGTGCTGGCCATACACAATGTGCATGGCGGGACCGCTCCAGCGCGCGTGAAGCAGGCGATTGCGGAATGCAAAGAGAAAGTGGCGGCGCGGCGCGAGGTGGCCCATGCACACGCGTGACGCCGTCCTGGCCGACGCCCAGGCCATTCACAACCTGATTGCCGCCTACTCCGGCGATGGCACTCTTCTGCCTCGCCGCCTGGCGGAGATTTGCGAAAACATCCGCGACTTCGTGGTGGCGGAGGAGGCGGGGCAGATCATCGGTTGCGGCGCGCTGCATCTCTACGGACCGCACCTGGCGGAGGTGCGTTCGGTGGCGGTCTACCCCAACCACCGTGGCGGCGGGGCCGGGCGGCAGCTGGTGGAATCCTTGCTGCGTGAGGCCGAGCGCCACCAGGTGAGCTGCGTGTGCCTGTTCACGCGCATTCCTGATTTCTTTTCCCGTCTGGGATTTTCCGCGGCTCCACGCGAGCATTTGCCCGACAAGGTCTACAAGGATTGCTGCAATTGCCCGCGTCTGCACCGCTGCGACGAAGTTCCCATGGTGCGCGGGCAAGCGCCCAAGTTTGCTATCCTGCCCCGTCCCCTGATGGCGGCCCACATCCCTGTCGTCATCCAACCGCTGGAGGGAGAGTAAGGTTTCAAGGTTTCAAGGCAGCGAGGGCGAGTTGCAGGTTGCCGTTCGCAGGGACGGGCGTGGCACCCACCTGACTGGCCACCCAGGCGCCCACCCGGTTAGCACCCTCGTTCATCTCCTGCGGTGACGCGCCGCATAAATAGTAGTGCACGAGGGCGGCGGTGAAGGCATCGCCTGCACCGACCGTGTCCGCCACCGGCACTCGAAATCCAGGGTGCTCAACCACGCCTTGCTCGCCTACCAGCAGGCTGCCGCAACTGCCGCGGGTTATACATACCAGCTTGGCTCCGTGCTTGCGAAGCAGCATCTCGGCCGCGGCCCGCTCGCTGGTGAATGTGGCCCCGAGCAGGCGGGTCATAACTTGCAGTTCGTCGTGATTCAGTTTAATAATCTGGGCCAGAGGCAGAGACTCCGCCACCACCTCAGCGGAATAAAACGGTGGGCGCAAATTGACGTCGAAAACGCGCAGCGTTTCCGGCCGGGTGGCGCGTACGAATTGCAGGATGGTCTGACGGCTGACCGGCGAGCGCTGCGCCAGCGACCCGAAGCACACCGCATCGGCTTCCTCCGCCAATTGCTTCCACTCCGTAGTCCACTGCAGAAAATCCCAGGCTACGGGCTTGGCAATCTCGAATTGCGGCTGACCGGCGGCATCCACCTGCACGTGGACCGTGCCGGTGGGGTGATCGGGATCGCACTGCAGGTATTCGGTGGTGGAGCCCAGTTGGCGCACCCTGGCGAAAGCTTCCCGCCCCAGTTCGTCATCGCCCACGCGGCTGGCCACAATGCCGCGCTCGCCAAGCAGGTTGGCGAAGTAAGCGAAATTGGCCGGCGCGCCTCCCAGTTGCCTGCTCCCGGGTAGCAGGTCCCAGAGAACCTCGCCCAAACCGATGATGGCGTGCCTTTGGCTTTCCATAAACCGCAAAGCTGCTGACAGTGAGCAGACACCTTAGTTCACATGCCCCAGCCAAGGCAAGCGCCAGGGCTACTTTCAGAAATGAAAACGGAGAAATAGAAAGGGCCCGCCATGTCCATTTGGCCAGGGGTCCCAGGAGTGGCCCGTTGGACGAGTGCTTTGGCCCTTGGTCATCTTGCCGGAAACTGTACTGGGTGGGAAGCTATGAGTTGCTCCCGCGCCGACATACCGTCGGCCGTGCGCCCTGGCCAAAAAGCCGGTGTGACATTCCTTATCTCGGGGGGCATATGAAGAGCTTTCTGCTCGCTATCTGGGCGGATGATACCGCCAGTGATCTTCCCGAATATGCCGTCGCCGCGGCGGTGCTCGCCGCCATCATGATCGTGATGAAGTCGCTGGATATACACGGCAGCGACCTGTTGGCCGATATGGGCATCAAGACCGGCAGCATGGCGCGCTAGCCAAATGAAACCGGCCGGCCCAGGACAGCCGGCAGCAAACTTGCTTTCTGTTTATTGTGCCGCGCTTACGGATTTGCCGGCCAACTGCGAGAACAGGAAACTGAGTTCGTCGGTATCGTCCGCTATCTGCTTGCTCACAGGACGTCCTTCGGAGTGCCCCTCGGTCGTATCGTAGTGCAGCAGGATGGGATAGCTGGAGGCGCTGGCCCACTGCATCAGTGCGGTCATCTTGCGCGCGTGCAGAGGAGCTACCCGGGTATCGGAATCGCCCGTCTCAAAGAGCACCGCCGGATACTTCGCCCCTTTCTCGACATGCTGATATGGCGAGTAGGCGTAGAGATACCTAAACTGCTCGGCATTCTCGGCGGAGCCGTACTCCGGTACCCAGAATCTGGCCACCAGAAATTTCTGGTAACGCAGCATATCCAGCAGCGGGTAGCCGCAGATGATGGCGCGGTAAAGCTCGGGCCGCTGGGTCATAGCGGCACCCATCAGCAGGCCGCCGTTGCTGCGGCCTTCAATGGCCAGCCGGGAAGGCTTGGTGTAGTGGTTCTGGATGAGCCACTCGGCGGCGGCGAAGAAATCGTCGAACACGTTCTGTTTCTTCTCCCCCATGCCGGCGCGGTGCCATTGTTCGCCGAATTCTCCGCCGCCCCGGAGATTAGGAAGCGCGAACACGCCGCCGTGTTCCACCCACACCACGGCCTCCGGCGAAAAGCGTGGGGTCATGCTGATGTCGAAGCCGCCATACGCGGTCATAAGCACCGGGTTTGCGCCGTCCAGCTTCAGGCCTTTCTGCGACAGCAGGAACATGGGCACGCGGGTCCCATCCTTGGAGCGGTACCAGACCTGCTTCAGTTCAAACTTGCTGCTGTCCAGGGGAACGTTTTCACGCGCCCACTGCGACTGGCTCGCGTTGGCAAGGTCGTAGCGGAAGATGGTGGGAGGCACGTGAAAAGAACTGAAGTCGAAGAATACTTCACTTCCTTCCCAGTGGCCGCTGATGCCGCCCACGGTGCCGAGAGTGGGAAAGGTGATTTCGCCGGCGGGCTTGCCGTCGGGCTGGAAGACGCGAATTCGTGAACTCACATTATGCAAATACTTGACGATCAGCTTGCCGCCATCAGCGCCAAAATCGTCAATTACGTCCGAGGCTTGAGGCACCACTTCGCGCCAGCGTTCCTGCCCGGGATGTTGCAGGTCAATGTCCAGAACGCGGCCGTTCTCGGCTTTCCAGTTGGTCCAGACATAGAGATGACCGGCGCCAGGCGCTGCGAAGAAGCGCGCGTTAAGACCCTGGATCACGGGCTGGATCGGGCCTTTACGTACCAGATCCTGGCAGAACACTTCCGTCTTGTCGGCGGCCGCCCCGTACAACACGTGAATGACGAGATAGCGGCCATCCTCGGTCACCTGAGCCAGGATGATATTTGAGGGCCCATACTTTTTTCCGAAGACCTCAATATCCTGGGCTGGGTTTGTGCCCAGTTTGTGAAAACGCACGTGCGGCGCATTTTTGCCCATCAGGGAGTAATACAGCCCGCTCTTGTCGCGAAGAAACGAAACCTCGAAGTAGCGGGCTCGAGGCAGCACATCGGGCAGCGGCTTGTGGGTGTTGACGTTGAGGAAATGGACTTCGGTCTCATCCGCGCCGCCGTGGCGAATTCCATAGGCCAGTATGCTGCCATCGGAGCTCACTCCGCGAATGTCCACACTCACGCTGTGGTCGGCGCTCATGGGGTGCGGGTCCAGCAAAACTTCGTCCTTTCCGCTGGCGCCGTCACGCATGTAAATGAGGAAAAGGTCCTGGTCGGCGCGCCGGCGGCGGAAAAAATAACGTCCCTGCCGCTCCATGGGAACCTGAATGTCGTCTACCTTCATCAACTCGCTCAGGCGGCGGGCAATCGCGTCCCGGCCCGCCCCCTTGTCCAGGATGGTGCGCGAGTAAGCGTTCTGAGCATTGATCCACGCCCGCGTCTCCGGACTGTTTTGATCTTCAAGCCAGCGGTACGGATCGTGAATCGAAACTCCGTGCATCACCTCCACCACATCGTTGCGGCGGCTGGGAGGGGGACCGGACTGTGTCGCGGCCGGAGAAATAAGAGCGCCGCAAAGCATGGCACCCAGCGCAAGAGAGCGTCTCATCTGCACCTCGAAAGAAGCGCGATTTTGTGACTGCGGCTGCCGGTTTGTCAAGGCGGGCCTTGACGCTCCGGGTGCACGCCCCGCGGCATACAATAGTTATTCCAATTGGGAGTTACAGGGTGAACATGACCAAGCGACCTCTGGGAATACAATGCCCGCGATTCGACTGGACTTCATGGTCTGAACACAACACCTGGTAAGTTGATGAAATGAGTATTAGGGCCCTGCGAATCGCAATTCCGATCCTGTTCCTGGTGACGCTTTATCTCTCCCAGCGGTACTGGGTGCGCAGCGCGCGCCGGGCCATTGCTGCTGTGCGGCACCCCGTGTGGCGGAAGGTTCTGCGCGCGTTATGGAACGCAATCGGTATCCTGCTGCTGCTCGCCGTAGTAGAACGATTTGCCGCTTTCCGTACCAACCGCTGGCCTACGCCATTGGTTTCGCGCGGGTCCTCCGAGTTTTTGGGCCTGTGGTTCACCTGGTCCATCTTCGGTTTTCTGGCGATCTCTCTGGTGCGCGGCATTGACTGGCTCGGCCGGCGCGGCGCTGCCCTGGTGCGAACCCGCGCAACGGCGCCAGACGTGAGCGATTCTCCCCCCGATCCCCGCCGCCGCTATTTCCTGCGCACCGCCACCTATGCCGCGGGAGCCCTGCCTTTGGCGGGAGCCCTTTACGGCTTTGCCGTTGAACGCTTCGCCTTCAAGGTTTTTCACGTGGACGTGCCCATCCCCGAGCTGCCCTATGGCCTTGACGGCTTACGCATTCTGCAACTCAGTGATATTCACGCCAGCAACTATATGCCTATCAGCCAGGTGCGGCGCATCGTGGACAAGGCGACGCAACTGCCCGCCGACATGATCGTGGTCACCGGCGACCTGCTCACCGGGCGCGGCGATCCGCTGGACGCTTGCGTCGCCGAACTCAGCCGCTTGCGTGCGCCCCTGGGCGTTTGGGGCTGCAACGGCAATCATGAAATCTATACTCACACCCAGGAAAGGGCCGCGGAGTTGTTTCGCCGATATGGCATGACCATGCTGCGCCAGGAGAATATGCAACTGGCATGGCGGGGAGCGAAATTCAACCTGATCGGCGTGGATTACCAGCGGCAACACTGGTTTGGGGAGAGCGTTCCCATGTTGAAAGGGGTGGAGGCCCTGGTGCGGCAGGACATGCCCAATATCCTGCTTTCGCACAATCCCAACTCCTTTCCCCGGGCCCGCGAACTGGGAATTGACTTAATGCTGGCGGGCCACACCCACGGCGGCCAGGTGGAAGTGGAAATTCTCGACCACCGCATAAGCCCGGCGCGTTTCATTACCCCCTACATTGCCGGCCTCTACTGCAGACGGATGGGCGGAGACGCCGCGTCTCTATTCCGCCCAGGTTATGCTTCGCTCTATGTGAGCCGGGGGCTGGGCACCATCGGCACGCCTCTGCGCCTGGGAGTGCCCCCGGAAATCACTCTCCTCACGTTACGCCGGGCCGCATAGTTCTGCAGCGCCTGTGCGCGTGCCCGGTCAACTCATTCTCTCTGTCGCGCCGATAAAAATCCATTATCAGTGGGTATAATATCGCCACGTTGGCGGGTCTTGGGCGGAGCACATGGAACTGGATCAGGTGGAAACCTTTCTTGCCGTAGCCACGTTTGGCGGCTTTCATCGCGCCGCGGAAGCTTTGCGCGTGACCCAGCCGGCGATAAGCGCCCGCATCAAGGCGCTCGAGCAATCCCTGGGGGTGCCCCTGTTCGAGCGTGGCGGGCCGGAACTGACGCTCTCTCCGGCGGGGCGGGCCTTGCGCCCCCACGCGGAGCAACTGTTGCGGGCTGCGGCCCTGGCACGGCAGGCCGTGCACGAGCTTCGCCCTCTTACCGGAGGCGCGCTGCAGGTGGCCGCCGGTCTTTCTATCTGCCAATACTTCCTGCCGGACGTGCTCAAGCGATTCCAGGAGGCGCACCCCAAGATTATGGTGACGGTTCGCTCCGGGCACTCCAAGGAAGTGCTGGAGCTGGTGCTGAGCGGTGAGGCGGAAATCGGCATTGCCCGCTCCCTGCATCATCCGGAACTGGAAACTCTGAGTCTGCGCGACGACCCGCTGTTGCTGATTCGCCGTACCGTGCAGCGCCCCAAAGTGCCGCGCCGTGCCCGCCTGGAAGAGGTGGCCACCTGGCCCCTGATTTTCTACGACCGAAACTCCAGCGACTGGATGCTCAGCCATGGACTCTTCCGCCGTTCCGGTCTGGTACCCAATGTAGTGCTCGAAGTGGAAGCCATTGAAACCGCAAAGAAGATGGTGGAACGGGGCTTGGGTTTGGCGTTTCTGCCCCATCTGGCCGTGGCCCGAGAGTTGCGCCGCGGCACCTTAATGGCCGTCGAAATTGCGGATGTGGAACCGGAGCGCCGAAGCATTGATGCTTTCCATTCCCGCCATCGCCCGCTCAGCCAGACGGCGCTGGCCTTCTTGCAACTGGTGCGCAACGCCGCGGGCAAGGGCCCCTATGCGGCGGGATAAACAATATTGCTGATCAAAGTTGGCCAATTGTAAATGGGTACTTAATCGCGGCTGACATTGTGCTGACACGGTATACAAGACACGGAGTCCGTTCTTGAATTGGGTCCACTCATCGTTCCTGGTGCGCCTCCGCATTATTTTGGCAATAATCTTGCTCCTTGGCGCAGCCCTGTTTTCCAGTGATGAGCTTCTCAAGCGAAGGAGCTCGCTCCCGCAGCAGATGGGCAGCGACGAGGTAACCGCCTATGAGGCTCGCTTTGCGCACGCCAGGCAGGTTCTGCCGAAATATGGCATGGTGTGTTATGTGCCCGATTACACCAGCAGCGATGCCGCCAAAAGGGACTTTTTCCTCGCCCGCTACGCCCTGGCCCCGCTGGTGGTGCGGAATTTCCCCGATTGCGACCCCCTGATAGGGGACTTCCCCGGCGGAGCACCCGCCTACTTTTTGAGCGGCCGGTATGCTGTGCTGCAGGACCTAGGGCACGGCATCCTGTTGCTAAAGAGAAACGGACGGTGATGGTGCTTTTTGTCTCGCTCCTGATCGCCCTAGGAATGGGCTTCTCCACTTGCTGGATAGTGCGCTCTCCTTTCCGTCGGCTACGGCGGGAACTTCCGCTCCTCGCTTTTCTTTCGTTAGGCTTGGGATTGGGCGCATCTTCTCTATGGTTTTTCCTGTGGCTGGTGATATTCGGGCCGCACAGGGACGCGTTCATCAGCAGCGAAGTCTGTATCCTGGCGATCCTGGTTGTGCTGGTGTATGTTCGCGCTCGCCGAAGTAAACCACTCCTGCCTCAGCGGATGCAGGAAACTCATTCAAGATGGCGCGATCTGCTGGTGGCGCCGTTTGTGGTTGCTTTGGTGGCAGCCGCTGTCGCATTTTTCAGGTACTCCGCGGCGGCCCCGCACGGCTCCTGGGACGCCTGGGGAGCTTGGAATCTTCGCGCCCGGTTCTTGTACCTGGGTGGGACGCACTGGCGGGACGTTTTTTCACCCCTTGGCACCATGCCCCATCGCGACTATCCTTTGCTGCTCTCCGCAACCGTGGCCCGCTGTTGGACCTACCTGCAAAACGACAGCCCAAGCGCTCCAATTACCATCGCTTTTTTGTTCACCTTTGCCACTGCGGGCGCGCTGTTCTGCTCCCTCGCGCTTCTGCGCAGTCGCAGCCAGGGGCTGATCGCAGCCACCGTTCTTCTAGCCACACCCTTCTTTCTGGTTCTGGGCTCAGCTCAGTATGCGGATCTCCCTTTGTCGTTCTTCTTCCTCTCCAGCATTGTTCTGCTCTGCTGGCACGGGCATTCCGCGACTCCGAATGGCACGCTGTCCCTGGCCGGAGCCATGGCTGGCCTGGCAGTGTGGACCAAAAATGAAGGTGCGCTATTTCTTTTATGCCTGCTGCTGAGCCATTTCGTTTTCACGGTCCACGCGCGGGCATGGAAGGCTTACGGACACGAACTCTTGCCCTTTCTCACGGGCTTGCTGCCGGCCCTGGTAGTGGTAGCGTTTTTCAAGCTTCACTTCGCGTGGCACACCGAATTTGTGGACATACACGGGCTTTTCCATCGGCTGCGCGACCTTCCCAGGTATAAAACAGTGGTCAGCGCGATTGGCAGCGGACTATTGCATTTCGGAGCCTGGCCCCTGAGCATTCCTCCCTTCTTGATCGCTTACGTCTTGCTCCTCGGGCTACAACAACAGGAGGACCGTCTGGCCGCGAAGATCGGCCTGGCTACCGTGGCTTTGACGGGCCTTGGGTACTTCTTCATTTATGTAACTACACAGATGTCGCTGCGCTGGCTTCTGCTGACTTCCCTTGCACGCCTCTTTACTCAGCTCTATCCCAGCGCTCTATTTTTGATATTTTTTCTCACCCGCACTCCGGAAGAAGCACTTGGCCAAACTCTGGACGGATGAGGCGAGAACGGTCAACAAAACGCGCCACCGGGATCCCTAAATTGCGCCTTGGTACAATACTCGGCTTGTTCAAAACAATCCCCAAAAAGCCTATGACAAAAATGAACACCACGTTCCTTCGCCGCTACGCGGCGCCCGCTCTCCTGGTTTGGTTTGTATTGATTTTTTCGCTCGCTGCCGCCCCAGCTGCGGCGCAGCAGCCGGCTTCACCGAGCCCCGTGGTAGCGCGCAATGACCAGGCAAAGCAGGAATATCGTAAGGCGATGGAAACCGCCGACCAGAAAATTGCTGATGAGGTCCACGCCCATTCCGAACTGATGAAGAACCTGGAGCACCTGACCACCGAAATCGGACCCCGCCTGACGGGTTCGCCGCAGATGCAGGCGGCCAGCCAGTGGACGCTGCAGCGTTTCCGCGCTTACGGCATTGACGCCCACCTGGAGACTACCCAGATCGCGCACTCCTGGACACGGGGCCACGACACTGCGGCCATTGTCAGTCCCATCAGGCATGCCGTTCCCATTCGCTCTTTCGGCTGGGGCAAAGCTACGCCCGGCGCCGTTACTGGCGCGGTCAAGGTGTTGGACATCAAGACCTTGGCCGATTTTGAGAAATACAAAGGACAGCTCAAGGGCGCGGTCGTCCTGGCCAGCAAACCATCCACCCTGCGCCCGGAGAATGAACCGGCGGACAATGCCTATGACGCGGTGATTCCCCCGTCGCGCGGCGTTCCCCACCCACACATATCGTTTCGCGAACAGCTACAGTTGCTGAAGATGGTCGCCGCCGAACAGCCCGCGGCGGTCCTGCTGGACAGCGGCAAATGGGACAACCTGTTCAACATGGGTGGCGGCTACAACAAGTACCAGCCCTCCGATGTGCCTATGGCCTTCATCAGCCATGAAGATTACGACCTCATCTACCGGCTGCAGCAGGCCGGAGTGGTAACCATCACCGTGAACCTGAACGGCGCCTTCAGCGCGGGCCCTGTGCCCGCCTCCATTACCGTGGCGGAGATCAAGGGCACGGAATTACCCGCTCAGCGCGTCATCGTCGGCGGCCACCTTGACTCCTGGGACCTGGGTCAGGGTGCGCTGGATAATGGCACCGGCGCCATGGCGGTGCTGGAAGCAGCGCGCACGCTGAAGAGCCTCGGATGGCAGCCCAAGCGCACCATTACTTTCATCCTGTTCACGGGCGAGGAGCAGGGCGGAATCGGCGCCGAAACTTTCCTCAAAAATCACGCTGCTGAAATCCCCAACATGGACGCTGTCCTCATCCACGATACGGGCACGGGCAAGGTCTTCAGTATCGCGCTGGAAGACGAGTACGAAACCGCTCCTTTGATGAGCGAAATCTACCAACCCTTGCAGGAGGTCTTCGATCTGCGTCCTCTGAGCACGCGGGTATTCGGCGCCTCCGACCACGAGCCCTTCATGAAAGCCGGTGTACCGGGATATTTCTGCGTGCAGAACCCAGCCCATTACGGGCAGGCTCATCACAGCCAGGCTGACACCTTCGACAAGGTCATTCCGGACCAGATCAATGAGGGAGCAGCCCTGTTGGCGGCCTGGGCCTGGAATGTGTCAGAGATGCCGTCAGCGCTGCCGCACCATCCTGCAAGTGCTTCCAACGAGATGTTTTGACGGCTCAAAGGCGGCAACGGGGAGGGGCGGCGGCAGCCCATTTTTGGGCGGGTTCCCAGAATGGCACCGAGGTGCCATTCTGCCCTCCCACCTCCCCTGCTATGCTTCAGCTACCTTTTGGGCGCCACTTCCTCCTTCGTCCCCCTCGCCCCGGGAATAAGTCCATGACCAATCCGTTTCGTAAACTCTGGCCAACAGCTTCAATTTCTTCCTCCCGCAGGGCTAAGGATTCGCTCAGCAGCCCTGCCGGCAAGGTTTTGCTTCTCGACGAACGGCGCCGGGTAAGGCGCCACTTCCAGCCTCTGTCGGCTATGCTGCGCTATGGCATTGCCGCCACGGAGACCCCTGTGCGCATTCATGACGTTAGCGACAAGGGTTTGTGTTTCCGCGGTGAAGTTAGCCTGCCCATCGGAGCCGCGGTGGAAATCACGACCACGCTGCCGCAGAAAGAGGCTTCCACTGGCCGCAAGGTTCGCTATCTGGCCCACGTGGTGCGTGTGAGCCGCGAGCCCGGCAAGTTCGTCACCGCCGCCTTGATCTTCCGCTGCGAGACTCTGGCTCAGGAGGCTGATGGGTTACAGGGCGGCGTCGAAGCGTCTGCCGTTGCGAATCCCGAGGACCGGAAAGAAGAGAATGGCTTATCGCCAACTGCTCCCACGCCATCCCGGCAGCAGCCCCCGTCGGAGTCAAAACCGCGGGAATGCCGTCGGTTCTCCCGCTATCACTGCGCCACCCAGGTGCAGTTCCGAACCCGCGATGCACAGCAAATAGCCTCCGGCGAGCTCATGAATCTTAGCCTTAGCGGCTGCTATGTTCAGACCCCCAGCCCTTGCCCCTTGGGAGCCGCCGTGGAGATTGTGGTGCAGGCGGGGAGAGCACGAATTTATTCCCACGGCCGGGTAAAAGCGATCAGAGAGAGCAAAGGGATGGCGCTAGAGTTTGAAGGCAATCTTGCGCAACGGTTGCAGCGGCTTCCCCGCTTTGTCCAGATGGTCGCCGCCGGCGAGCAATAGCCGAATGCTAGGGGTAAGGAAGTACTACCTTGTTCCTGCCTGCGCCGCCGCCGGAGGCGGCGGAGAGGCAGTGTGCAGCCGGATGAGCGATGCGGCCGCCATATAGCGTACTGGCGGTTTGGAGTCGTCCAGCAGTTTCTGCAGCACCTCCGTGGCGCGGGGGCGATTGACATTACCCAGACCTTCCGCCGCCGATGCCCTTACCATCCAATTCTTGTCACTCGCCGCTTTGACCAGGGCGCCCGTCGCTTGCGGGCTGGGGTCGAGGCCCAGCATCTCAGCACAAAACGCGCGCTCGGGAGCACCGTGGTCGCGCAGCATCTGCCCCAGCACCGCCACTCCGAGCGCGGCCGGCCCGAAGAATACGCCTGCCGCTTCCTGCGCGCCCAATAAGCCCAGCGTCAGAGGGCTGCGCAGCTGCTCCGTGGTCTGCTGCAGTTGCGATTGCCACGCCGAAGGGGAACCCCGGCGTTTGCTCTGCAGCACCCCGACAAGGATTTCGCGGCCGCTCGGGTCGCCCATGTCCCACAGCGCCTTCGCGGCGGTAAAGCTCACCGCGGGTGAAGGATCATGCAAAGCTGCCCGCAGCTGTGGGATAGCGCTATGCGCTTGCAGATTATCGAGCGCCGCCACCGCCTTCTCGCGCACTGCCGCATCCTCGTCATATAACCGGCTGATTATCATCCCCAGGGACCGCTGGTTAGAACCGATGCTGCTCAGAGCGGCGATTGCTTCCGAGCGCCGGGAACCCTTTCTTTCGGAAATTCCCTTCTGCAGCACACTCCACGCCGCCTCCTGGGGCGTGTTGACAACCAGGGCAATCTGGCCGACCCTGGCCGCCGACGCGTCAACGTTCTGCTGAGCCAACGGGTGCAGCGCGGCCGACAAGAGCAGCACGAGTACAAACACACAACACCGGCCTGGAACACTCGATTCGATTCCGGAATTCTGCCTGTGGCGCATGCGGAGGAAATCACCGGAAGCGAGCAGCGGACCAGCAATACTGCTTGACTTCGCGGCGCTTTATGGTCGGATAGCCGCGAGGAGGATCGAGATGTCTGCAAACCCAAGCTGCGAGCCGAAAAACAGCTTCTACTTGCCCTTCAGCTCGCGGGCCGCGCCATAAGCAAAACTGCAAGAAGTCAGACAGAGGCCACGCCGGAAAACGTCTCCATCAGCACTCGCGTCCCTGCGTGGCTGCACAGCCAGGCCGGTCATCAGAGCTCCCGCCATCCAGGGTGCAAAGCACCAGCGGCAGGAGAAGTCCTGCCGCAGCCCAGTTCTTCGCCTGGAGCGGCCTGGCGACTCTCCCCCTGTGGGCGCAAGGCAGTGAGCGCCATCCCCGAGAGTTTAGTCACGCATCTATATTCCTAAGTTTGGGTGGTAACTCAGGAGGTTTGTGTTTATGCGCCGCGCGAGTTTAGCAGTTTCAATTGCAGTTTTGCTGGTTGGCCTGGCTGCGTGGGCCGCCGATATTCCCATGGTGGCCGGTTCGCAAGTGCCGGCAGCGGCCGGGAAAATCAGCTATGAGCATGATCGCAACGGGAACGTCAAGTTCACCGTCTCCACCAAGAACCTGGCTGCTCCAAGCCAGTTGACCCCGTCCAAAAATGCCTATGTGGTTTGGATCGAGCCGCGCGATCAACAACCCCACAACGCAGGCGTGCTGACGGTCAACAATAACCTGGAAGGAAGTTTTTCCAGCACTACTCCCTCTAAGACCTTCAATGTGGTAGTGACCGCGGAAGATAATCCTACCGTCACTCAACCCAGCGGTCCGGAGATTCTTCACGGCACGGTACAGGTAAGGTAAGCACCGGTTTGACGGGCAGCAGCCGCACGCGCTGCTGTCCGTCGTACCTGCCTTAACTCTGTTCGGAAGAATAATGCCAGTCGGCCTAAGCGGCGATCTTCCGGCGGGCATACCTGCGGACTCGCTGCAGGGCGTCAGGTTGACCCAGGGGCACGCTGGCCGGCCACGGCTCCTCTATCCCCATCAGCGCCAGGGCCGCGCCCAGCAACGCCATATTTTTGCTGAAATTGATCATTTCCGCCTGGCGCTGAGCCGGTTCCTCACGGGTCCAGAAATCGTGCATCACAGGCGAAACTCCCGCCAGAAAACCCAGGATAGCCAGCGCTCCCAGCTTGGGTTTGACGCCCAGCAGAATGCTCGCTCCTCCCCCAATCAGCGCCGCGCCCGTGGCCATCACCGCTACATCGGGCATGGGGACCTTTTTGGCAGCGGCGTATTGTGAGAGCGCTTTGTGATCGAGAAAATGATGGATTCCGCTGTAAAGAAAAAACCCACCAAACCCTAGACGACCGAGCAGAAACGCAGCTTTCATGGAATAAAGCCTCCAGACTGGATGGCTGCTGTGATTCCCGCCCGCAAACCCGTGTTGCCCCGCGGCGCGGGCCGTGGGCTTCTTTCTTGGACGATTACTGCAGCTGCAGACTCCGCAACATCCGCTTGTAGGTGGATTTGAGCCGCCCGAAGTCTTTTTGCGGGGCGACGAAGACGGCATAGACAAGCTGATTGTTGGGGCCGGCAACCGCGACCAGCCAGTCCTGCTCGCGCACAGGCTGCCCGTTCTGCTGGATGGGCGAGTTGCCCATCAGGGTTTGCGACCTGCCCTGCATGCTGTTGACCTGGATATTGCTGGCCGATCCCGAGGCCTGCAACCCGGGGTTGGACTGTTCCATATTCTGGACGAGAGCCTGTGTCGCCTGATCCAGGGACATGCCGCTGGGCATTTGCGCTGTGCCCATGACCATGCCGTAGGCGACCGCCCCCTGTGAGACCGCCGCCTGGGGGGCAATGGTCAGGCCACCCTGGCCGGCGGCTGCCTGCCAGTTGCTGGGATAGGAAATGCTAATCCCATTTTGCTGATACTGAGTGAAGCTTCCGCTGGGCTTAACCTGGTTGTAGCTGACGTTAATCACAGCGCCGCTTCCGGGTGCAGCACCGTCCTGCCCCGCTGGCGAAGTGGAGGAGACGGGCACATTCCGGGGAACCGCCCCAGTTTGCTGGTTCTGCCGCGCCCATTGCCCGCTCTTGGCGCCCGCTTCAATCTGCTGTGCCGTATACGCCTTTACTTTGGCGGCTTCCTGCTTGGCCGCTACGAAGGCCTGGCTGTTGTCCTGGTAGGGCTTGGACGGCCAATCCTTGATCTCGTCCTCAACCGCCTGCACGCGATTGCCGGGATTGGGGTGGTCGCTGAGAAACTGGGGGCCAGAGCCGCCTTGCTTCTCCAGCTTTTGGAAGAACTCAGCCATCGCTTTGGGGTTGTAGCCGGCCTTCCACAGGATGATGGCACCTACAGCATCCGCCTGCGCTTCATCACTGCGCGAATATTTCATGCTCCACATGCCGCCGGCGATTTGCCCGCCCATACTGGCAACAGCGCCCCCAATACCTCCGACCATCGAACCGAGGATCTGTCCCAGCCCGGCAAGAATGCTGGGGCCCATGTTCTGCTTCATTTGCTTGGCCGAGTGCTGCATGTACACGTGCGACATTTCGTGGGCAATCACCCCAGCCAGCTCGGCTTCGTTGTCGGCGGCAGTAATGGTACCCACATTGATGAAGATCGGACCACCGGGCAAAGCAAAGGCGTTGATCTCCTTCTGCTCGATCACGTGAAACTGATAGGGCCAGGTGTATTGCTGAGGGACAACCCGTTCCAGCTTCTTCCCCAGCTCCTGCACGTACTGGGTCACCGGGCTGGAGTCGGGCAGCACCGGCATCTGCTGGTACACCTCTCCCATGGCTTTCAGGCCCAGTTGCCCCTGTTGTTCTCGGGTGAGTGATACCTGGCCAGGATTGGGCAACTCAGGAGTGTGAACCGCTCCCCAGAGCCAAACCGGTTCAGCGATCAAAAAAACGAGGAAAAGCGCGAGCAAGCGTGGCGCCAGGCTGCGTTCTTTCATAGTCAGAATGATACAGATGCGGACAGGACAGGGCTAGGATTGCTATGCCGCGCCAGCTTTTAAGTCATTGATTTTGTGGCTCAAACAATTCAAGCTCACGCCTTCAGGGAGCGGCGCCACTTGGCGTGCAGCCACATCAGGATGCCCAGAGCACAGATCTCCAACGGTCCGGGTTGGACAATGCTGAAATTCCACAGCGTGCTTATCTGCTGGGTGGCAACGCGTACGGCCCAGATGATGCCCCCGGCGGCCACCAGACTACCCAGGCGTTCTTCATTCTTAATACGCATAACAGGCAGCCATATTACCCGCATGAGGAAGGGGGCCAAAATTACGGTCGTGCTATGCCGTATGGCCTACACGTGCCAGTTCTACTTTCTGAACGTTTCGATCTGGTGCCTACCACGTCTTGCGGATGCGGGTGTCGAATCCGAAGCCGCCGTTCTGGTCGCGTGTTCCGCTGAATGACACCTTGGGCGAGACCTTGTACTGCAATTGAATGACCTGGTCCTGGGTCGTGGTCACATCGGTGGAAAACGTGACAAACAGGTTGCCCGTCACTCTTTGCTGAATGGTGATGCGCGCCCCGGTGTTCGCGGCCCCGGAGCTGGCAACTCCTCCCAGTTCCGGGTCAATAGAGAGTTGGGAGATGCCGGCAACTTTGGCCACCCGGCTGCTTATCTGGCTGGTGACCTGCGAGGCTACCACTGATTCCGCACCCAACGTGCCGGGCGTCGGATTGGCCGCCGCTGCCTCGCTGGTGCTGCCGAAAGCCAGGAGATGGATGATATCAGCGGGCGGCAGCGCCGGAACCGAGGAGTAGTTGGTGTGCATCCGGTCCACCGGCCCCTCAAACCGCAGATAGATCTGGTATTGCTGGATGGTGGTGCTGGCGGCAACGTTCAGCACCGGCTCGGTGCGCAGCGGATTGGCAAACTGAATCGTGCCACCTTCCAGCACATAGCGATTTCCCATGAAAATGAGGTCGCCGCCGTTGAGGTTGACTCGCCCGAGAATTACCGGGTCGGCCGCCGTGCCTCGGATTTGCAAATTGGCCGCCGCCTGCAGGCTCAAGGTACGGCTCACCAGGTTCACGCCGGTGGTGGACTGCGCCGTCAGGTTAAGGTGCAAATTCTGGGTGAAGCTGCCGGCCGGCGGTGGCGCGGCTTCGCTGCCGGTGAACTGGCCAAGAAAGTTGCTCAAATCGAAACTGGGAGTGAAAGAGAGATTGGTTATATGCACCTGCCCCCCGAGCAGAGCTGCCTGCCGCGTACCCACCAAGGTCAGGTTCAGGTCCAGACCCTGGCGGATGCCCTCGGGATAGAGCAGGCGTATGTCTTTGCCGGCCATGGCGAGATCAAAGCGGAACCCCGGCCGGTAGATCAGTCCGCCCGAAGCCGTCACTGTGCCGCCACCCACCGTGCCCTGAAAATGCGTAATGTCGAGGCGATCACGCGTGAGAGTAAGCACGCCATTGCCGTTTTGCAGCCCGATGGGCGCGCTGCCCGAAGCCAGGTTGGCATTGATAATCTGCACCTGCCCCTGAATGTTGGGATTCGCCCGCGCGCCGTAAGAATTGATGTTGAGGCGCACTTCTCCCGAACTGGTGATGTCGGGAGAAAACAGCTGCGCGATCCGCAGATTGACGTTCCCCATCAGCAGCATGGAAGCGGGCGCCGAGCTGTTGGTGGGAATGGCGGCTTGCATCTGCAGGTTGGTATCGGTGCCACGGATGGTGGCACGTTGCAGCCTCAGCACTCCATTGACTAAATCAATATGAATGGGATTGGCAGCGCCTAGTTGAATCGTGTTCTTGTAGTTTACCTGCAGCACCGGGACGGTGGCGTGGGCGTTGAGGGCGGAGCGGTTCTTCAGCGGGCCTTGCAGGGTGGCGTGCAACTCGGTTTGCCCGGAGACGTCAGCCGCCTGCGCCGGCGCGTACATCGCCAGCAACGGCTGCAGCGCCACCCGGCTGGTGTCCAGGGCAGCCGTGGTGTAGTACGCGCCGGTCAAGTCCACGCGCGCGTGGGCGCTGATAGCGGTGCCAATCACCTGCGAGTTCATGGCTACTGTAGCCACGTGGTTGGCAACGTTGGCCTGCAGCAGCAGCGAGTTAATCGTCTGATTCTGAAGGGTAAGTTGCGGCACCTGCAGCGTCGCCGTCAACTGCGGATTATGGAAACTTCCCTGCCCGCTGGCGGTCAGATTCACCACCCCCGAAACCGGCATGTT
>DATJEH010000025.1:0-7301 GCA_035496875.1 Terriglobales bacterium | reverse complement strand
TGAATGCCGCACTGCTGGCCGCAGAAGCAGCAGTGCGTCTTCACCAGGTGGTAGGGATGGGTGGACTCCTCGCGCCACCCACCGGCGGGCGTGTAGTTCAGGTGCGGCCCGAAGGCGGCGGTCAGTTCACGCAGCGTTGCCGGCGGCTTAGCCACGCGCTTCCTCCTTTAGCCGCAGTTGCGCCCGCGAGAGCGTGTTGCGCTTGCACGCGGGACATAGCTCCTGCCAGTTGCCTGCCGGTTCCGGCAGCGCGTAGTTGAAGTTGAGCCGCGGCAGCGCACGTTCCAGGTCGTCAATCTGCATGCGCGAGGCGAAGCGCTGCCCGCAGCGGGCACACAGTGCGCCCTCCCCTTCCTCGCCCGCCTGGTGATAGAGCTTTACCCCGAGCTGCGCCGGCCGCTGGAAGATGTGGAAGAACTTGCCAAAGGGCAAATAAAGCAGCGCGGCAATTACCACTATGGCATGGGTGATGGAAAGAAAACTGTAGTATTGGCCGCGCAGCCAGGCCTGCGAAGCGGTCAGCGCCAGCCCGGTGATGCAGATGGCGAACAGCAGAATGATGGGGAAAAAGTCGAGCGCAAAGCTCTGCACCGCCTGCGCGCCCCGGTCCCGCATGCGCCGCCAGAGAGAGAGAAAGATTCCGCCCAGCACCAGGAAGGCGGCGATGTCCAGCCCGTGAAATGCAACCTCAGCTTGGAACGACAAAGCCGGGAAGCGAAAGGCCGGCATCCCGAACAGGTAGCCTACATAAGTCATCTGGTCGTTGAGCGCGCTGCGAAACGAAATCCAGCCAAAGACCAGAGGGAAGGTAATGGCTACCGCCAGAATGCATCCCCAGAAAATCAGCTGATGCATCCACCAGCGCAGCCGCGAACGCCGGCGGATAAACACTTGCCCGAAAATGTGGGTGCCCGCCAGGACCAGAAGATGTCCCAGGCTGCGCAGCGGCCCGCGCTGGACGAACAACTGCCAGCCGCGATCCCAGTAAATGCGCGTGGTCGGCTTGCTCAGCCACACGTTGTAGTGATAGACCACGCCCCAGGTGGCAAAGATGATGGCGAAGGTGTAGGCCACCAGCGCGGGATCAAAATTTTCCAGGTTGCGGGAGCCCACCACGATGGCCGCCACCAGCAAGCCTGTCCACAGCGTGGCCCAGGCGCCCGCGCGCATGCGGTCAGCGGTGCGCGTGAGTTCGGCCGGCAGTAGTTCTTCCAGGCTCTCCTGGCGCGGCACAAACACGCGCCGATTAGCCCAGTAGAGGACCGCGGAAACCACCGCCAGCAGCACGAACCCCGGCCAGACTTTTCCCGTATGGTCGCGGAAGAAGCCCAGCAGGATGGGCGGGAAAAATCCTCCCAGTCCGCCCAGAGCGCCCACCAGCCCGGTAATCGTTCCCCTCTCCACCGGAAAATATTGGGGCACCAGCTTGAACACCGCGCCGTTGCCGATTCCCAGCAGCAGCGCGCAACCCAGCGCGCCCACGGTGAAGGGCGCCATTGTGTTCCACATCAGCAACAATGAGAAGGGAATAATGCCGAGAAAAACCACCGAGAGCACGCGCGCCCCGCCGATCTGGTCGGCGAGCCAGCCGCCGACCGGGCGTGCCAGCGTGGCCAGCACTACAAAGCCGGCGGTGCGGAAGCCGGCATCAATCAGGCCCAGCCCGAAATCCGCGCGCAGCAGGCTGGGCAGATAAATGGAAAAGGCGACGAAGCCGCCGAAGGTCAGAAAGTAAAACGCGGCCAGCAGCCAGGCCAGCGGCCGTCCTGCCAGCACGGTGAGCATTTCCCCCCAGCCCTTGGGACGCTCCGCCGCCTGCGGATTGCGCGCCAGCAGGGCAAAGGCGATAGCCCACACCACCAGCAGCACCGCCATGCCCTGGAAGACGTTGTGCAGTCCGACTGCCGCCGCCAGCACCGGCCCGCCGAACACCGCCGCCGACTGCCCGATAT
Source organism: Terriglobales bacterium (assembly GCA_035496875.1). GTDB lineage: Bacteria > Acidobacteriota > Terriglobia > Terriglobales > Acidobacteriaceae > JAICWP01. The sequence goes on along the minus strand of DATJEH010000025.1, from coordinate 5,349 downwards.
TACCGATTCCGTAGATGCCCAGCGCGCTGCCCTGCCGCTCCTGCGGGTACCAGCGGGAGACGAAAGGAATGCCCACCGCGAAAGATGACCCGGCCAATCCCAGGAAAAACGCGACCACCAGCAGGGGATGGTAGGCGCCGGCGCGCGTGACCCAGAAGGCGGGCACGGCAACGGCCAGCATCAACGCGCTGAACACCGCCCGCCCGCCGAAGCGATCTGCCAGCATGCCCATCGGAATGCGTGCCACCGCCCCCAGCAACACGGGCACGGCAACCAGGAACGCGGTTTGAGTGGCGCTCAGGCCGAGCAGCTCGCGAAAGCGCGGGGCAAAGGCGCTGACCATCCCCCAAGCGGCGAAACAGATGGCAAATGACAGGGTTGCCAGCGCGAGTTGTGGTCCGGACCTTGGAAAAGGGTTGCGCATGGTCATCGCCTGACCAACTGACTAAACTACCACTTGGCGGGGCGGGTTGCAGGCGGCTCCCTGCGCATCGCCAAAAGCCCTACCCACATTGTTCGGAAGCACCCTGGGTTTGCTTCGCCATCTACGATTCGATTCTTTTAATGAATAGGTGAGTTCCTGCCTGCGCGCTATGACTTCAGTCACGGCCTATCGTTTTACGATATTTCAGAGTCGCGGTCGCAAAGCCGGTCATCGAAAGAAGTGATGAACGGTTACGGCCGCTGAGCGGCAGAAAAGGAGAATCCTAAATGCAGCCAAGAGTGGACGCCGGAAAACTCTCTCCTGAAGGTTATCGCGCGGTGTACGCGCTGGAACAGTATGTTCGCCATTGCGGCCTGGAACTGAAGCTCCTGGAACTTGTGCGGATGCGCGCCTCGCTGCTCAACGGCTGCGCCTACTGCGTGGACATGCACACCAAGGATGCCCGGGCCGAGGGCGAGACCGAGCAGCGCTTGTACGCGGTTTCGGTCTGGGAGGAAACGCCATTTTTCACCGATCGCGAGCGTGCCGCGCTGGCCTGGACCGAGGCCGTCACTCTGGTGGGCAAAGACCATGTGCCCGACGAAGTTTTCGAGTTAGCGCGCAGCCAGTTCAGCGAAAAGGAACTGGTGGATCTAACTCTGGCGATTATCGCCATTAACAGCTGGAACCGGTTGGCTATCAGCTTCCGCGCCGTGCCCGGGAGTTACCAGCGTCCGGCGGAGATGAAGACAGGCACTCGCTAACGCTTCCTGCCGCAGCGTACCGAAAATGCCGCCCGCGATCGCTGGCGGGAAACCCACCAAAAGACCGGTCACTAATGCGGTGGGGAGTGCGTCGCGTTCGCGCAGAGGGCCTTGAAATCCGAGTAACGACCCCAGTCCAGGGTAACGGATGCGTGTTCTATTTTTACGCCGGAGCGGAACGTGTCTCCCCATCTCCCGCGATCGTTCATTACGAGTTCCGGTCCCTGCCAGCGGCCATATAGATCGAAGTAGCCCTGCTTTTGGCCTACATCAAATATCTTCGGCTCGTTCAGACGAAACGCCATCAGGCTGCCCTCGGTGCTTCGCCAGCCGCCGTAAACCGTGCCGCCCAGTTTCAGGCGCTGCATCACGCCCGGCGAGGTGCACAGCCAGCCCGCGCCCTGCAACCCCCCCGTGGGCCGCACGCCGTCCAGGTGAAGCCGGGAAAAATGAGAAGCCGGGAAAAAATAAACGTAGAGCGGATACGTCCCGCTGTTGGTGACCAGCTTGCCCGAACCCGACCAGTACAGCAGCGGCGTCCAACGCCCGCCAATGTGGAACGCCCAGGGGCTCGTCACGGCCGCCAGCCCATAGACCACGCCTACACCAAGGACGAGAAGTCCGAAAAGCGAGGTCAAACATCCGTGCCGCTGCCGCAGTGCCATGCGGCGCAGTATATATCGCGGCTGCGTATTCTCCCCAAGGCCTCGAATCCGGGGACCAATGAAAGCCGACATCACCTCCCGGGGTCTGTGTGTCCTAGCGAAGCGTGCAGGCAGCGGTTGGGCGCCGCTGAAAGGAAACCTCGCGTGCGCACTGCCTGCGGAGGCGAGGAAGGATTTCCCTAGGCCGGACGGGCGCGGTGGTCGTACAGCATCAGGTCCCGGACCGAAACCAGGCCTACAAAATCGTCGCCGGCGCAGATAGGCAGGTGGCGAAATCCGAACTCCTTCATCATGAACAGACAGTTTTCGATGGTCTCTTCGGGCGAGACCGTTCGCGGGTAGGGCGTCATCACTTCGGAAAGCCGGGTGCTGCCGGGACTACGCCCGGCGGCCACCACGCGTGTCATCACGTCTCGCTCGGAGAAAATCCCCACCAAACGTCCCTCGCGCAGCACGGGAAGCGCGCCGATGTTGCGCTCCGTCATGATGCGCGCCGCCTCCAAAACGCTCATTTCCGGACTGGCGCTGTGGGTGACGCGCGTTTTCACCACATCTGATACGCTTGCCATCCTTCACTCCTCAGGCTCGAATTCTACTCGATTGCGACCGTCAGCGGGCGTGGTCCGCCGAGCCGTTGCTTAGCGGAAGGCTAATTTCTAGATTCCCCTGGTGCCAAAAAGGAACATTCGCCCGCGCGCCATGCGGCGAAATTTTCCACCGTTTTGTGCCCAGCCTCTTGTAGTAAGATAATTCGCTTCCAGTGCAATTTTTTTCACTACTGCGGCTGCGAGCCCCGGGCTTGGGCATGAATCTACGCCGATTCCCCGGCCCCCGTTTGGCAGTCGGTGTGCTATTTCATTTATCTCCCCCCCATCAACTAGAGGAGCAATATCGTGACGGATCCCAGGGAACGTGTCGTTAACCGTCGCGGGAATGGCCCTAGCCGTGGACATACGCGGGTGAAATTGTTTGTTCTGCTCTTATTTGCAGCTACCGCAGTCATCACCTGGCAATTGGCTCATCGGCAGTCCGATCCCGTTTTTTCTTCCGCATCTTCCGAGGCAGCCCCGGTCCCCTTGCCGCAAGACAAGGCCGCGGCGCCACAATACTCTCCTTTCGGAGCCGCCTCATATGGGCACGGGCAAAACCGGCTGATTTATCCCTATTCGGTCATTCCCGGGGGCGTGAAGAGCGTGGCCGACCTGAAGCTGGCCGTAGCTGAAGACCCGGTTGTGGCCCGGCAGTTTGAGGGTTTTAACTTCCAGCGCGCCCACCTGGTGCAGGTGGCGCAAAACCAGTCTATGTTTGTTTCCTATCGCATTGGGCAGAAGGTGTACTGGACGCGGAAAAAAATCGCCCTCCACCGCGGCGAAACCCTGGTGACCGACGGCAACATCAGCGTTCGCACGCGCTGCGGCAACCGCGTCGCCAGCGTGCCCGGGGATAAGGGTTCAGCCATGGAGCCGCCCGAGGAAGCCTTCAGCCAGCCCTATGCTGCCATGATTGCGGCTCCGGATCCCGATCCCGCCAAGGCCGATCCCGGCCCGGCGCCGATGCTGCCAACTTCCGTGGTCGGGAAGAGCAGGAAATGGTGGCTCTTGCCCCTGTTTGCCGCCCCGGTGGGCATGTTGCCTGATTCCGGCCATTCCTCCTCCGAAACCCCGCTGGCCGTAACTCCGGAGCCCGGCATGTCGCTGCTGCTGTTCTCCGGCTTGGCCGGCGTTTACTGGCGCGTGCGCAGGTACCGCAGGAAGGACTAAGCACCGGCTAGAATGCAGCTTTGGACAGCCATGCCCACCCCCTCTCATCGGCGCTACCGCTTTATTTGGCAGGGGGGAGTTCTTTGCCTGCTGACCGGCTGGCTCTACGCTCCCCTCGCCTTGCCCTTGCTGCGGCAGTACTGGCAGGACCCCAACTACACCTACGCTTTCTTTGTGCCCGTGTTTTCCCTGCTGCTGTTGTGGGAGGACCGCAAACGGCTGGCGGGACTGCGGCTCAAGCCTGCCTGGTCGGGCCTGCTGATTGTTGTTTTCGCCATTTTCGCGCTCATGGTGGGCGTGGCCAGTTCGGAGTTTTTCCTGCCCCGTATGTCCCTGCTCCTGCTGGTTGTGGGTATGATCGTTTTCCTGGCCGGCTGGGAGCATCTGGCCGCCGCCGCCTTTCCCCTGGCCTTCCTGGTTCTAATGCTGCCCTCGGCCACCGTTTCCAGCCAGCTTACTTTTCCCCTGCAGATACTCTCCTCCAGGCTGGCGACGGTGCTGCTGATGGGTGTGGGCGTGCCCGCGGTGCGCGAGGGTAACATTATCCTGCTGCACGCCGCCCGCCTGGGAGTGACCGAAGCCTGCAGCGGAATTCGCTTCCTGTTTTCCCTGATGACCCTGGCCGTGATCTACGGATACTTCGCGGAGTCCAAAAACCTCATGCGGGTGGCGCTGGTTCTAGCGGCGGCGCCCATTTCTATCCTGGCCAACGCCTTTCGCATCGCCGCCACCGGCTTTGTGGTGCAGCACTGGGGCGTAGAGCGGGCGGAGGGAACCCTGCACCTGTTTTCCGGATGGCTGGTGTTTCTTGGCTCTTTGGCCATGATTTTCGCCTTCCACCGCCTGCTGCGGGCGGTTTTCCCGGGCCAACTGCCGGCCGCCAAGCAGGAGGGCTACGCGTGATCTCCGCCAATGCACGCTTTGCCGTAGTGGCGGTTCTCCTGGCCGGCGCCGCCCTCTTCCTGCACACCCGGACTCGCCAGGACCTGCTGCCTCCCGGACCTTCGCTTTCGTCCCTGCCTTTTAAATTTGACGGCTGGACTGGCGCCGACCTGCCGTTCTCGGCTCAAACTCTGGCTGTTCTGGGCCCGGGAGAATACCTGCAGCGCCACTATCAGCAGGAAAAGGACGGCGGGGCCTACGTGGACGTTTACCTTGCCCACCGCCCCAACCAGCACGCCCTGGCCAGCCACGTTCCCACTGACTGCCTGTTGGGCGCCGGCTGGTCCCTGGACAACTCGGGGAGCACAAGTTTTTCGCTTGCCGGCAACCCGGGTTTTACCGCCAACCGTTACCTGGTGACCCGAGGCTCCGATCGGCAGCTGGTTCTGTTCTGGTTCTGGGCGCACGGCCGCGGCGTGGCCAGCCAGAACTGGGCCGACTTTTACCTGACCCTGGATTCTCTTCGCCTGAATCGAAACGACAACCTTCTGGTGCGCATCAACACCGCGCTGCGCCCGGATGAAACCGCCGCCCAAGCCCAGCAGCGCCTGCTCGCCTTCGCTGCGCAACTGAACCCGCAGCTCGACCGCCTGGCTCCGTAATCCAGATCCTAGAGCGCAGAAATTCAGGATCCCCGACCGCAACGGGCTACGGTTTTTCTGCTGGCACTCGCGGCAACAACGCGCAGTGTAAAATGACACTGTCTTCCCGCCCTACGGGCCCGTAGCTCAGCGGTTAGAGCAGTGGACTCATAATCCATTGGTCCCAGGTTCAAATCCTGGCGGGCCCACCAA
>DATJEH010000024.1:0-2492 GCA_035496875.1 Terriglobales bacterium | reverse complement strand
GACACCATGCGCTACGGCGAGCCGGAAATTGAGCGTATCGCGCGCGTGGCTTTCGAGCTGGCGCGGTCGCGCCGCCGCAAAGTCACTTCCGTGGACAAGGCCAACGTTCTGGATTGCTCTCGCCTGTGGCGCGAGGTGGTGGCGCAGGTCGGGCAGCAATACTCCGACGTCAAGCTAAGTCACATGTACGTGGATTCGGCCGCCATGGCGCTGGTAGCGCGCCCCGCGGATTTCGATGTGGTGCTGACGGAAAACATGTTTGGTGACATTCTCTCCGACCAGGCGGGCGCTGTGGTGGGATCGCTGGGAATGCTGGGCTCGGCCAGCATTGGCGGGCCCGTCGGCCTTTATGAGCCAGTGCATGGCTCCGCGCCTGACATCGCCGGGCAAGGCATTGCCAATCCGCTGGGCGCGATTCTGTCGGCTGCAATGCTGTTGCGCTATTCCTTCAAGCTTGAAACCGAAGCGGCCTGCATTGAGTCGGCGGTGGCCGCGGTGCTGGCATCGTGGTCCCGAACCAAAGATCTGGCCCGGGCGGGAGAGAGCGTGCTTACCACATCAGCGATGGGAGAGAAAGTTGCCGCCGCAGTGCGGGAGCGTGCCCAGCCTGCGGGCGAGAAAGCAGCCAGCTGATTCATCCTCCCAAATTGAAAATTGGGGGCTGGATTTCCACAAAGTTTTTCCATTCGACCGGTTCCATCTCGGACCGTCGAGAGTAGGATTCATCCAACAAATACTTATTCCGCCCGAGAGGAGGCAGAGATGCTCTCCAAATGCGCCAGTCCGGGCTGCGCGGCCACTTTTCTGTATCTGCATCAGGGAAAGCTGTTCCGTCTGGACACCAATGTCGAGTTTGTTGCTGTAACAACCGCGGCAGAAACGAAAAAGCCTTCGCGGCGCGTCGAATTTTTCTGGCTGTGCAATCAGTGCGCGGCGGAAATGACGCTGGGCTACAAGCGCGGAACCGGCATCACAGTTGTGCCGCTGCCGAAGGTGCTGAAGCGTGCCGCCTCCGCCTCGTAGCCATGTAGGCGCGAGCGTCTACGCTCGTGCGGCACTACCGAAGACGACTAAGCACGACCGAGACGCTCCTACCTACCTCATGCGACCTGGCGTTGTTTTTGCAGCATGGAAAGGAATTCCCGGGTGAGCTGCTCGTCCCAGTATCCCGCGCGGGCTTCTTCGCGCATGGTGATGGCGGCCTGCTCATGGCTGAGCGCAGCTTTGTAGGGACGCTGTGTGCGCAGCGCATCGTACACGTCCACCACCTGCAGCACGCGTGCCAGCAGCGGTATTTCGCCGCGCTGCAGGCCGTCGGGATAGCCGCTGCCGTCGGAATGTTCGTGGTGACTGCGAATAATCGGCAGCACCAGCCGCAGAGACTTGAGGGGCTGGCAGATGGTCTCGCCGGTGACCGGATGCCGCTTCATGATGGCCCACTCTTCGGGGGTGAGGTTGGTTCCCTTTTTCAGGATCTCGTCAGGCACTGCGATCTTCCCCAGATCGTGCAGATACCCGCCGCGGCGCAGGGCCACGATCGATTCCTGGTCCAGGCGGAGGTGGCGTCCCAGGTCGCTGGCATGGCGGGCCAGGCGTTCGCAGTGGCCTTCCGTGTAAGGATCGCGACTCTCCACACTTAACCCCAGAGTACACAAGACTGATTCCGCCGTCTCCAGTTCGTCGGTAAATTCCTTAAGCTTCAGCAGCGACTTGACCCGGGCAAACAGTTCTTCAGGAAAAATCGGCTTGTGCAGAAAATCGTCGGCGCCTGATTCGATGCCCAGCACCCGGTCCTGGCGGTCGGTAAGACCGGTGATCAGGACGAAGGGGATCAGGCGGGTGGCGGGATTCCCTTTAAGCTCCCGGCAGAATTCGTATCCCGACTTGCCGGGCATGACAACATCGGAAAGAATCAGGTCGGGCGGATGGCGCAGAATCTCAGCTTCAGCCTGGGCCGCGTTGGGAACCGCTACCACGTCATAGCCGTGAGTCGCCAGCAATTCCTGCATCAGGCCCATGATGTCCTGATTGTCGTCCACCACAAGAATTCTGGGCGGGGACCGCCGAATGGATACTTCCCCCATCTCTTTGTAAGAGACGGAGCGGGAGGAAATGGTTGTCGGCACTTTTTGCGGGGGGCTCATGGTCCAGCCGGCGGTGACAGTCGCTATTGTAAACGATTTCATCGATCGTGAAACCTCAAATGAAGGGTCTCATTCCCGTTCTGGAACAAAGTGTTGGAGATGTGACCGACGCCCTTGTTCGGTGCGCCTGCGAACCCATAGCCTTTCCGCATGCTTCGATTCCTGCCTTCGATAATGCTGTTCGCTCTGTTGTTTCCGGCGGGCCTGGCCTTCGGTGCCTCCAAGCCGCACGTCATCGCTTTTGGCAAGTGGACCACAATCAAATGGTGCGCCGGAGTCCACGAAGCCGAGTGTCTCGACCTGAAAATGCGCGCTCTCTATGTGGACGGCCGGGCGCGCGAATCGACT
>DATJEH010000023.1:0-10731 GCA_035496875.1 Terriglobales bacterium | reverse complement strand
ACGGCTGTTTGACCCGCCCTTACCCCGAGAGTACGCTCTCAGCACCTTTCCATGTCCTCCACCGGCTCCAACCTTTCCACCAGGACAGCTACGCCGGGCCTGATGCGCGGGCTGGGCCTATGGTCGGCCACTGCCATCGTCATTGGTGACACCATCGGCACCGGCGTCTTCCTGGTCTCCAGCGACATGGCGCGCGCGGTCGGCTCCACTGCCCTCGTCTTCGCCGCCTGGATTGTGGGCGGCCTCATCGTGCTCTTTGGCGCCTTCTGTTACGCGGAGCTGGGTGCTGCGTTCCCCAAGGCCGGAGGCGCCTACGTTTACCTGGAACGCGGATTAGGCCCGCTTTGGGGATTTCTTTTCGGCTGGATGAGTTCCTTCCTGGAGCGTCCGGTGGCCATGGCTACGCTGGCGGCAGGCTGCCTGCGATTCATTGGTTTCTTGCTTCCTGCCGTCGCCCTCCCGCTGGCAGTTGGACGCATAGGCAGCTACGCATTCACCCTTACCGTGGCCCAGCCCGTGGCGGCAGCCGTCATCGTTGCGATTACGGCCATCAACTACCTCAGCGTGCGCATGGGTGGCGCTATCCAGGTCCTGCTCACCTCATTAAAGGTCGGCACGATTGTTCTGATTGTGGTACTCGGTGTCACGCTAGGCAAACATGTAACCGCTAGCGCCGCGCCCGTAATCACACCTGTGGCCTTGGGCACGCTTGGCGCATTTCTCACCGCGCTGGTGCCCGCCATGTGGGCTTATAACGGCTTCAATGATCTCGGCGACCTGGGCGAAGAAATTCTGGAACCGCACAAAAACATTCCCCGCGCCATAATTCTCGGCCTGCTCACGGTGGGCGGCCTGTACCTGCTGGCCAACGTAGTGTACTTCCACGTGCTCCCCTTCCCCCAGGTAGCGCAATCCCAGCATGTCGCTTCTGACGTGGTGCAGTCCTTCGCCGGCCACCAGGGCGCCCTTTGGCTCACCCTGGCCATGGCTATCTCCGCCTTGGGCGCGCTGCACGTGGTGGAACTGACGGGCGCGCGCATTCCTTACGCCATGGCTCGCGACCGCGCCTTCTTCCGCTTCGCGCAGCGTTTGCAGCCGCGGTTTCACACTCCTAGTGGCGCGCTGCTGCTGGAAGGCAGCGTAGCCGCGCTGCTCGCCCTCACCGGCACTTTCGAGGAACTGTACTCGCTGTTTATCTTCGCGGTCTGGATCTTTTTCGCCCTGGTCGCGTTGGCCCTCATTCGCCTGCGTCGTCGCGAACCGGAATTGACCCGACCCTACCGCACCTGGGGTTATCCCTGGACCACACTCATCTTCCTCCTCGCGGCTGTCGCTCTCACGGTAAACCTCTGGCTGGTGCGTCCCGTGCGCTCCTCGCTGGGGTTGGCAGTTATCCTGGCCGGCGTTCCTTTCTTCTATCGCTGGCGCAAGACCGCGGCGTCGGAAGAACGTCGTATAGTTGAAGGCGAGAGCGCGCCATGAATCGGTTGCATCACTGGATCCTGAATTCCAGTGGCTGGAAGCGCACGGTGCGGGATGAAATCGTGCCCTGGGGACTCGCTGGCGTAGAACTCGGGGACAAGGTCCTCGAACTTGGGCCCGGGCCGGGCGTCACCACGGACGTCCTTCGCCATTCGCACCGGTTGCTCACCTGCGTGGAGATTGATGCCAAACTGGCAGACCGGCTCCGTCAGAAGTTCAGCAATAGCAATGTCCAGGTGGTGAACGGCGACGCCACCGCCTTGCCCTTCCCCGATGGCTCCTTCAGCGGAGCGGTAGCCTTCACCATGCTTCACCACGTGCCTTCTCCGAAGTTGCAGGATCGGATTCTGGCAGAAGTGTGGCGGGTGCTGCGGCCAGGCGGCGTTTTTGCCGGCACCGACAGCCGCTGGCGGCTGATGATGCCCATCGTTCACGTATTCGATACCATGGTCCTCGTGCCCCCGCAGACAATGGCAGCACGCCTGCACACCGCGGGCTTCACAGATGTCGCGGTAGAAACCGTCAAAACCCGCTTCCGCTTCTTCGGTCGCAAGCCCTCGCTATAGTAGCTCCACCATGTCCCCGCCTTCGAGCGGTGCCCCCCGAGCGCCTGCGGACGGGAGAAAACATTCCAGCCTCTTTCTCGCTCTAATCATGTGGGCTGCAACGCAGCCCCATGCTCGGAGGTGCTCATGCGTAAAGCGGTTTTCTTGATGGCTGTCCTGCTGCTCTCCGCTGTCTGGGTAGTCGCACAGACCGCGGGTACTGCCCCGGCAGGCACGCCGGCACAATCACCCTCGCAAAACAGTTCCATGCCCCAGAGTAGCGGGACGGCACAGAATCCTCAGCCGCAGACGGGAACCAATCCCGCCGGCACAACCTCGGCCACGCCCAACCCGCAAACCACTCCCTCAACCCCGGCCACTGGTGCTACTGGTCAGCCGGGCGCTGCCGCAACCCAGCCAGGAACTAACCCGCAGGCGGCAACCGGGCCCCAGACCTCAATCGAGGGCTGTTTGAGCGGCACCCCTGGCCAGTACAGCCTGATCACCAAATCGGGCCAGGTCTATGCCCTCGCAGGCGACGGTTCGCTGCTGGGCGACCACGTGGGCCAGGAAGTGAAAATCACCGGCTCACAATCTAACGGCAGCGCCAGCACACCTGCAGCAACCGCAAATACGGCAGCGCCGGGCGGCGCCGCCAGCGGTGGAACGCCCTATGGTTCCACCGGCACCACCAACTCGCAGCCTGGTGCGGCCGCGCAGTCGCAAACCGGCTCCGCAGCCAACTCGCCGGCCAGGCCCGGCACACCGTCAGCAGCATCGGCGGCCAGTTCTGGGCCGAAACTCCAGGTCAGCGATGTGACCAAGGTGGGGTCTTTCTGCAATATGGCTCAACCCCACTGAGCAACCAGGGTGCTGGAACTTCAGCTTGCAAATGGACCCGGCGCGGCAACGCGCCGGTTTTCCTTTTTTTGGAATTCAGGATTCAGCGGACCAGGCCCTCGGCAATATCGCCGGCGATGGGCAGCTTGAATCGCTCGCCCTGGTAAGCCTTGATCATGCAATAAATCCAGAGCACGAGTGCCAGCAGGCTTAGGCCCCAGAGAAGAAACAGCCCACCGCCCATGCGCATTCCCATTCCCCCGCCCCACCACCAGCCAATGCCGAACAGGATGGCTACCACCGCACGCAGAATATGCAGCCCGCCGAAAGTCACAATGGACTGCGCCGCGTGGTAGCGCACGTAAGGCCGCCTGTCAATCAGGTAGAAGATAATCCCCGTCAGCCAACCCAGCACGTAGCTGAGCAATGCCGCCGTATTCTCCGAGAGTCCCGCCTGCGGGTGCGCCCCCGGAGCCGGGTTCGCTCCCGTGCCCGCCGCCTGCGGCTGTCCACACACCTGGCAGAAGTGTGCGCTCTCGGGAACGTTCGCGCCGCATTTGGTACAGTAGGTCATCGCCCGCCTCCTGCAGTTGCAATCGAGAACCCACGATTGTAACCTTTCCTCCACGCCCCGATGGTTTCTTCCCCTAAAGCAAGTTCGCCGCTGTTTTCCATCCGCGATTTCCTGCTCATCTCCTTGTGGTGGGGGCTGCTGACCGGACTGGGCGAGGGCTATCTCCCCACTACTTACATCTGGCGCGACCTGATGCGAGCCGGCGTAGAGATTGAGCCTTTGTTGTTCCTGGGCGCGGCCCTGCTCCTCATTGCCCTTAAGCGGCGCCGCACCCTGAACCAACTCGACCTCACCCAGGCCACGTTCCTGTTCTCTGGACTGACGTTCTTTGCCTGCCTGAGCCGTTCCGCTTTCGCATCTCCAGTTGTCATTGAGCTTCTGACCACGATCACCGTCGCTTCGCTGTTTGCGTTCTTTTGGCTGCTGCGCGGGTCCTTCCTCGTGGGCTGGCAGAAGCGCACCCTGCCTGTGCTCCTGCTCCTGGCGCTCTGGTGCATCGTCGGATTTCCCATCAAACAGCGCATTCACGAGCGGCGTGCCCTGGTAAAACTCCCCACTGCGTCTGCCGGCGCTCCCAACGTCCTGGTCGTCGTGGTGGACACGCTGCGCGCCGACCATCTTTCCACCTACGGATACGAGCGGCCCACCAGCCCGCACCTCACCCAACTGGCCGCTCAGGGCACGCTCTTCGAGAACGCCATTGCTCCTTCCTCATGGACTTTGCCGGTGCACGCCTCTTTGCTCACTGGGCTTTACCCCGATCAGCACCACGTTGAGAGCGATGGCTCGCTGCTGGGCTGGGATTATCCCGTTCTGGGTGATGAATTCATGGCCCGCGGCTACCGCACCGCCGCCTTCTCCGCCAATACCCTGTTGTTCTCTCGGCGCCGCGGCTTTGGCCGTGGATTTATCCATTTCGAGGATGACTTTCAGTCCTTGCCCAGCAGTTTCGCTCAAACCTTCTACGGCGATCTCATTAAACACTTGCTCTTCCACCTGGAGCTGAAGCGTGACCTATTCGGCCGGCGCAGCGCGCAACAGATCAACCGTCATGCCCTGCGCTGGATTGACAGCGGCCACAGGCCCTTCTTCGTCTTCTTGAACTATATGGACGTGCACGATCCCTATCGCCCGCCCGAGCCCTATCTGCACCGCTATACCAAACTGAAGAACCCGGGCAGCCGGGCTTCTGAACACTGGGACTGGTTCGAGCACCTCACTCCACAGCAGCGCCAGGGCGCGGTAGACGCCTACGACGGCGCCATCAATTACGTGGACGACCACATCCAGCAGCTCATGGAACAACTGCAACAGCGCGGCTTGACCCGCAACACCGTGGTGGTCATCACCTCCGACCACGGAGAGAGCTTCGGTGAGCATGGCCTCATGACCCACGGCAATGCTCTCTATCGCGAACTCATCCACGTTCCTTTGATTTTCTGGGCGCCCGGAAGGATCCCCGCAGGCAGGAGAATTGACGCCCCCGTTAGCCTCACCTCACTTCCCGCCACCCTGCTGGAAGAAGTGGGCGAGAGCTCCCATCCTCATTTTCCTGAACTTTCGCTGGCTCGCCTGTGGAACGGTGCCCAGCCGGCCATGCCCAATCCGATTTCCGAACTGGCGCAGTTGAGTTGGAATCCCAATTTCCCCGACTACTACGGACCCATGGTTTCCATCACCACCGCCCATTGGCATTACATCAGCGGAGGAAAGTTCGGCGACCAGTTGTTCCCCTGCTGCGCTGATGAACCCGAACAACTCAACTTGGCCGGCACCGTAATCGGTCAGGAGCTCACCTCCCGCTTCCAGCGCGAACTGGCATCAAACGCGGCGGGCGCTGATCCGGGCTCGGCCGGCGGCCCGCCGGGGAGCGCCGTCCTGCGCTCCTCCTACCAACTGGATTTTGAGCCTGCCCGGCTGGCTCTTGCCGACTTCAACAACAATGGTGACACCGACATTATGGTGAGCGGCAAAAAGCCGGGCGAATTCGCTTTGCTCCTGGGAGACGGCAAAGGCGGATTTCGCCAGGTCTCTCAAACTGGCCGCATCCTCAGGGAATTCATCGCTCGCCGCATCGCCGGCGCAAAGCTCAAACCGGCCCCCTGCCGCGCCGGCACTCAGCAGTCCTGCGCCCTGGCCCTGGCCGCCACGGCAAGTTCCTCTGCCATTCCGGTCCAGGCAGAGTTAGCCGATGTGAATGGCGATGGCGTGCCCGATATGCTGTTGGGCCAGGCTGAAGCACAGAACTCCGCCTGGCTGAGAGCCGGCGCCCAGGGCAGGTTTTATCTCGTTAAAACCGGCGGCCATGCGGCCAAAGATACCAACCACAACCCGGTAAATCTCACCTCCGGCGATATTGACGGCAATGGCCTGCAGGACCTGGCTTTTGCCGACCCCAAGCACAATTCCATCGTCTTCCTGGTGGCCATTCAGCCCGGCGTATTCACCCAGGCTACCTTGCCGCTCGCCCAGACTCCCGACGCCATCGGACTGGCCGACCTTAACCACAATGGCAAGGCTGACCTGGTGTTCATCAACCGAGACAGCAAGTCCGTCAGCATTATGCTCAATCTGTGAACCTCTCGCTCGCGCCCAGCCAGATGTTCTTTTCCGCTTGTGCTTTCCGTTATATAACTACTTATAGCAGCAGCTTTGCATCTGGAATTCATAATCAAGGAGCACTACATCATGAGCGCACCCAGCAGGAGAAGCGAACTGCGCCGTCGCCGCGCCCGCAAGGAAAAGGTCAGTTTGCTGCACAAGCGTTACGCTACGGCAACCTCGGAATCGGATCGCAGCCGCATTTTGGGAAAGCTGAAAAAGGTCGCCCCAACCATCGCCGCCGACCAGTTCACCAAGACCGCCGGCGCCGGCAAAGCTTAGTCAATTTTTCTTCGCCTCTTCGCCATCGCGACCATCTGCGGAATCGTGGAAGCCCACGGCTTCAGCCGCGGGAATACTGTCGGTTCCACTTTCGGGCTTTAGCCCCTGTGGGCACGTGGGCGGGTGGCCCACAATTCCTTTGTAGCACGCAGTATCCCACAAATGAAACGGGGTGCCCCACCCTTTGCGGTTTGCGCAAAGGGTGGGTAATGCGGCCGCAAAGCTCAATACCTTCTACTCCAATTACTCTTAATGTTTTTTTGCCGGCGGCATGTCGTGCGGGTTCCAGGTCACGTTGGCCTGAAACATCGCGTTAGACAGGTTCTGGTTATAGGAGGCGTCGCTGATGAACCGCTGGTTGGTCATGTCGCCATTGTGGTACCGCGTAGTAGTTAGTGGCGTGGCGATTCCCTGGATTACCTTGTAGTTCCCGTAAATCTCCACTTCCTCATTGCGGTAGCGGTCCGCATCCCGCCAGGTGAATGACTTCTTGATGGGCAGATGGGAGTTGTAGTCCATGTCAATGGTCACTGCCTCATTCTGCGCGTTCATGATGGTCACTTGCTCCGCCTGCTGTTGCGCCGCTACTACCTGGCCGTCGTAAAACAACGCCACGCCCGGTTGGTTCAGCCATTGCCGCAGCACCCACGGCAGCGAGTATTTGCGGCGGCGCAGATAATCCTCCATCGCCTTGTGGTCCTGGGGAGCGGTGCCGCGAAACGTTACCTCGTATCCCTGGTCGCCGTTGTAGATGATGATCCAGTCGCGCTTCTTGGTCAGCTCGATGCGCTCTTTGTCCGGATATTTCCAGAACAGCCAGAACTGTGCCGTCCCCGTGGGCTGGTCGTGGTAGATACTCCAGGTGCGGCCCTGCTCCCGCATGTCCTGCATATTGAGCCATGCCTGCCCGCCCAGCGCCTGGATCATCTGGTTTAGCAGCCCCTTGGCCTTTTGCGCGTTCTCGTCCTGGGGCGCCGCCTGCGCGGGGGCGCCCTGGCTCGCCGCCGGTGAAGATTGCCCCGCCTGAGCGCTCCCCTGCCAGAAGGGCGCCCCCTTGGCAAAAACTGCCACGCTGAACAGAAGAATCGCGCCCGCTGATATCAGTACAAATTTCTGGCCCATAATGATCTGTCGCTTTGATCAGTGCTCTCGCGTCCAACTTCCAGTTTCGCTGGGAGTTTTCTACCCTCCCTTCGAAACTCGAAACTGGAAACTCGAATCTGCCAGGTACTGCGAACTGCCTCTTTGCCTCCTACCTAGCCTATCAGCACCGCGCCCCCATTGACATTGAACACCTCTCCCGTAATGAAGCCGGCGTGCTCGGTGCACAGGAAGAGAATAGGAGCGGCAATCTCCTCCGGGCGGCCCACTCGGCCCAGTGGGATTACCGAGAATATCTCCTCCCGGCTGGCTGGGTCCCGCAAAGCCGGAATAGACATATCGGTTTCCACCCAGCCCGGAGCCACGCAGTTTACGTAGATGCCGGAGGTTGCCAGTTCCGTGGATAAGCCCTTCACCATGCTGATGAGCGCGCCCTTGGCCGCGGCGTAGTCGCAGTGGAAGGCTTCGCCGCGTTGCCCGGCCGTGGAACTCACCAGCACGATGCTGCCCGCGGCGGGGTGCAGTTTGGGCTGCTTTTTCATCTGCCCCACCACATGCTTGACCAGCCCAAAAACGCTGTCCAGGTCAATCGCCAGGGTGCTTCGCCACTGCTGATCGCTCATGGTTTCCACCGGAACATCTTCCGCTACCCAGATGCCATGGTTAGCCACCAGAATGTCGAGCCGCCCGAAGCGCTGTACCGCAGCTGCCACCAGTTTCGCTGCCGGTTCGGCGCCGTCCAGGTTGCAGGGTACCGCCAGGCAGTTCTCCGGCCCGCATTCCCGGACTATGTTTTCCGCCTCTTTTTGGGCATTTTTATAGCTAAAAACCACCTTCGCGCCGGCTGAAATAAACAGCTTTACGGTGCTCGCGCCAATTCCTCGCGATCCGCCGGTAATCAGCGCTACCCGGCCTTCCAGTGAGAGGGATATGCCTGTCATAACAACAACTTACCATCGAAAATCGCCTTTGCAGCGACCCCGCCAAAAAATCGCCCATGGGAGCCTAAAAAGCAGGAATTTCGTCCCTTTTTTATCCTGGTTTGGCCCCAGTGAGCGTCTTGATTCCTGCTCCCAGATGGCCACGTACTGTGGCTCTTTTACCACAGACAGAGTCACAACCAGGGCGGTAATCTACTCATCAAAAGACACTTGCCCCAGGAACAGACAATTCGCAAGCCCGTGGAGTGCCGCGGCGTGGGCCTGCACAGCGGCGCCCCCGTCACCCTCCGCCTCCTGCCCGCATCTTCGGGGAGTGGGATAGTGTTCCGGCGCACGGATCTGGATGGGTTCAGCGTGGAGGCCGGCGGCCGCAACGTGGCCCGGGTAAGCTACGCCACCAGTCTGATGAAAAAGGGGGTGCTCATTTCGACTACCGAGCACCTGCTTTCTGCCTTTATCGGGATGGGAATTGACAACGCCATCGTGGAGTTGGACAACCTGGAGTTGCCCATTCTGGATGGGAGCGCGCGACCCTTCGTGGAGATGATCGAGGAGGCGGGCATCCGTCAGCAGCGCCGTCCCCGCACCTATCTGCGCATTCGCAGGAAACTGGAATTGCGCGAGGGAGACAAGTTCATCGCCGTCTATCCCGGCAACGCCTATTCCGTTTCCTACAGCATCAACTTCCCGCACCCGCTGGTGGGCCGCGAGGTTTTTCAGGTGGAGCTATCGGATGGACAGTATGTGCGGGAAATAGCCCCGGCACGCACGTTCGGCTCGCGGCAGGAAGAGGAAGCGATGCGCAACCAGGGACTGATCCGGGGAGCGTCGCTGGAAAACTGCATTGTGCTCACCCGGGAGAGCATAGAGAACCCGCCTTTGCGCTTTACTGACGAGTTTGTGCGCCACAAGGTGCTGGACCTGATCGGCGACCTGGCCCTGCTGGGCAAACAGATACTGGGTTCGGTAGTCGCCGACCGCGCCGGGCACGCTATGCACACGGCCCTGGTTTCGCGCCTGCTGAAAGATCCCACTCTCTGGGAGGAGACGACGGGCGCGGAGGCTCGCGCGCACGCCTCAGACAATACCGCCGGCGCCTATACCGCCGCCGCGGACTAAAAAAAGCACTCACCACAGAGAGCACAGAGAATTTGTAATTTAGTAATTTCTAATTTGTAATTTAGCCCAGAAGTGGCGGCCGTCCGCTAACGATGTCCAGCCCTTGCAGAACATTAAGATTCACCTCTCTCGACTGATTGCGAATTACAAGTTGCAGATTTACGACTCCTCTGTGCTCTCTGTGTCCTCTGTGGTGAAGGTTTTGGGGGTCTAAGCACGAACAGAAGGGTGCAGGCCGGGCTCGCGCTGCTCCATTTTCTGCAGGAGCCAATTCTCCAACTGCTCGCGGGCATTTGAAGTCAGCTCAAGAAAGCGGATACCGCCCCTGCCGGCGGCGTCGCTCCACGCCAGTTCCGCTTTGGGCGAAAGGGTAACGTCGGTGCCGGGTAAACCAAACTGCACCCGGACCACTTCCGTGGGCAAGGCGGCGACGGCCTGAATGGCCATGCCACCTTCGCTCAGATTGCAGGCCGTAACTTTCATCTCCTGGGAGCGGCCAAAGGTGAGGGTAACCGGGATGTCCACGGGCAGGCGGAAGTAGCGGCGGCGCTCGCGGTGCATCAGCCCATAAGCGGCGTGGAATGAACGCAGCGCATGGTTGACGGTAATGGGTTTTTGCAGGACGAAGCCGGCGCCCATCTGGAAGACAGTGCGCACATCGGTGACTCCGTTAAGGATGGCGAAGGTGACGCTGGTCTTGTTGCTGCGCTCCTTGCGCACCTGCTGCAGCACTTGGATGCCGCCGTTCATGTCGTCACAGTCAATAATGATAGCGTCGAACTTCTTGGCCGCCAGTATTTCGCCGGCCGCCTCGACTCCGGTGCACACTTCCACGGTGACGTCCAGTTTGCCCAGAGCGGAGCGGAGAACGCGGAGGGTATCGGGGTCACGGGAAACGACGAGCGCTTCCAGGGTCATAGAAGGATATTAGAGAGGCGGGGGGAAGGCAGAAAGTGACGAAGGTCGGGGTCCGCCAGCCTCCAATTGGAGGTTACTTTGGCGCAACCGACTTGAACTGGCAGGCGGAAGTTTGCAAGGATGCTGGCGTGCGCAAAGTGGTTTACCTTTCGCTGGGCTCCAACCTGGGGGACCGGGAAGGCAATTTGCGAACGGCGATCGAGCGCCTGGCCGCGCTGGGCGAGGTGACGGCGGTTTCGTCATTCTATGAAACCGAGCCGGTGGAGTTCGCGCGCCAGCCCTGGTTTCTGAACTGCGCAGTAGCCCTGGCCACGGAAAAGATGCCCAA
>DATJEH010000022.1:0-23875 GCA_035496875.1 Terriglobales bacterium | reverse complement strand
TTAGCAGCGCATGGCAGTAAAATTGAAAAATCTTAAGACCAGAGCCGGTCACGGCTGAATACAAGATTTTCACAACACAACACGAGACAGTCGTCTTGCCAAGCAGGATTCCCGCCGAGTATTATTCCCCGGTTTGTCCGGTACTCTGAACGCCACGGCCGTATGTCCTGGATGCGGCCTCTTATCCCGCGCCTTTTCGGATCCGCCGGAGAAAGTCCGGCTACTTGGGGTGGTATTCACGCAATGGTCGTTTTCCGGACCATAACGAACCCCTGGCGGAAAGCTGAAGAATCTGAGCACGAGCCCCGGGGTCTTTCTGCGCTGAGGAGAATTCCATGAAACTGAATAGCAGTCATCGAGGGGGACACATCCTGGGAGGCGCTCTGGTCTGCCTCCTCGCCCTGGTAGCGGGAATCGGTCTGCTGACAGCAAATACGTCCAATCTGTCTTTCTGGACTCGAACCGGCCACGCGATGAATGGCGTTCCAGCCAGCCTGGGCGTGTTGGGACACTCGTCACGCAAGCCACACTTTGCCAGCCTCGATAGGGATTTTTTCGAAACTTCGCTTGGCAAACTGAGTCAGAGTGGCGAGCCGGCATCCGTGCGCGTCCATAACGGGCGTGAGCAGGAAGCTTACGACGATCGCGCTTACCCGAGGAAGTGGATCGGCGCCGCCCAACAGCGTACTGCCGCGCTCGCCGCAGCCACCATCGCCAGTTTGCCCGCCGCGAGCACGACCAGCTGGCAAGAGGTGGGTCCGAGCGGGGTTCCTGCGGACGCGCTGGTCGCATCCGAATCTACGGGCGCCTCTGCCGGAACAATCTTTTCCGGCCGCGGAACCGCGATTGCCGTCTCTCCGACGTGCAGGCCCTCGGGATGCGTGGTCTTCATCGGCGCAGCCGGCGGCGGGGTGTGGAAAACGACCAATGCTCTTGCCTCCACTCCGGCCTGGACTCCGTCGAGCAATGGCATTCCATCCAACGCCATTGGCTCACTCGTATTCGATCCTAATGACGCCACCGGCAATACGCTTTATGTTGGAACCGGAGAGCCCAACGGCTCGGGTGACTCCGAGGCCGGCGTAGGCCTCTACAAATCCACCAACGGCGGCTCAAGCTGGTCGTTGGTTGCCGGCAGCACCGCGGCAACGGCGCCCTGCGCCTCCAGTACCGCTTCGTTTACTTGTCCCGTGGCCACTGGCCGTTCGATCGGCGCCATCGCCATTGATCCGGCCAACCCTAATCACATATTCATGGGCACCGATGTGGCTCGCCACGGATCATCGTCGGTCAACGGCGGCCGCTTCACTCCGCCAGGAAGCGCCTTGGTCGGTCTCTACGAATCTTTCAATGGCGGGGCAAGCTTTGCCCCGGCCCTGATCCTCACGCAAGATACTGTCAATCCGGCCAGTGCCACCGGAGGTGACTTCTTCCGCGGCGGCTGCTCGCACATCGAACTGTACCGCCCCGGTACCGAAACTCAGGTTTACGCCTCGTTTTTCGATTATGGCGTCTTTCGCCGCTCGATGACCCTGGACAGCAACAGCACCTTCAACCAGATCTTCAAGTCCGCGGGCAATGGCACTCTGACGCAGTCGTCTTCCTCGCGAACCGAGTTCTCGCTGGCTCCCATTTCGGCTGGGCCGAACAAGGGTGACCTGCGCATTTACGTCGGCGATGCCAGCAGCTCGGGGTCCGATTTCTATACCGTCGCCAATGCCAATGTGACCGCCGGAACCCTCCTCGGTGGAAACAACGGCGGCTGGACGAAGCTATCCAATTCCACCAACGGTACGCCCGGCTTCGCCTCCTTCAATTACTGCGCCGGGCAGTGCACCTATGATATGCCCGTCTACTCACCCCCCGGAGCTCCGGACATCGTCTACATCGGAAGCGCCATGCAGTACTCCGAACTCGGTAGGCGGTCGAACGGGCGGGCCATCCAGCGCTCGGCCGATGACGGCGTAGACTTCACCGACATGACCATCGATACCCACGGGGTGAGCCTGCACCCGGACGAGCATGCGATTGCCGCAACTCCCTTCAACCCGAATATCGTTTTTATCGGTAACGACGGTGGTTTCTGGAGACTGAGCGGCTCGTTCGCCGACGCCTCTGGAAATTGCACGTCACGCGGTCTGACCGGAGCGGACGCTACCGATTGCGCGAACTGGCTGTCCGCGGTCCCCACCACAATCTTCACCATGAACAAGGGGCTTGCCACGCTCCAATTCCAGAGCTTGTCGGTCAACGTGCAGAACCCGTTCAATGACATCATGGGCGGCACGCAGGACAATGGCACCCAGGCCTTCAACACCGGCAACTGGTTCGTGACGATATTCGGCGACGGCGGACAGTCCGGCATCGACCCAGCCGTCTCCAACAACCGCTTCCACACCTTCTTTGACGCGCAGATTGACGTCAACTTCCAGGGCACGGCCGAGACCGGCTGGGACTGGGTTTCCGACACCTTCTTTTCCGGGGCGGGAGCGAGCGAGCCGCGCTCCTTCTACATCCCTATTATCCACGATCCCAAAGTCAGCGGTACCATCTTCACCGGCCTGCAGCACGTGTGGCGTACTCAGGATAACGGCGGCAGCCGGCCCTTCCTGGATTCCAACTGCAGTGAATTTTTCGGGACCTTCACCAGTCCTTGTGGTGACTGGGTGGCCATTGGCAAGAACCTGTCCACCGATAACTCCTTCGGCCAGGACAAAGAGCCGGGCCAGTACATCGTGGCGACGGTACGGGCCCCGAGCGATACTGGCACACTTTGGGTGGGATTGAGGCGCGGACGCGTCTTCATCTCGTCGAATGCCGATAAGGCCAGCGGCGGTAATTTTCTACCGCATCGACACCTCGTCAACCCCCACTCGCTTCGTGAGCGGCATCGCCGTTGATCCCTCGAACCCTAACCACGCGTTCATCTCCTTCTCCGGTTACAACGCGTACGCATCGGCTGCGGGCACGGCGACGGGGCACGTCTTCGAAGTCCTTTACGACCCCACCGGCCACACTGCAACCTGGACCAATATTGACGGTAACCTTGGCGATGAACCGGTCACAGGCATCGCCTTGGACTCCAACACCGGCAACCTTTACATCTCCACCGATTTTGGTGTGGACGTGCGGGAGGGCACCGCTACCCAGTGGGCGTCGGCGGGTACCAACCTGCCTCCCGTCGCGGTGTATGGTCTGACCATTGACTCCAACGCCCGGGTGCTCTATGCCGCCACTCACGGCCGCGGCGCCTGGTCGCTAAGCTTGCCCTAGGAAATGGTCGTTACCGGAAGCCTCGCCCCAACCTTCGGGTTGGGGCATTTTTGTTTACACACTTCAGGCGAAGCCGCCTGCGCCACACAAGTATGCACATTCGCCAGGTTGCGATAACGGGGGGCGAGGGCGCCCGCGCCACAAAACTTCTCTACCACCTCGGCGTTGGGGTTTAGCGCGAACCGAACAGGTGGCCGAGCTTTTCTTTTTTGGTCTTGAGGTAATTTGCCGCGTGGGAACTGGGCTCCACTTCGCAGGGCACACGTTCCACCACTTTAATTCCGGAATTCTCCAGGGCCGCGACCTTGTCCGGATTGTTGGAGAGCAGACGCACCTGGTGGAGGCCGAGGTGCTTGAGGATTTCGGCGGGCAGGGCAAACTCCCGCTGGTCGGCCTTGAAGCCCAGCTTCTCATTGGCCTCCACGGTATCCAGTCCGGAATCCTGCAGTTCGTAAGCCCGCAGCTTGGCCATCAGACCGATGCCGCGGCCTTCCTGCTGCTCGTAGACGAGCACGCCGGCGCCGGCGGCGGCGATCATGGAGAGCGCCATCTCCAGTTGCTGGCGGCAATCGCAGCGCAAAGAGCCGAACACATCCCCGGTAAGGCATTGGGAGTGAATGCGCACCAGCGGAGCCTGCGCCGCCAGGTCGCCCATGATGAGGGCGACTGCGTCCTCGCGGCGGCACTGCTGGCCTTCGCCGAATTCGGCTTCAAAGCCCAGGATGCGGAAGCGCCCCCAGCGGGTAGGGAAGTCCGCTTCCGCTACTTTCTGCACTTTAGAGGAACTCACCAACCCATTATAAGAGGCGGGCACAATCAGCCCGTGGCAAAATGGGCCAGCCGCTGTTTTGTAAGGTCCAAGAACCTATCAGATGAATAGCAATCCCCCGGGGGGAACGGCAGAACGTTGCACTACGATGTTAAGGTTAGATTAAGCGCGAATGAGTTAAAAAAAGTAATTTCTGCGCGCACGATGTGCCAAGTTTAGCCAACAATGGTGGAGAGTCTGAATATGCAGGACGGCTGGGTCCGGCCAGGGTGTCGGCGAAGGGTTGGGTGCGCCGTGGTTGCCGCGTTGCTGGTGGCAACCGCCTGGGGACAGCAGCCGGCAGGCAGCATCCGCGGCCGGGTGCTCGATCCCTCTGGGGCGGTAATTCCCAACGCCAAGGTGACCGTGACCTCCGGGCAGGGCATAACCCGCAGCGTCAATAGCGATGCGGAGGGCCGCTACACTCTGCGGCAGCTGACGCCGGGAAGCTACAGCGTGATGGCGCAGGCACCCGGGTTCGCCACTTTCCGCAAGCCAGGGGTGCAGATCGTAGCCGGACGAGCGGTTACACTCGGCATCAGCCTTTCCATTTCCGCCACCCAGGCCCAGGTTGAGGTTCGTGCTAACCCGGTGCAGGTTTCGGTTTCGCCGATGGAAAACGCCAGCGCGGTTTCCATCAGCGGCCCGTCATTGAAATCGCTGGCCGACGATCCCGACGCCCTGCTCAATCAGATCGAGGAACTGGCCGGCCCTTCGGCGGGGCCCAATCCGGTGGAAATTTACATTGACGGCTTTCTGGGCGGCGACTTGCCCCCCAAAGAGGACATCCGCAATATCCGGGTCAATGAAGACCCGTTCTCCGCCGAATACGACCGGCTGGGCTACGGCCGCATTGACATCCTCACCAAGCCCGGGGGCGAGAGCTGGCATGGCGGCGGCTTTATCGTGGGCAATTCCTCCGCCTTCAACGCAGCGAGCCCATTTCTGGCCGGCACCGCCCAACCTCCTTATCACAGCCTGCTGTATGGCGGCCAGTTGGGCGGGCCCTTGGCCAAGAAGGCTTCTTTCTTTTTCTCCATGGAAAGGCGCAACATCAACCGCGACAACCTGGTGAACACAGAAACTCTCGATTCCAGTCTGCAGCCGGTGTCTTTTGTGCAGGCGGTGCCCAATCCCCGGGTCCTTACCAGCGCTACCCCGCGCATTGATTACCAGGTCACGCCCAACAACATGCTCACCGCGCGCTACCACTTCCGTGACCGAAAAGACACCAACGAGGGGGTGGACACGCAATTCCTGCCCTCGCAAGCGTACAGCTTCCTGCTCCGTCACCACCTGCTGCAAGTGAGCGACACCCAGATTGTGAGCCCGCGAGTAATCAACGAAACGCGCTTTCAGTTTCTGCATTTCCACAATCTGGAAACGCCACAGGATTTATCGCCAACCTTGCAGGTTCTGGGCGCCTTCACCGGGGGCGGCAACAGCGACGGCACGCAGAATCGCAACGAATCGCACTACGAAGTGCAGAACCTGACCTCGGTCAGTCTGCCCCGGCACTATATCCAGTGGGGCGGTTTTGTGCGCGACATCGCCCGGCGGGAGAGCGTGAATGCCAACTTCAACGGGAGTTTTACTTTCAATTCGCTGGCCGGCTACCAGGCCACGCTGCAGGACCTGAGCCGCGGCCTCACCATGGCGCAAATCCAGGCCGCCGGGCTGGGCCCCAGCCAGTTCAACATTACAGACGGCAATCCGGTGGCCGGAGTCAACCGGCTCGACGGCTCGCTCTGGCTGCAAGATGATTGGAGGGCGCGGGACAACCTCACCTTCAGTTACGGGCTGCGTTTCGAATCAGAAAATGTGATCAGTGACCACGCCGACTGGGCGCCGCGGCTGGGTCTCTCCTGGGGACTGGGCCACGGCCAGCACGTGAAAACGGTGTTGCGCGCCGGTTTCGGCGTTTTCTATGACCGCTTCGACGACGACCAGATGATCCAGGCGCAGCGCCTGAACGGCATCACCCAGGTCAGCTACCTCATCCAGAACCCGATGTTCTTCCCACAAATTCCTTCTGTAGCCACCTTGGCGGCAAGCGCCACCAGCGTGCCCACGGTGTATCGCATCGCACCCAACTTGCAATCCAGCTATGCGCTGGATTCGGCGGTCAGCATAGAGCGGCAGGTGACGCGAAATGCGACGGTTTCTGTGACCTACTTGAACTCGCGCGGCGGCCGGCAATGGGTGACCAATGACATCAATGCGCCCTTCCCTGGAACCTACAATCCCGCCAATCCCACAAGCGGTGTGCGTCCGTTGGGTACGGCCGCGGGAAATATTTACGAATACATCTCGAGCGGAATTTATCGCCAGCACCAGGTGATTGCCAACT
This sequence comes from Terriglobales bacterium, assembly GCA_035496875.1. GTDB lineage: Bacteria > Acidobacteriota > Terriglobia > Terriglobales > Acidobacteriaceae > JAICWP01. The sequence continues at coordinate 17,444 of DATJEH010000022.1, read as the reverse complement.
TTCGCGTGAACCACCGGCGAGTCTCGCTGTTCGGTTATTACGTGTTCAACAACATGCACAGTGATACTGCCGGCGTGGATACGTTTGCCCAGAACCCATGGAACCTGATGGCGGATTACGGGCGGGCCGAGCTTGACATCCGCCATCGCGTATTTCTGGCGGGCAGCGTGGCCATGCCCTTGGGGATTGAGTTCTATCCCATGATTCTGGCCCGTTCCGGCATGCCCTTCAGCATAACCACGGGAGAAGACCTGTTTGGAACGGGCATTCACAATGGGCGGCCCGCCTATGCCAATGCCGCCACGCCGGCCGCCGACGTGCGCGTGACTCCGTATGGCACCTTCGACATTAACCCCGGGCCGCAGGCTCTGTTCGTGCCGCCGAATACCGCAACCGGTCCTTCTGCTTTCACCTTCAATCTGCGCATGAGCCGCACCTTTGGCTTTGGCGCTCGGGGCCGCGAAGAGCATGGCGATTCCGGGGGAGGCTCTGAAGGTGGCCACCATCATCACCGGGAGGGTCTGGGTGGCCGCGGCCTGAGCAGCGGGGGCGGGGGCTTGCGCGGCGGGGGGACGGAGCGGCGTTACGCCCTGACCCTTAGTGTTGAGGCGCAAAATCTGTTCAACAATGTCAATCTGGGCATTCCCGTGGGCGGTTTGAACTCGCCGCTGTTTGGCCGTTCCATTGACCTCGCTAGCGGCCCCTATTCCGGCGAAGGCGATGCCAGCCGGCGCATTGACCTGCGGTTATCATTCGGCTTCTAGCCTTTGCAGGTGAAAATTTGCCTCTCCCGCTCTGACCGCGACCATGGCATTGCCAAAGGAATGTTGCCGCACCTGAGGCCGCCTCTTAACAAGAAACAAGTATCCAACAAAGGTCCTGGCAATCGCTCCTGCGCTACTTTCCGCAGGGTGACTGCTGCTGTGTAGTTATCATCACGTCCGGGTAGGCGCGGGAAGCTCCACTTAACAACCTGCTCGCTGGCAAGCCTCTCAGATTTGCGTCCAGAAACGCAGCTACGTAGCTGCGTATTGCGGCTATGGTTTTGTCTGGACCCATGCTGCCGGTTTTGATGGCGTATCTGGCCAGCCACACCGCATCTGACGGCGTCACATGCTCTGAACCCTTCAGATTCACCGCCACTCGTGGGCCTCGCAAGCCGTTCCACAGCCGACAGTCGTTCTCGCCCCATCCGTCATTGCCCGCCGTCAGCACCAGCATTGGCGTTTGCGTGCCAACTGTGACAAAGTCCGGCAGCACCCCATCCAGAATCACGCCCGCCCGGAAGCGTGGGTCTTGCTGCACCCCCAGCAGAGCTGTCAAGCCGCCCAAGGAATGGCCTGCCAGGGCCACACGCGACATATCCAGCTTGCCTGCAAAGGGGTTATTGCTCCCGGCATTCAGCCCTTCCAGTTCGTTCACCACAAATTTCAGATCGTCCAACCGAACCGCTACTGCGAATGTCACCGTTCTCTCGTCACCTTTCGCGTTGTTTCCCAAGTAGCTGCCAACCACCGATTTGATCATCCTCCCATCCGGGAACTCCACGGCCGTGGCCTCGTAAGTGTGGTCCACCGATGCGACCACGTAACCCCGACTGGCCAGATCTTCAAAAAGGTACGTGTAATCGGTGAAACTGCCGGTGTAGCCGGGAGTGAAGACCACCACGGGATGCGCGCCGCCGGCCATGGGCGCGTTCCAGCAGCTATTAGTGGTGACCTTAGGCAGCGCAACTCTCCTTAGCTCCGCAAAATAGGTCCAGACACGGGCCGAGGTGTATGCCGCCGGCTGGCAGCCCTGCGCCGGCGATGCGGGATACCAGAAGCGCACCATCAACTCACGATTTGTGCCTTGTCCCATGTAGGGATCGGCACGAGTGACATCTACTAGCCTCAGCAGCCGTGTCCCGACTTTTGCGGAGAAGGTGGTGGCAGGCGCCGCGACGCTGGTGTGCCGGATTAGTGCTGACTGTATGCTGGCGCCGAAAATACGTCTTGCTATTCCCGTTCCCGATATAGGCACCTGTTGCGGGCTATCGGTGCTGCTGTCGCTGATGGAGAGCAAGGCGTTCACCAGTCCCGTCGTTTTTGGCTTGAAAGTTACACTCACGGTGCAGGAGGCTCCCGCAGCCAGGCTCGTACCGCAATCATTTGCTTCGCTGAAACCCGCGCCGCTGGTGCTGATGCTGGCCACGCTCAGGGCTGTCGTTCCTGTGTTGGTCAGGACGGTGTTCAAGGTTTTGGAACCGCCGAGGATCTTGACGAAGCCAAAGTTCAGGCCGGCATAGGGAACCAGTTCCACCGTGCCCGTACTCAGGGTAATGGCGGTGCTCGCCGACTTCGTATTGTCCTCCACCGAACTAGCGGTCAGCGTCACGGCTGGGCTGGCTGGTATTGTTGCTGGACCTGTGTAGGTGGTGGGGGTACCATTCAGCGTCTTCGCAGGAGACACTGTGCCACACGTCGGCGAACACGTACTTCCATTCTGCGTTACCGTCCACATTGCACCTTTATTTGTGGGATCGTTGTTCACTGTGGCGTTGTATTGCAAGCTGGCGGTGATTGGGATGAGGGCCGAAGCCGGCGCCACTGCTGCCGTGATCGCCAACGCTGTTACCTCAGCCGCCCCCGATTTGGTGTCATCGGATATCGACGTCGCAGTTATGGTCACCACCAGGTCGTTCACCGGTGGCGTAGGCGGAGCGGTATATGTCACCGCCGTGCTGGTGGCGTTGCTCAGGGTTCCGGCCCCAGTAGAAGGCGAAATGGACCAGGTCACCCCCTGGCCCGAGGGATCGTAATTCACCGTGGCGCTCACCTGTGCCGTGCCCGTTGCCTCTACTGAATTAGGCGTCGCCGTCGCCGAAACTGCAACCGCGGCAAAAGTAATGACGACCGGGCTCGACTTGGCCGTATCAGCCATCGCAGTAGCGGTGATGGTCACCTGCACATCGTTAGCCGGGGGCGTCGGAGGCGCATTGTAAGTCACTGACGTGCCCGTCGGATTGCTGAGTGTCCCTGCTCCCGTCGCTGGGGAAATCCCCCAGTTAACGCCCCGGTGGGAGGGATCGCCGCTCACGACGGCGCTGATCTGGGCGGTTCCGCCTGCCCCGACCGTGGAGTTGTCCGCCAGGGCCGAAACTGAAACGGAGTTAAGCGTAATGCTTACCTGGCCAAATCTGCTGCCATCGGCGACGGCGACCACAGTTGCCGTAATTGTCACCGTTACTGGGTTGGCTGGTGGCGTAACCGGAGCTTTATATGTGACTGAGGTCCCGGTCGCATTGGTGAGAACTCCCGAGCCCGTTCCCGACGCCGGCGACATCGTCCACCTCACGCCCTGATTAGAGGGATCGTTGCTCACCTGGGCGGTGATGGTTACCTGGCTGCCCGCGTCAGCCGCCAAAGCGGCTGCAGATACAGAGACCGTAATGGGTGGTGGAGGTGTTGATGTGCCCCCGCCGCCGCAGCCCGTGATGATCACTGCCACGGCAATAATGAGTATTGAAAATGAAAGACGCTGAGTGAGCTTCATACGCTCCTCCAATCCGCTGCTGGCGGCACGCAGGTACACGTACAGACTCAGAGCCGGATTCCCCTCACTCGCCACTGACGCGAACCACCGTACGCCAAAGATGGAAGCGATTGTGGCCCGAATGGCTGCTTATTTGCCGATTAGAATGGGCCCGGGCCGAACTCACAACCTCTACGATTCCGGATTAAAAAACAGCTCTATCCGATCGGGCGGCCGGAAGATATCGGGATAGGTCAGGGCCTGTATACAACAGGCGAGGTATTTTCCGCGCAAATCAGATATCTGTCAAGACACCCATACCCCGCGGTTAGGCGGGGCAAAATCATCTGTATTCGCCACAGGGAAAGAGCCACCAGTGGCGTCCGGAAATCACCCATTTAGGCGTTAGGCCAGTCCTTTTTCGTTTATTTCGTAGCGGAATGTAAAGGCAGAAAGCCGGCCAGTTCTGAAATTATTAGGACACAGTGGGACACAATTTCGCAGGGGACTGATGGGAAAATGGTGGAGCTAGTCGGATCGAACCGACGACCTCATCGTTGCGAACGATGATGCTCGCCGTACCCATCCGACTGATTGTGTTCGACTTAGCCCCGAATTTAGCCACTCTCGGCACCCGTTTATTGGAACAGTAATGGAACAGGCTCAGGAACAGCCGCTTTCTTGGCGAACTCTGATAGCTTCGACAGCGCTCGCCGCTGCGACTCAGCCACCTGCTGCGCGTAAATATCGAGTGTGGTGCTGATGCGCGAATGCCGCATCTGCCCCTGCACCGACTTGGGATCCGCGCCCGCCTGCACCAGCCAGGTCGCATGCGACCGGCGCAGGCAACGCCAGTCTACCGACAGGCCTAGCTTGCGGGCTGCCGGCTTGACGAATCGCTGCAACACGTTGCCGTCGCTCATGGGCTTGCTGGCCTTCACGCTCTGGAAAACCAGGTCGTCGTTGCCGTCCTTTGCTCAACATCGAAGTTGCCGTTGCCGTGATCCTGAACGAAGCGAATAAATTCCCGAGGGAGAGAACGAGCCTCCGCATTGCGTGTCGTGCTGCTGACCTGCCCGCGGCGTTTTCTGGACAGTCGCAGCGGCGCGATATGCAGGATCTTCGGTTCTGCGTTAATCGAGGCGCCAATCTGTGAGATAGCCCAGCGCCGAATGTGGTCGCACCTGGTTATAGTTGCACCGCCAGCCCTCGATCTCCTGGCGCGCATGCGCCAGATCGACGAACCAGTGCTCGTTCAGACACACGGTCGCGGTCTTCCTTGACCGCGATACGATGGTTCAGGTAGCGCTCTGTGCGTCCTTGACATCAACCATGCTCTTGCCATATATAGCTATGCAACATATGGCGGCCAGCTTCGATCGCGAGTTGAAGAAGGGCAGCGCGGAGTTGCTGATTCTCTCCCTGTTGGAAGACCGCGCTCGCCACGGCTACGAAATCAACAACCTGATCGACCAGCGCTCCGACGGTGCGCTGCATTTCAACGTCGCCTCGCTTTACCCGCTCCTCTATCGGCTGGAAAACCGGGGCTGGATCCAGGGCCGCTGGGTAGAAAGATCCGGGCAGCGCCGGCGCCGCTACTACCGTCTGACCCCCGCCGGCCGCGAAATGCTCAAGTCACAGCGCACTATGTGGCGGGAATTTGTCGCCGCCATGAACCGCATTACGGGAATAGAAAATGCTTAACTGGAGAGATGAAATCCGCTCCCGCCTGAGCCGAGCCGGCCTCAAGCTGGCCCGCGAGCCGGAAATCGTCGAGGAACTTTCCCAGCACCTCCAAGACCGCTATCAGGAGCTATGCCGCTCGGGCCTCTCGGAAGTGGAAGCCGCCCGTGCCGCTCTGGCGGAATCCTCGGAAGACGAACTACGACAACAATTCTCACGTCGCGAGTACGCTTATTCTCAGCCCCCTGTCCTGGGTGCGGATACCGGTTCGGTGCTGGGGGCGCTTTGGCAGGACTTGCGTTATGCCACGCGCCTGTTTCGCGCCAATCTTGTTTTCACTGCCGCTGCCATCATTTCTCTGGCACTGGGCATCGGAGCCAATACCGCCATCTTCCAGATGCTGGACGCGGTGCGCCTGCGCCTGCTGCCGGTGAGGGACCCGCAGCAGCTTGTGCGCATTAAGATTCCCGAACCTCACGGCCGCACCGGCGACTTCAACGGCCCGTACGCCGACTTGACCTATCCCCAGTTTGAGCAGATCCGCGAGCGCCAACAGGGTTTCTCCGGCATGTTTGCCTGGTCCGGTGACTCTTTCAACTTGAACCGCGGCGGGGAAGTCCGCAAATCCCAAGGGTTGCTCGTCAGCGGCGACTTTTTCAACGTGCTTGGTGTCGGCGCTGCTCTGGGACGCGTGCTGGAACCCGCGGATGATCGCCCCGGTTGCGGGTCGCCGGTCGCCATCTTGGGTTACGGATTTTGGCAGAGGCAGTATGGCGGCAAGGCTTCAGTTCTCGGCAGCACCCTTACCCTGAATGGGCAGCCGTTTCAGATCGTAGGTGTCACCCTGGCCGGTTTCTTCGGACTGGAAATCGGCCGCGCTTTCGACGTCACGGTGCCGCTTTGCGCCGACTCGCTTCTCAACCCGGAGGACCACCGCCTCACGAACCGCTTCACCTGGTGGCTTTGCACCATGGGGCGGATCAAACCGGGCTGGCCGCTGGCCCAGGTTAACTCGCAATTGCAGGCTATCTCCCCCGCCGTGTTCCGGGAGACCGTACCTCCCAGCTATGCCGCCGGTGAGGTCAAGCATTACCTGGGGTTCCGGCTGGGCGCTCTGCCGGCATATAACGGAGTTTCTGAGCTACGCAGCGATTATGAAACGCCATTATGGCTGCTGCTGGGCATTGCCGGGCTGGTGCTGCTTATCGCCTGCGCTAATCTCGCCAACTTGATGCTGGCGCGAGCCAGCGCGCGCGAGCGCGAGATCGCGGTGCGGCTCGCCCTGGGCGCCGCCCGGGGCCGCCTCTTGCGCCAGTTGCTGACCGAAAGCCTGTTTCTCTCCGCGATCGGTGCGCTGCTTGGGTTGGGGGTGGCCGGCGTGACCAGCCGATTTCTCGTGCGCTATCTCAGCACCCAGGAAACCCACGTAGTTCTGAACTTGGGCACCGATTGGCGCATGCTGGCCTTTACGGCTGCGCTGGCGGCGCTTACCTGCCTGCTGTTCGGATTGACGCCCGCCGTGCGCGCGGTGCGGACGCCTCCGGCGGTGGCCATGAACACCGCCGGCCGGGGCCTCACCGCCACTCGCGAGCGCTTTGGCGCGCGTCGCGTTCTGGTCGTCTGCCAGGTGGCGTTGTCGCTGGTCCTGGTAGTGGCCGCGCTATTGTTCGTGCGCAGCCTGCACAAACTGCTCACCCTCGATGCCGGTTTCCAGCGCACCGGTATCCTGGTCGCCGACGCGGATTTCACGCGGCTGAATATTCCCTCCGCGCAGCGGCTGGAGTTCAAGCGCGAGCTGCTGGAGCGAATACGCGCTCTGCCCGGTGTGGAGGGGGCGGCCACCGCCACGAACGTCCCCCTCGGCGGCAATTCCTCCAACGACGACATTTTTATCGATGGCGAAAAAAAGGAGCCCGCGGACCGGAACCAGGTCAGCGACCATTTTTTCAGCACCATGGGAACGCCACTGCTGGCGGGCCGCGACTTCGACAATCATGACAGCTTGAATTCGCCCGCGGTCGCGATCGTCAATCAAGCCTTCACCCGGAAGTATTTTCCCGGCAGCAACCCGCTAGGGAAGACCTTTCGTGTCGGCGATAGCCCAGACCAGCCACACCCCCTTACAGAAATTATTGGAGTGGTCAAGAACACCAAGTATGACGATCTGCGCAAGGATTTCCCGCCCATATTCTATTTACCGGCCGCCCAGGACAGAGAACCCGACCCCGAGGCCGGAATGCTGGTGCGCTCAACTCTCGGTCTGGGTTCGCTAATGGAGGAAGTCAAAACCGCCATCGCCCAGACTAATCCCGCCATTGATCTGCAATTCAGAGTTTTCGCCGACCAAATCCAGGAGAGTTTGTTGCGCGAGCGTCTCCTGGCCATGTTGTCGGAATTTTTCGGTTTTCTGGCGGGGCTTCTGGCCACCATCGGGCTCTACGGCGTGATCTCCTACATGGTCGCGCGCCGCACCGGTGAAATCGGCATCCGCATGGCACTGGGTGCCAACCGCCGCGACATTGTCGCCATGGTGATGGGGGAAGCGGGAACTCTACTCGCGGTGGGGCTCGCTGTGGGAGCGGTGCTATCACTGTTCACCGCCCGTGTCGCTGCCGCCCTGCTCTATGGTCTGAAACCCGACGATCCCCTGACGCTCATCGCATCAGCCGTCATTCTCGCCGCCGCCGCGGCGGGCGCCAGCTTTGTGCCAGCCCAGCGCGCCGCCAACCTTGACCCCATTGTTGCTCTTCGCGAGGAATAAGCAGGCAGGTCTCCAGGCCTGAACCACACCGCTGAAGCCGCTGCTGCAGATGCGGTCAACCTTCTACTCTGACCAGTAGCTCCCGAATCGTCGGCAATTCGGAAGTAATCCCGGTAGTCCCCCAGTTTCCGCTTAGCCCGTCATTAGTGCTGCAATAAATTCAAGAGTAGGACCACATCACCATCCATATGCCCGACTGAGGCGTAAATGTACTGCGAATCAGGGGCCCAGGAGACTCGCCGGGTGATTTCGGTGGCGGTCTTGCCGAAATCCGTCACTTGGCGAAGGGGCCCGCCATCGCTTGGCAGGATATACAGGTTAGTGGTAGGGCCATCGGCTAACCAAAGGACCAGCCATTTGCCATCCGGCGAAACCACGGGTTGAACAACGTCCGAGAGCGGCAGCCGCCGAGCTTGAATCCGGGCAAGGAGATGAGAAGGCCCATCTTCTGGGCTAGCAACATGGATTTCCACGTCCTGGCCACCTGCGCGACTGGGCATCCGCAAGAAATACAAAGCACTGCCGTCAGGAGCCGGCGCAGGTGCCAGTGAAAAGCTGTCGGTACGCACCACGGTTGGGTTCCCACCGTCTACCGGGACCTTGATGATCCTGTACGGCTCACCCTCGTGCCCCTGGGGCGAAACATACAGCCACTTTCCATCGTGCGACCAGGCCGCTAAACCGCCTTCGGCGACGAGTCGCCGCAAGCTCGAACCGTCCCAATTCACCAACCACTGGTCCCCAATCCTCGTGCCCGGCCTGCGCGTGAAAAAAGTAATGTGATGTCCATCGGGCGACCACACTGGCACTCCGACTTCGACTTCGGGATCGTGTTCGAAAGTTATCTGCCGGACTTCTCCCGAACCATCGAGTTTCATTATCCACAAGTTGCTATGGCCTCCTAACTCCGACAAATACACCATTTCGCCACCATCGGGACTCACCGAGGGGGTCTGTACCTGCCCCGTTTGATTTGTCACCTGTACGGCCCGACGTACGTTATCGGCGGGTGAGCCGCGAATAGGGAATTTCCACACATTAAACTCGCGGTGTAACTGCGTAACGAACACGCGCCCATCACTGCCCACATCCGGATCAACGAGACTTGTCTCGCCGAAGGTCAGCTGCCGGACTGGGCTTCCGTCCAGCTTGGCAACAAAGAGGTCCATCGTAGGAAAGTAAAGAGCGGTGGTGTTCCGCGATGAGCTACAAACAATACCAGAGCCGTCCAGCAGCCACGAGTAGCCCTCCACGACTTTCAGATCATGGGTAATCTGTCGTGGCTCGCCTCCCGCAGCCTCAATGGCAAAGACGTCATAATTAAATACTTGGCCGCCTCGGTAGGCGATCAGATGGTCGTCGGGCGACCACCGCGGAAAGCCATAGTCATATCCCTGTGCCAGCATTGTGAGTACGCGCGGATTACTTCCATTCCGATCGGCCAGCACCAATTCCGTCCTGTTACTCTCGTGGCGGAAGTAAGCCATACGCTTGCCGTCGTGGCTGAGGTCACCACCGGTAAAGCTGCTGGCCAGTCGGCGAGGGCTTCCGCCAAGCGCGGGAATGTCGTAGATCGCACCGTCACCCTGTGCTCCCGCCTCGGGTGGCGGAGAGAAGTAGATCAGAGACCCCGAGTCCGGCGCCCAGCGCGGATAAAGGTGAGGCACGTCGTCACGCGTAATCTTCAGTGGTGGGCCGCCGGCCAGCAGCCGCACCCAAATCTGTGGCGTGCCCACGCCTCCGGAGAACGCGACTGCCTTGCCATCAGGTGAGACCGCCGGGGACCGCTCCATTCCCACGAAATCCGTCAGGCGTTCGAGCACCACGGGCGCGCTCGACTGCGAAACCGGAGCGACCTGCGCCCGCAACCAAACGTAAGCCAGCAGCGCCCCTGCAGCGAGCACCAGCAGGAGCATAACAACCGGCCGGCGCAGCTTAATTCGAGCGGGGACAGTCGTCGTGACGGCGGAGGAGGCGTTCGCAATTGACTCAAGAACGAATCCGACATCCCGCATGGTTTGGAATCTCCGCTCCGGGTCCTTCTCCAGTGCGTGCAGAATGACTCCATCGAGGGCAGAGGGAATACGGCGGTCCTTTTGGCATGGAGGTGTAGGATCGGCGGTGAGCACTTGCGCCAGGGTGTCGGCTGCCGTTTCTCCCTGGAATGCACGGCTGCCGGTAACCATCTCATAGAGGATTGCCCCAAAGCTGAACATGTCGCTACGGTGATCGCTGGATACCCCGCGCGCCTGCTCGGGCGACAGATAGCCCACCGTGCCCAGCATGACACCGGCTTCGGTGTTAAGCGTCAGGGTGTTGTCCCCTGGGACGCCATTTTTGTCGCCGGCCAGCTTAGCCAACCCAAAATCCAGGATTTTTGTGTGCCCGTCCCGAGTTAGAAAGATGTTTTCTGGCTTCAGGTCCCGATGGATGATTCCGCGCTCGTGAGCGGCAGCAAGTCCTCGCGCTATTTGGGTGCCGATCTCAGTGGCCCGCCGGAGCGACAGACGCTCTCGCGCGAGCCGCTGCCGCAAGGTTTCACCCTCCAGTAACTCGGATATGATGTACGGAATGCCATCCTGCTGGCCTACATCGTAGACGGTGAGAATGTTGGGATGATTGAGCTGGCTGGCTGCCTCTGCCTCCTGCTGAAAGCGCCGGAGCCGGTCCGCATCTGTCGCCAGGGATGACGGCAACACCTTAAGCGCAACATCTCGCCGCAGCCGGGAGTCGCGGGCGCGATAGACCTCGCCCATTCCGCCGACGCCAACCAGCGAAATAAGCTCGTATGGGCCGAAGCGAGATCCTGCGGCGATCGCCATCTCCAGCTCCCGTCAGCAGAATTATAGCCACATCCAGATGAGCTGCCAGACAGCAAATATGGTGGCTAAGCAAAGTGCTTGGAGCGCCATGCGGGTCTGAAGTTTTGGTAGGCCATCTTAAGTGCTATGGGTTTTGGAGGGATTAGCGAGAGCCTGAGTAACTTCCCGGTTGGTCGGCCATCCGGAACCTAGCAGGCGACGGACTCCCAGTTTCCGAATTGCCCGTCATACGTCCAATTGGGCCTTCCTTGTGCCGTGGGATGGAATACGTGTCTCCCCTTGCTTACCGAGACCAAAGGTGATAGCCTCGGTTACCGAGGGCACCGGACATGAGCAAACCTTCCGATCTCGTGCAGGGCACATTGGACATGCTGCTCCTTAAGATTCTGGCGCTTCAGCCAATGAACGGATTCGCCGTGAGTCAGCGGTTGAAGCAAGTATCGTCCGATGTTCTCCAGGTGAGCGACGGGTCGCTCTATCCGGCTTTACACAAACTGGAACAAGAGGGCTGGATCACAGCAGAGTGGAAAACGTCCGAAAGGGGGCGCCGAGCGAAATACTACTCGCTGACACGCTTGGGACGCCGACAACTTGAGAAAGAAGCAGACAATTGGGGCAGGTTATCCAGCGCGATTTCGCGCGTGGTGAAATTGAAAGAAGCTTGAGGTCAAAGGCGGGAAATGTGATGCAACCGGAGCACTGGCTTTACACGATTCCGTTGCGGCTGCGGTCGTTATTTCGGCGAAGGGAAGCAGACATGGACCTCGACGATGAGCTACGGGATCACGTCGAGCAAAAGACGGAAGAGCACGTTGCGAAGGGACTTGCTCCGAAAGAAGCTCGTCGCCAAGTGCTGCTTGAAATGGGCGGCATCGAAAAATGCAAGGAAGAATGTCGGGAAACCCGCCGAGTCAATTGGGTTCAGGACATCATTCAGGATTTACACTTTGGCCTGCGCATGTTTGCCAAGTCGCCGGGCTTCTCGGCCATTGCGATTCTGACGATGGCGCTGGGGATCGGAGCGACGACGGCGGTTTTCAGTCTGGTCGACGCCACGCTGCTGCATCCGTTGCCCTATCCGCACCCGGAGGAACTGGTACGCATCGAGGATGATCTGCCAGGTGTGGGTGCTACGGACGCGGGTATCTCGATTCCGGAGTGGAAGGATCTGCAGCGTTCGGGAATTTTTCAGTATGTTGTGCCGGAGATTTTCGGGTCGGCGAACCTGACGGGTGCATCGCAGCCGTCGCGGGTTCAGTATGAGGGGGTGGCGCCGGGGTATTTTGCGATGCTGGGAGTGAAACCGGAGCTCGGGGACACGTTCGATCCTCAGGATCAAACGCCGGGGTTCACGCTGGACACGGTGATCACTGACGGGTTGTGGAAGCGAGCTTTCGGTAGCGATCCGCATATTCTCGGAAAAAGCATACGGATGGACAACGATCTATACCGGGTGATCGGGGTGATGCCGCCGGGTTTTCGCGACCCGGGGCGAACCGCAGACGAGAGGAATACGGAACAGTGGGCGGCGTTAGGTTTTTCGGACGATCCGGCTCGAGCCTCGAACCGCAGTTTGCGGCTGCCCCTCGAAACGGTCGGGCGGCTGAAGCCGGGGCTGACGCTTGCCGCGGCGCAGAGTCAGCTGGACGCGTTGGTTGCTTCGTTGCAGAAGCAATTTCCGGACGCTTATCCGGCCGACAGCAAGTGGACGGTGCGCTTGGTGCCTCTGAAGGAAAACGTGGTGGGCAACGTCCGGCAGTCGCTGATCCTGCTGTTGGGGGCAGTTGCGCTGGTGCTGCTGATCGGCTGCGTGAATGTAGCGAATCTTCTGCTGGCGCGGGCCAGCGCGCGATCACGGGAGATGGCGGTGCGCCAGGCGCTGGGGGCGGCACGAAAACGCCTGGTGCGGCAGTTGCTGACGGAGACCCTTCTGCTTTCGCTGCTGGGCGGCGTGGCGGGGTTGGTGATTCTGTTGTGCATGAACGGATTCTTGCTGCGGCTGATTCCGGAGAGCCTGCCTCGGCTGAACGACCTGTCGATCAACTGGACCGTTATGCTGTTCGCGCTGGCGGCTTCGCTCGCAGCCGGGGTCATTTTCGGGGTGGCGCCCGCGAGGCAGGCAGGGTGTTTGGATCTGGCAAATAGGCTGAGGGAGGGGCGTGGGTCGAGAGGTTCCGCGGAGCAGACGCGCACGCGGCGAGTGCTGGTGGTGACGGAGTTTGCGCTGTCGCTGGTGCTGATGCTGGCCGCGGGCCTGCTGCTGCGCAGTTTTTGGGATTTGTACAAGGCGCCGCTGGGATTCAATCCGCAGCATGTGATGTCGGTTCAGTTGTGGCTGCCGAGCCCCAACGATCCGAAGACGGACATTTATGGAACGGCTCCTCAGGAGGCAGTGTTTGCGCACGAATTGCTGCGGCGCAGCCGGTTGCTGCCGGGAGTGCGGGAGGCGGCGCTGGGGGCGGAGCCGTCGATTCCTCTGCAACACGACGGCAACCGGAGCCAGCTGATCGTGGAAGGACGCGAGACACAGAGCAAGCAGCCGCCTTTGGTGGAGCGGTCGGACGTTACGCCGGAGTATTTTCATCTGCTGGGGATTCCGGCGCTGCGGGGCCGTCTGTTCAACGACGGCGACGACGAGAAGGCGCCGCTGGTTGCTGTGATCAACCAGGCCATGGCGCGGACGTACTGGCGGGGCGAGGACCCGCTTGGGAAGCGGCTGATGCTTGGCCGTGGGAGACCTGGGGTCGGCCTCCATGTGCGCAAGACCTGGATCACGATCGTCGGGGTGATCGCGGATGCTCGAACTGAGTCGCTGGCGAACGCGAGCGTTCCGCAAATCTACCTGAGCCTGTACCAGGACACTCCCAAGGAGTTGGCCATCTTTTTGCGTGGAGACCTGAATGCGGACGCGATCCCGAAAGAAGTGCGAGCGATGGTGCAGTCAGTGAATCCGGAACTGCCGGTTTATGGGGCGAAGACGCTGGACGATGCGGTGTCGGCTTCGCTGGAGCAGAGGCGATTCTCGATGGATATTGTGGCCGCCTTCGCGATAACGGCGCTGCTGCTGGCGGTGCTTGGAATTTACGGAGTGGTTTCGTACATCGTGAGCGAGCGCACGCGAGACATCGGCATGCGGCTCGCGCTGGGCGCGGCGAGAGGGAACATTCTGGCGATGGTTCTGCGTCAGGGGCTGGGACTGGCGATGGCGGGAGCCGCGCTGGGACTGGTGGGCTCGGTGATCGTGTCGCACCTGATGGCTGGTTTGCTCTATGGCGTGATGCCCACCGATCCTCTCACATTTGTTGGCGTCACCCTGGTGCTCACAGTTGTGGCGCTGGCGGCCTGTTATATCCCCGCGCGGCGTGCGATGCGTGTCGACCCGATGATCGCGCTAAGGTACGAGTAGTTTGCCGGACGTCTCTGTTTCCAGGAAAACCGACCCCAATTGGACGATTAGTCGGCAAACCAGAAGTTGACTTGCGGATGGCCCGTTAACCGGGACTTGTGCGCCCTCCAAAACGGTGCGGTAAGTCACCGAGAAGATATAATTCGCGCGTACGACAATCCTATGCGGCATCTAATGACGCTTCGCGTCTCCAAAGCTGTTCTCGTTTTTGCAATCGCACTCTTCTACACGATTCTGGTCCTAAACAACATCACCGATTATGGCTCCAACTACGAGTTTGTCCGCCACGTCCTGATGATGGACTCAACCTTTCCGGGGAACCATGGCATGTGGCGCTCCGTCAATTCGCCGCTGGCACATACGGTCTTCTACGTCGGCATCATCGCCTGGGAATCAGTCACTATGGTTCTATGCTGGTGGGCTGGTCTTCGGTTGCTGAAATCGTGTCGTGCGGACGGGGCGCAATTCTCCGCTGCGTTCCGGGTCTCGAGATTCCTGCTCAGATCGTCCAGTGTTAGATCCTGTCCCTCCACGTAGTAGCCGGCCATCTTGGCGGCCAACTCGATGTAGTGCAGGCGTGTGGCCCAGCCGATGATAGTCCGTTCGTCGGTAACCTTGCCTTTGTGCTTGGCGATTACCAACTCCATCGCATCGAGCCCCTCTACGAGCCTCTGGACGATCTTCTCCGGTGGGATAGCCTCCCGGACCAGCTCCTGGAGTGCCAAGCGGACCAAAGGGCGTTCAATCACAGCGGCCGCATTTCGCGCCGTTGACTCAGAATAACCGGCCGCTATCGCAGCCAATTTCTTCGTTTTTCCGCTGAGTATTCCCTCAAGATACCGGAGCTGCCGATGGTTCAAATGATCCACAAAATCCGATGTTTTCCTATCGGTGCCCGCGCTGCACCTAGCACGCACAGGTGAAGCCGGCTTGAGAGGATGAATTTTCCTGGGGCAACCTCGCGGATTGCCGCTCTGGCCGGGTTTAAACTGCGTTCCTTTGCCCAAGTCCGGGCTCTTGTCGTACCCGAATAGAGCGCGGCCGGAAGAAGCTCGCCACCGCCTGTTTTCCGGCCACGGTACGGCCTGTTTCAGCTGCTTCACCGCTGGTTCGGAATTGACGTAATCCTCGACGCAATAGAGAGAGACGGCGTGGATCGCGACGCCGGTCATGGGCGGCCCCTGGGAGCCGACGCGCAGCACAGCTCAGAGCTTGAGTAGAGGCAAACTCCAGCAAGTCGGCGGATTTTTTGGAACAGAATGGAACAGGTTTGGGGTTGTGGGTGCCTGTAACTGGTTGATTCTTTGGTGGAGCTAGTCGGGATCGAACCGACGACCTCATCGTTGCGAACGATGCGCTCTCCCAGCTGAGCTATAGCCCCACGTCAGAAAAATGGTAATGGGAAGAGCCCGCAATAAGGGCTAAAAGGATTTTAGCAGATTGGAGGTAAGTCACCCACATCGCAGCGCTGGGTACAACCGCGCTGAATAAAAAATGGCCGGGCCCGCTGTGGGCGCTCGGCCGGTTCGATTAAGGGTGTCGCTACTTTACCTTTGTGCCGGTCAGAGTTCCGATGAGGTTGGAGACCTCCGGGCTGCCGATTCCGGTGGGATAGTCGTATCCAACTCCCGCCGGGAACCCGGGGCCGAACCAGGCGTTGTCGCCGAAGGTTAAATCGTGGAAGTTCTTGCTGTAAGCATTGCCGGAGGCGGCTGCGTAAAGGGCAGGGCTGAGATAGCCGAGGGCGTGTCCCGCGGCCTGGTTGGCCAGCGCGGTGATGGCCGCCCACTGGGGCGCGCCTTCACTGGTGCCGCCGAAGAAGTAGAAGCCGTCGTTGCTTCCTCCTAAAAAGCCGAGATACGTCAGGACGCCAGTGTAGACGCTGGCGTTGTAGCTGACGTCAGAGGTGGACCGCATGTTGTTGCCGGAGAGCGCCTGTTGGAAGTCCGGGGCGGGGAAGAGCACGCTGGGCGCGCCGCCTGTGGCCCCGAATAGTCCCGCCGTGCAGCCAAAGGGGCAAAGATTTGGGTTGGAATCGTTCCACACATCTTCGCTCTGGTAAGCGCCAGAATCACTCATAAACAGGTTAGTGCCGCCCACGGAAACCACCAGGGGGTCGGAGGCGGGATAGGAGGCATTGGTGAAGGAGAGATTGTTGTCGGCGCCGAAATCTCCCGAAGAAACGAACACCGAAATGGAAGCCTGCTGTGCTGCTTGAAAAATCTGATGAGCCTGCATGACCTGGGAATTGTTGCCGCCGCCACTGATGGCGCCTTCGGGCGCGCCCCAACTCAGAGAGATGATATTACCCAGGTGGTTGTTCACGGCGTACTGCACTGCGTTGTTCAGCACGTTGCCGCCATTGTTGGCCGCGATGACCAGGTCAATGGTAGCGCCGGGTGCGATGGCATGCGCCCACTGCGTATCCAGACTGGTTTCGGCTGCCCAGGAGGATTCGGCATGGTTCTGCAGCGGGTTGTAAACCGGGCTGCCGCCGGGGTAGATGATGTTCAGCTGCGGATCCGCGAGGCCAAATTCCTGGTCAAAAATATGCAGATCGCTGGCCACGGTGGGGCTGCCGTAAGCGTCCACAATCACGATGGTCTGGCCCTCCCCGGTCAGGGAGGAGGGCACGTCATAGGCGGAACGAATCAGGGCAGGGGTATAGCAGGCGAGCCCGGCCGCTGCCACGCATTGCGAGGGAGTGGGGAATGCCGCGGGGCTCGCGGGTTTGGCGAAAGCGAAACGGTTAGGAGGGTTGGTGTTGTAGTTGAAACTCTGCGCGTTCAGAACGGAACCAGCGAATCCGAAGGCTAAAGCCAGAACCACACAGGCCTGCCAACACAGAGATGGGGTACGCACGGAATGCTCCTTTAGGGAATTAGGCCGCGCCTGCCACCAACCTGGGGGGAAACTTGGGGCTGTAGAACGAGGCACAAGAGCAGGCACAGCCGGTTGGGTGAAACCCGCTACAGTCGGGCCTTGTGGGCTACCACCACGCCTGAATACATTAACCGGAATAGCAGTTAAGTTCAAGCTGAAAACAAAGTGTTGTGTTCAGTATTTGGAAAATGCGGCAGGTTAAGTTGAGAACCTTAGCCCGCAGCTCGGGCCACTCTGCGTTGTGCCAGGGGGCGCGCGAAAGCGTTGGTGGGGTTATGGGTATTGATGGCGAGGATTTGGCGGTAATAATTCATGGCCTGCTCGCGGTTGCCGGATTTCTCGCTGGCCTGGGCCAGCAGCGCCAGGATGAAAGGAT
>DATJEH010000021.1:0-10519 GCA_035496875.1 Terriglobales bacterium | reverse complement strand
TCCCGCGGGCCAATCAGGATGTAGGTGTTCTCCTGATCCAGGCGGCCCAGGGCGCGCAGCACGTTGCGGATGTAAGTACCCACGCCAAAATCGCCAATGCGCCGGATGTCTATGGCGATCTTCACGGGGAGAGTATAGACCGAAAACCAAGCTGTGGGCGGAACGGGAAAAGGTTTCGCAGGCCTCAAGCTTTCAAAGTTTCACAGGTTTTAAGGCTGCAGAGTTTCGAGTTTCGGGCTGCCTTGAGGGTTGTGGCGCGGGCGCCCCCGCCCGCGAATGCCCGTATGACTTTATTGTCTGGGCTTTATCGCCGGTTACACCCTGGCCTCGGCGTGGGCGCGGCGCTCGGCATAGAGCGGGAAGGCCTCGGCCAGCTCGAATACCTCTCTGCGGACGCGCTTCAGGGCGTCAGGCTCAGTGCGGTGGTAGAGCGCCTCCGCTATCCAGCGCCCCACCTGGCGCATTTCCTTTTCCTTCATGCCGCGGGTGGTCAGGGCCGGAGTGCCGATGCGAACCCCGCTGGGCTTGAGCGGTGGGTTGGTATCGAAGGGAATGGCGTTCTTGTTCACCGTTATGCCGGCCTCGCCCAGTGCCTTTTCCGCTTCGCTGCCCAGCATGCCCTTGGCAAACACGTCCACCAGCATGAGGTGGGTATCGGTGCCGCCGGAGATCAGGCGGAAGCCTTCGTTGCGCAGCGCCTCGGCCAGTGTCTTGGCATTGGCCACAATCTGGCGCGCATAATCTTTGAAATCGGGCTGCAGGGCTTCGCGGAAGCAAACGGCCTTGGCGGCCACGATGTGTACGAGCGGCCCGCCCTGGTCGCCGGGGAACACAGTCTTATCAACGGCGGCGGCATACTCCTGCTTGCACAGGATCATGCCGGCGCGCGGCCCGCGCAGGGTTTTGTGCGTGGTGGTGGTGACGATCTGCGCGTGGGGCACGGGCGAAGGATGCACGCCCCCGGCGACGAGCCCGGCAAAGTGGGCCATGTCCACCAGGTAGAGGGCGCCGACCTTATCGGCGATCTGCCGCATGCGAGCAAAGTCAATAATCCGCGGATAGGCGCTGCCCCCGCCGATGATCAGCTTGGGGCGCTCGCGCTCGGCCAGCTTTTCCAGTTCGTCGTAATCAATAGTTTCAGTTTCGCGAGTCACGCCGTAGGGAACGATTTTGTAGGTCTTGCCGGAAAAATTCAGGTGGTGTCCATGGGTGAGGTGGCCGCCGTGAGCCAGGTTCAGGCCGAGGATGGTGTCGCCGGGTTGCAGCACCGCGCTGTAAGCTTCCATGTTGGCGGAGGAGCCGGAGTGCGGCTGCACATTGGCGTGCTCAGCGGCAAAAAGCTGCTTGGCTCGGTCGCGGGCCAGGTTCTCCACCACGTCCACGAACTCACAGCCGCCGTAATAGCGCTTACCGGGATAGCCTTCCGCATACTTGTTGGTGAAGACCGAGCCCATGGCTTCGAGCACGGCTTCACTGACGAAGTTCTCCGAGGCGATCAGTTCCAGGCCTTCATGCTGGCGCCGAACTTCGTTGTCAATGGCGGCGGCAACTTCCGGGTCAACTTCGTAGAGGGGGCGGGTCATGTCGTGGTTCATAGGGTGGCTCTCGGGCTGTGGCTATTAGCTGCTAGCTTCTAGCTAGTGGTTCTTGGCTCTTTGCGGCTGTCAGCTTCAGTTATCAGCCGTCAGTTAAACCAATCGTCATTCTTCAATCTTCATTCATCAATCAAACCAATCGTCAAACATCAATCGTAAATCGTGAATTACTCGATGGCCATGATTTTATCCACTCGTCGCTGATGCCGGCCGCCTTGGAAACGGGTTTCCAGGAACTTGCGGACCAGCTTTTCCGCGGTGGCGGCGTCGGTGACGCGAGCCCCCAGGCAGAGCACATTAGCGTCATTGTGGGCGCGGGCCATTTCGGCCTCGTATTCCGTGTCCGCTTTGGCGGCGCGGATGCCTGCCACTTTGTTGGCGCTCATGGACATGCCGATACCGGTGCCGCACACCAGAATACCGAACTCGGCCTGGCGGCGGGCTACTTCTTCGCCCACGGCGCGGGCGAAATCGGGGTAGTCCACCGATTCAGGAGAATGCGTGCCGCGGTCATCCACCTGGATGCCGTCGCCGGTGAGCAGGCGTTTGACACTCTCCTTCAGTTCGAAACCGGCGTGGTCAGCCCCCAGGGCAATCTTCATGACCCGCCATTCTACCCTCAGCCGCCCCCAAAAACCTTCAGGCGCCCAAGGGAACGTCTCGCCGCCCCACGGACATCACTGCGATGAGCCGCCCCTGGTATGAGAGAATCCCCTTTCAGCTCATGAGCAAGCACCTCAGCGAGGGCGAGCGGTTGCAGAAAATCGTGGAGGCCTTTCCCCAGGCCACGGTAACCGTCCTGGGGGATATGGTGGCCGACGAATTTGTATATGGCGAGATTTCCCGGGTCTCGCGCGAAGCGCCGGTGCTCATCCTCAAGCACCGCGAGCGCGAGGTGGTGCCGGGCGGCGGCGCTAACGCGGTTTACAACCTGGCCGACCTGGGCGTGAACGTGCTTCCCGTGGGGGTGGTGGGCGAAGATGAAAGCGGCAAGCTGCTGCTCAAGCGCTTTCGCCAGAAACGAATTCCTACCAGCGCCCTGATCCGGGAGAAGGGCTACGCCACGGTCACCAAAACCCGCATTCTGGCGGGCATGACGCATTCCGCGCGGCAGCAGGTGGTGCGTGTGGACAGGGAGCCCGAGAGCGAGCCCAGCCAGCACGTGGTGCGCGAACTTATTCTGGCCGCTAAGCAGTACGCCCATGCCTCCGACGCACTGCTGGTTTCCGACTACGGGTATGGCGCGGCCACGCCTGAAATCCTCGATTCCATCCGCTCCGGCGGCTGGAACGGCATTCCCATTACCCTGGACTCGCGCCACCGCATGCTCGACTACGCGGGAGTGAGCGCGGCCACGCCCAACGAACCGGAGGTGGAGGAACTACTGCGGCTCCAGATTGGCAATAACTGGGCCAAGCTGCTCTCCGCCGGCGAGCAACTCATGAAGAAGATGAAGCTGCAGTCGTTGGTCATAACCCGCGGCCGCGACGGCATGGTGGTGTTCGCCCGCAAGCAGAAGCCGGTTGACGTCCCTATTTACGGCGGCGACCAGGTAACGGATGTGACCGGGGCGGGCGACACCGTGATCGCCACCTATACAGCGGCGCTGGCCGCCGGGGCCGACCCCCAGGCGGCGGCGCAACTGGCCAACTACGCCGGCGGCATCGTGGTGATGAAGCGCGGCACGGCCACGGTGACGCGGCAGGAACTGCTCGACGCGCTGCAGCATGTTCCGCCCGCTTTCCGGCAACATTGAGCGCAAGTTTCCGATAACATTGAACGTGCCCTCCAACAAGATCCTGGATCGGCAGGCGCTGCAGCGCCGGGTGGCGGAATGGCGGCATGAGGGCCAGACCGTGGTGCTGGCCAACGGCTGCTTTGACCTGCTGCACGTGGGTCACATTCGTTATTTGAGGGCTGCCAAGGCACTGGGCGGCCGCCTGGTGGTAGCCGTCAACTCCGATGCTAGCGCCCGCAGCCTGAAAGGCGAAGGCCGCCCGCTTATGCCGGAGCAGGAGCGCGCGGAAATCATCGCCGCCCTTGAAAATGTGGATGCGGTGGTGATCTTCTCCGAGCCCGACGTGCGTGCGCTGGTGCGCGAAATTCGCCCTCAGGTCCAGGCCAAAGGCACTGATTACACCGCCGAGAACGTGCCCGAGCACGACGTGGTTGTAGAGTGCGGGGGACGGGTGGAGATCGTCGGCGATCCCAAGGACCATTCCAGCAGCCATATGCTGCGCGCCATGAAGAAGTGAAATGCAGCTGGCCACCATTGCGGAAGCGGAACAGGCTGAGGTGATGCGCCGTCACCAGGCCGAGGTGCAGGAGGTGTCTCAAGGCCCCGAGCGCCTGCTGATTGTCCGCCTGGGCTCCATGGGCGATGTTATCCATGCCTTGCCCGCAGCCACCCTGCTACGCCGCGCCTTTCCCCCGGCCACCCTGGGCTGGATGATCGAAGAGCGCTGGGTGGAATTGTTGTGCGCGCCGGCAACGCCGCGGCTGGGGCCGCGCAACGCCGGACGGCCCCTGGTGGATGCGGTCCACCCTGTAAATACGCTGGGGTGGCGCTCAGCTCCCTTTTCTGGCAGCACCTGGAAAGACGTGGCGGGCGCGTGGCGGGAGGTGCGCGCCGCCAGGTACGAACTAGCCGTGGACTTCCAGGGAGCGGTGCGCACCTCTCTGATGGCGCGCTGGACGGGAGCGGAGGCGTGCATCGGGTTCGAACATCCGCGCGAGCATGCGGCCAGTCTCTTCTACACTCATACTGTGGAAACCCAAGAACGCCATGTGATCGAGCAGAATGCCGCGCTGGCCGCCGCTGTTGCCGGGGTACCCGCGGAAGTGCCCGCGGTCGAGTTTCCTGTGGACCCGGCGGCGGAGGATTCCTGCGAACGGCGACTCCGCCTGCACGCGGTGCGGCAATTCGCGATCCTTAACCCCGGGGCGGGCTGGGAAGGCAAGCAGTGGCCGCCCGAACGCTATGGCGAAGTTGCCAGGGGTCTGGCCGGGTTGGGCCTGCGCTGCCTGATTAATTTCGGCCCGGGGGAAGAAGCGCTGGCTCGAGCTGCCGCAGCCGCCAGCGCGGGTGCGGCAGAGGCGGTGCCCACTTCGCTCAGCGAACTGATCGCGTTTACCCGGCGGGCGCGGCTCTTTATCGGCGGCGATACCGGCCCCATGCACTTGGCCGCAGCTCTGGGTGTTCCTGTGGTTGCACTGTTTGGACCCACCAGCCCGGCGCGCAACGGACCCTTCCGTACTCGCAGCGTGGTGTTACGCAGTGCTTTGAGTCCGGGCACGGAAAGCGCCGAGCGTGCCGCCGCGCGCTCCCGCCGCAAACGCCCGGACCCGGGCCTGCTCGCCATCACCCCGCAAGAGGTTCTGGCGGCCGCGCGGCAATTGCTGGAGAGCGGGCTTGGGTAGTTGGGGACACATCGCACGCCGCATTCGCGTACCGCTGGGTTTCGCTTTCGCCATTTTTTATTGGTGGCTGGCGCGGCCTACCTGGCAATCCCTGGTGCTAGGCGCGGCTATCTGCGTACCCGGGCTGGCGCTGCGCGCAGTGGCTTCCGGACACGTCCAGAAGAACACCTGCCTTACTACTACCGGTCCCTACGCCTACACGCGAAACCCCCTGTATCTTGGCTCCCTGGTGCTGGCGGCAGGGTTCGCGGTGGCGGCGCGCAGCTTGTGGATCGCGCTGGCCATTGTAGTGCTGTTCCTGGTTGTTTACCTGCCGGTGGTTGGGGCGGAGGAGGAATTTCTGCGGCTGCGCTTTCCGGAGTTTGCCGAATATGCGCAGCGGGTGCCGCGCTTCCTGCCCCGTTGGAGGCCGGCGGAGGCTGGAGTGGGCGGGTTTTCCAGCCAGCTATACTGGAAGCACCGCGAGTACAACGCCCTCGCCGGCGCCGTCGCCATGATGGCGGCGCTGGCAATCAAGATGGTGTGGTTCCGCTAGAGATGCGTTGCCCTATTCCATTACAGCGAGGCAGCACCCTGGCCGCGGTGGCCCTGGTACTTGGGACTGTGGCCGCGGTTTTTGGCGGGTCGCCGCGCAAGGACGCAAGTCCGGCCACGGACCTCAAGGCGCTGCAACTCTCGCCGGTGGCGCGCATTGTGCCGCCTTCCGATCACTACCGGTTTCCCGCTCACCAGACCTATTTCTACAATGCCGACTGGCACCTGCTGAACGCCGGCACCACCAAGGTGAGCATGGAGTCCTCTCCCGAAGGGCAGCATGCCGTGGTTACCGCCGACACTTCCGGCTTCGTGAACCTGATGTTCGCCGTGCACGACCAGTTCCGCACCACCATCAATCCCCGCACCTTCTGCTCGCTGGCCGTTTCCAAGCAAACCGAGGAGGGCTCCCGCCGGCGTCAGACCGAGGTTCACTTCGACTATGCCCACGGCAAGAGCCTGCTGCAGGAAAAGGACCTGAAGACGGGGGCGGTCAAGCACGTGGAGCATCCCATTCCTCGCTGCGTAACAGACGTGATGTCGAGCTTTTATTACGTGGGCTCATTGCCCTTGGAGCCCGGGCAGAATTTCGTGTTCCCGCTTAACGATGGCGGGCCCACCGGCGAAATCACGGCCACGGTGGAGGGGCGGGAGCAGGTCAAAACTCCTGCCGGCGTCTTCCCCTCGGTGCGCGTGCGCGCCATCGCCAGCGCCGGTCCCATGAAGAACAAAGGCAGAGTATGGGTGTGGTACAGCGACGATGGCCAGCGCATCCCGGTGCTGCTCAAAGCCAAAGTGAAATGGGGCACGCTGAACTTTCGCCTCGCGCGGGTGGAAATCCTAAAACCTTAAACCACAAAGGGCGCGAAGCAAACACAGGAATTCAAGAAAACCCTTGGTGAGCCTTCGTGTCCTTTGTGGTGGCTTCTTTGCGTTTTACTGCAGGCGGAAGCGCTCGTTCATCAGCCGTTGCAGGCGCGGCTTATAGATAATGTCATAGGCGAGTTCTTTGTCTGGGAACATGGCCAGGGCGGCGCGCTTGCTGTTGGCCACCAGTTCGGAAGCTTCTTCCACGGTAAGGTCGGTGTCCTGGCTGATAACGGACATCACCATATTCATCATGATCTGCAGGCGGCGAATTTTCCGGTCTTCGTCCTGGTTGCTGTTCCCCGGCTCAGCCTGTTTGTTCCCGGACTCGCGCGCCTCGTTTTCCATGTCAGCCCCCACCGAAATCACGTCCCCAAAGGCGTTCTGGGTGCGGATTCTATCAGCATTTTTGATGTTTTCCAGCGCAGGCGTGTTGTGTTTTCTAGGCCCTCGGCTAAGTGGGTCAAAGGAAAAGAAATAGCGGGGAGAGCGCAGAAATTACGAAGGTGCATTGGCCCGGGTCAGACGCCGTGTTCAGCCCTGCCGCCGCTCCAAATCAATGCGCTCAATGAAGAGATAGAGCCCGATGCAGGCCGCAAAAAGCAGTCCGGAGACGATGGCTGCGGGCAGAGCAGTTTCCTTGTAGCCGGCAAGGAAAGTTTCCAGGGTCGTGGTCAGCAGCCAGATTTGCACCAGCAGCAGCACCACGATGAGCGCCATGGCGGCATCTATGGCGGTCAAGCCTTTTTTCTGCTCCGGTTCGCGCGCCTCAGCCACGTTGCGCCTCCGCCTGGACCTGCATGCCCACCGCCATCAACTGGCCACCTCGCCGCTCGAGCAGTATCCGCGGCAGCGCTCGCGGCGGAGGCCCCTGCAGAACCGAGCCATCACGCACCGAGAACGCGCCGTTGTGGCAGGGACACTCCAGGCGTCCATGCTGGGCGGAATAGAACACCGCGCAGGAAAGGTGCGTGCACTTCTGGCTGTAGGCGACGTATTCCTCCGCCCCCGTGCGCACCAGGATGCACTGGTCGTTGGGCGTGGGATACAAAAATACCTTTACTCCGCCCACCGGAAGCTCATCCGCCCGGGCGATGGCGACCGCGGCGTATGCCGGCTCGCGAGTGAACCAGGAGCGCACTAGAATCCACAGGTTGCCCACGAACATGCCGAGGCTGGCCAGCACCAGGAACTTGGCGAACTGGCGGCGGCTCACATAGCCCTCGTCCTCGCTGAAAACCGAGAACTCATCCCTCCACAGGGGTTCCGCGCTAGGCCGGCGAAACGGACTCATTCTCGCCCTCCCACATGTAATCCACCACGTCAATGGAAACGGAATTCTGCTCCGGCGGCACCATCATGAACACCTTGGTGGTCACGCGCTGCTCGCCAAAATAAAAAACATTGCTGGGCTTCTCGCGGCGATGGGCGATGTCCTCCGGGCGCACGTAGGCCAGCGCCTGGCTGGGACACACGGTGGCGCACATGGGGCGTTTGCCCGCCGAAGTGCGGTCGTAGCACATGTCGCACTTCATCATCTGCTCGTACTCGGGGACTTTCTTGGGAATGCCGAAGGGGCAGGCCAGCACGCAGTTCCAGCAAGCGATGCAGCGCGGCTTGAGCGAGGAGTGCACCACCCCATCTTCACCCTTCTTGATGGCATCGGCGGGACAGACCTCGGCGCAAGTGGGATCGTCGCAGTGCCAGCAAACGTAAGCCGCTGTGCCGATGGTCTCGCGGCGGTCAATGAAGTCGAAGTTGATCATGGACTGGCCACGGTGGGTCTCGCACTCCTCGCAAGCCTTCATGCACGACTGGCAGCCGATACAGCGCGACGGGTCCACGTAAAATTCGTAGCCAAACATTAGGTCCGCTGCCTCCCCTCGCCTGGTTTGCTGCCGTTGCCCCCGGCCGTACGCTCCACCCACCACTCGGGCGGCCGTTCCGCCTTCTGAATGCGGCAGGCCGAAACCTTGAATTCCGGTATCTTGCTGTGCGGGTCCAGCGTGCGATGGGTCAGCCGGTTTACGCTGCGATCGAACGGCCAGTGATACGGAATAAAGACAGTGTCCGGACGGATCGTCTTGACCACCATGGCCTGCAGCGTGATCGCGCTGCGCCGAGTGGTGACCGCGACCCAGTCGCCTTCGCGGATTCCGTGCTGTTCCGCCAGTCGGGGATGGACTTCAACGCGTGGGTCGGGATACTGGTCAGTCAGTTCGCCAATGCGCCGCGTCTGCGCTCCCGACAGGTATTGGCTCACCACCCGTCCCGTCGTCAGCAGGATCGGGAAGTTTTCGTCCAGCGGGTCGCCGCTGGGCCGCCACTCGGTAACCCGGAAGCGGCACTTGCCATCGGGGTGAAACGACCTGCCGCCCTCGATCAGCCGCGGCGTGCCCGGGTGCTCCAGCGTGGGGCAGGGCCAGAATACGCCCAGTTGCCGGTCTACCTTTTCGTAGGTAATGCCGTAATAATCGGCCACCCCGCCGCGCGACGCCTCCCGCATCTCATCCAGAATTTCCTGCATGGAGCTGAAGGAAAAATATTTCTCTTTGCCCAGCCGCCGCGCCAGTTCGCAAAGGATGGAGCAGTCGGCGCGCGCGTTGCCCGGCGGATCCACCGCTTTCTGAATGTGGATCACGCGTCCTTCCGCACTGCAGCTCAAACCTTCTTCTTCCTCGTGCAGGCTGCCCGCCAGCACCACATCGGCGAATTGCGCCGTTTCAGAAAGGAAGAAGTCAATGACTCCGAAAAATTCCAGCTTCTCCAGCGCCTCGCGGGTGAAGTTCGCGTCCGGCAGCGAGACGATGGGATTGAAGCACATGGAGAGCAGCCCCTTAATCTCTCCGCGATGTATCGCTTCCATGATTTCCTCGGCGGTCAGGCCTTTGCCGGGAATTTCGTTTTCGGGAATGCCCCACACCTTGGCCACGTGGCGCCGCGCTTCGGGATCGTCAATCTGCCGCTGTCCGGGCAATTGATCGCACTTCTGTCCCTGCTCGCGGCCACCTTGCCCGTTGCCCTGGCCGGTAATCATGGAACAGCCTGCGCCCTCGCGCCCGATTTGCCCTGTGGCCAGGCACAGATTGATGACGGCGGTGCAGTTCTCCACACCTTTGGAGTGGTGTTCGATGCCGCGCGCGTGCAGCGCAATCGCCCGTTCGGCTTTGGCGAACCAGTGCGCCGCCTTCTCTATATTTTCCGGCGGCACGCCGCTCATCTCCGCCGCCCGCCGCGGGTCCCAGGTTTTCACCGATTCCGACACCGCCTCGAAGCCGGTCGTGTGGTCGGCGATGAACTTGCGGTTCGCCAGGCCGTCGCGCAGCACCACGTGCAGCATGGCCATCAGCAGCGCCAGGTCGGTGCCTGGCCGCACCGGCAGGAACAGGTCGGCGTTGCGCGCGATGGGCGTAAGCCGCGGGTCTACGACGATAAGCTTGCCGCCATTGTCGCGGCAGCGCCACACGTAATCAGTGGTGATGGGAGCGCAGTCGCCGATGTTGGCGCCCACAATGAGGAGCACCTTCGCCTTGGGGATGTCCTCCCACGGGAGCAGGCTGCGGTCCACCCCGAACGCCGGCTTATAGGCGTGCCCGGCCGAGACCATGCACAGCCGTCCGTTGTAGTCCACGTGCCGCGTCCCCAGCGCCACCCGCGCAAATTTGCCCACCAGATAGGTTTTCTCCGTGGTCAGAGAAGCTCCGCCATAAACTGCCACCGCATCCTTTCCATATTTTTCCTGTAGCTCGCGCAGTCGCCGGGCGCTGAAGTCCAGTGCCTCACCCCAGTTGGCTTTTCGAAAACCGCTCTCGGTCCGCATGAGCGGATCGAGCAGGCGGTCGGGATGCTCGCTCTGCAGATAGCGCTTTACCCCCTTCGGACAAAGCATCCCACGGTTGAAAGGGAACTCCTCCCAGGGCTCGAAGCCGATCACCCGCTGGTTCTCTTCCTCCACCTTGAGCTGAATGCCGCACTGCTGGCCGCAGAAGCAGCAGTGCGTCTTCACCAGGTGGTAGGGATGGGTGGACTCCTCGCGCCACCCACCGGCGGGCGTGTAGTTCAGGTGCGGCCCGAAGGCGGCGGTCAGTTCACGCAGCGTTGCC
>DATJEH010000020.1:0-27576 GCA_035496875.1 Terriglobales bacterium | reverse complement strand
AAATGGCCAGACGGGTTAGTGTCGACAGAACGCTCTTCACGGTCACCGTGCTGCTGGTGTTTATCGGCCTGGTGATGGTGTTCAGCGCTTCGGCGGTGATGGCCAAGGACCGCTACGGCTCGCCTTACACCTTTCTGATCCGGCAGGTGGCGTGGGCGGCGGCGGGCCTGGCGGCCATGTTCGCCACCATGAAGATTGACTACCGCCGTTACCGGCAGCCGGCCGTGGTCTTCTCCGTGCTCAGCGTGACCACGCTGCTGCTGATTGCCGTGTTTTTTCTCGACCGCTCGCACAACACCCACCGCTGGATTCACGCCGGGTGGTTCTCGCTGCAGCCCTCGGAGATCGCCAAGCCCGCCCTCATCCTCTTTCTAGCCTATTTTTTGGAAAACCGCACCCGGCAGATGGACGACTGGCGCAATACCCTGCTGCCCGCCATCGTGCCCACCGTGGTTTTTCTGGGGCTCATCGTCAAGGAACCGGACCTGGGCACGGCCATCGCCTGCGCCGGCGTCACCGGCACAGTGCTGTTTGTGGCCGGCATGCGCCTGCGCTATTTCGGGTATGGTCTGGCAGCCTCAGCCCCGGTTCTGTACGCGCTTATTTTCCGCGTCAAGTGGCGCTATGACCGCATTCTGGCGTTTCTGAATCCCTGGGCCGACCCCCAGGGCCACGGCTTCCACATTATTCAGTCCATGATTGCGGTGGGCACCGGCGGGTTGATGGGCGTGGGCCTGATGGAAGGCAAAGAAAAGCTCTTTTATCTGCCGGAACCGCATACTGACTTCATCTTTGCCGCCACGGCCGAGGAAGTGGGGCTGCTGGGCTCGGTGGTGATCGTGGGCCTGTTTCTGCTTTTCCTCTACCGCGGCATCCGCGCCGCCGTGCTCATCCAGGACACCTTTGGCAAGCTGCTGGCCGTGGGCATTACCAGCATGGTGGTGCTGCAGGCGCTGTTTAATATCAGCGTGGTGCTCGGCATTCTGCCCACCAAGGGCATCCCCCTTCCCTTCATTTCCTACGGCGGTACATCGCTGTTCGTCACCTTGGCTTGCGTGGGCGTTTTGCTCAATATTACCCAGCAGGTGGACTAGCGCGGCGCAAAGCGCCGCGCCCATTGAGAAATTTTGTGATTGTGTAATCGGGTAGATTGACTGCGTCCCGAGTGGGGTTTTCAATTACACAATTACTCAATTACACGATTACTCAATTTTCTTCATGTCTTCAGCCGTCGAATCACCGAAATCCCGTCTTGAAGGCGCCGCGGTCCCCACCCGCCTGGCGTATCCTTCTACATCCATGCGGGCGGTCATAGCAGGCGGAGGGACGGGCGGGCACGTGATTCCGGCGCTGGCCATCGCGCGGGAACTGCGGGAGCGCTTTGCCGCCCAGGTGCTGTTTGTGGGTACGGCTCGCGGCCTGGAGAACCGCCTGGTTCCGGCGGCGGGCTTTGAACTGCGCTTGATTGAGGTGGGCGCCCTCAACCGCGTCAGCCTGGCCACAAAACTGCGCACTCTGACCGCTCTGCCCCGGGCCATTCTGGCTTCATCCCACATTCTCGAACAGTACCGCCCGGACGTGGTGGTGGGTGTGGGCGGCTATGCCTCCGGTCCGGCCATGCTGGCCGCCGCTCTCCGCAGCCTGCCAACCCTGGTTTTTGAACCCAACGTGGTGCCCGGGTTCGCCAATCGCGTGGTGGCGCCCATGGTGACTCTGGCGGCAGTGCACTTCGAGCAGACTGCCCGCTATTTCCGCCGGGCCATAGTCACGGGCGTGCCGGTGCGCCGGGAGTTCTTTCTCGTGCCTTCGTATTCCCCATCCCGCCATCCCCCCACGCTGCTGGTGTTCGGCGGCAGCCAGGGAGCCACCGCCCTGAACCAGGTCATGGTGGAATCCCTCGCCGCCCTGCAGCGGCAGATACCCGGGCTGCACATCATCCACCAGACCGGCGAGCGCGACTATAATGACGCGCAAGGGGCGTATCTGCGTGCGGGAATTTCCGCGGAAGTGTATCCGTTTATAGACGATATGCCGGGTATGTTTGCCCGTGCTGACTTGCTGGTTTGCCGCTCGGGAGCAAGCACGGTGGCGGAAATAACGGCGGCGGGAAGGCCGGCGGTGTTTGTGCCTTTTCCTAAAGCCGCGGATGACCACCAGTTGCGCAACGCGGAAGCGCTGGTTGCCGCCGGGGCCGCCGAACTGGTCGCGGAGGCCGAGTTGAACAGCGAGCGCCTGGTACGCAGCGTGCAAGCATTACTGAACGACCGGGCCCGGCTGGCGCGCATGGCGCAGGCGGCGCGTTCTTTGGCGCATCCGCGAGCAGCGCAGGAGATTGCGGAACGGGCGGCGCGCCTGGCGGGGGTTAGAAGTTAACCACAAAGGACACAAGGGAATTCCTTTGTGCGCCTTCGTGTCCTTTGTGGTGGATGTGGGCTGAATGTTTGCCAAGATCCAACGCGTGCATTTTGTCGGCATCGGCGGCATTGGCATGAGCGGCATCGCCGAAGTGCTGCTGACCCTGGGCTTCAAGGTGTCCGGCTCCGACCTGAAGCTCTCCCCGCTCACGCAACGACTGGCCGGCCTGGGCGCCACTATCTTTGAAGGCCACTCCATTGCCAACGTGGCTGGAGCCGAGGTGGTGGTCACCAGTTCCGCCATTTCCCCGGATAACCCCGAGGTGCGCGAGGCGCAGCGCCTGGTGATTCCCGTAATCCGCCGCGCCGAAATGCTGGCTGAACTCATGCGTTTGAAGTACGGAATCGCCATTGCCGGCATGCATGGCAAGACCACCACCACCTCCATGGTGGCGGCGGTGCTGGCGGCCGGCGGGCTCGATCCTACGGTGGTGGTGGGCGGGCGCGTGGACGCCATGGGTTCCAACGCCCGCCTTGGCAAGTCTCACTACCTGGTGGCGGAAGCCGACGAGAGTGACCGCTCCTTCCTGACCTTGTCCCCCATCCTGACCGTGGTCACCAACATTGACCGCGAGCACATGGACTGCTACCGCGACCTGCGCGACGTGAAGCGCACCTTTCTGGAATTCATGGACCGCGTGCCCTTCTACGGGATGGTGGTGATGTGCAATGACGATGCGCCCCTGCGCTCACTGCTGCCGCAATTACGCCGCCGGGCGCTCACCTACGGGCGGCGGCCCGATTCCGACTTCCGCATCATGAGCTCGCAGGTGGAATTTGATGATGGCGCCACCGGCAGCCGCTTTCAGGTGCGCTACCGGGGCGAGGACCTGGGCGAATTTCGCCTGCGCGTGCCCGGCGCCCACAATATCCTCAATGCCACCGCCGCTATTGCCGTAGGCGTGGGCCTGGACGTTCCCTTGGAACATATTCGCCAGGCCCTGGACAGCTTTCACGGCGTGGACCGGCGCTTCCAGTTGCGCGGCAAGGCCGCGGGGGTGAGCGTGGTGGATGATTACGGCCACCATCCCACGGAGATTCGGGCCACCCTGGCCGCCGCACGCGAGTGTGGCTACCGCCGCATACACGTGGTATTTCAGCCGCACCGTTATAGCCGCACCCAGGCGCTGATGGACCAGTTCGCCACCTCCTTTGCCGATGCCGATTCCGTTTTTGTGCTCGACATTTATCCCGCCAGCGAGCAGCCCATCCCGGGCGTAACCGGGGAGGCTCTGGCCCAGCAGGTAATCAAACTGGGAGGCAAGACCGCCGTCTACCTGGGCTCGTTTGGCGAAGCCGCCAGCGCCGCCGCCGCCGTGGCCGAGGAGGGCGACCTGGTGATCACTTTGGGCGCTGGCAATATTTCCCAGCTCGGCCCGCAAATCCTGCAGCAACTGCAAGCCCGCCCCCACGCTGTTAAAATCACCGCCGGCTAACTCTCAGTTCAATCCCGGTTCTGAATCTGGAGGGCTCATGGTCTCTCGCCGCAAGTTTCTTTACGGCAGCGCGCTGGCTGCCGGAGCCGCCGCGTTGCCGGCGCACGCCGCACCGCAAACCGTGGACAGCGATTGCCGTCCTCTGCCGCCTTCCATAGCCGCTCTCAAATCCATGAAAGATGAGGCCCGCCCCATCAGCAATGATGAGCGCCAGGCGCGCCTGGCCAAAGCACGCGAGCTCATGGCCAGCAACCAGCTGGATGCCATCATGCTCACCGCCGGCACGTCGCTGGATTACTTCACCGGCATCAACTGGTGGGGCGGCGAGCGCCTGTTTGCTTTCATTCTGCCGGCCAAGGGTAAGGCCTTCTTTGTGTGTCCTTATTTCGAGACCGACCGCTCCCACGAGCAGATCGCCAAAGGCCCGCTGGCCGAAGCCGAAGTGCGTTACTGGAACGAAGATGAGAGCCCTTACCGGCTGGTCGCCCAGGGCCTGAAGGACCGCGGTCTCAGCACCGGGACACTGGGAATGGATGAGTCCACGCGTTTCGTATTCAGCCATGGCGTGGGAATGGCAGCCTCGCAGGTTCGCATTACCAGCGCCACCCCGGTCACGGCGGGCTGCCGCATGATGAAGAGCGGGCACGAGATCGAGCTTATGCGCCTGGCCGCGAAAGTCACACTTACCGCCTACGCCGCCGCCTACAGCGCCCTGCGTGAGGGCATGACCCAGCACGATTTTGAAGACCTGGTGGCGGCCGCGCACCGCCAGTTGGGATTCGAAGGCGAGGCCGAAATCCAGGTGGGCGAATACTCGGCCCTGCCGCATGGCTCCATCACGCCGCAGGTGATTCGCGATGGCGCCATCCTGCTCATGGACGGAGGCTGCAAGGTCGAAGGCTACGTTTCCGATATCAGCCGCACCTTTGTTCTGGGCAAGCCCGCCGATAAGATGCGGAAGGTGTTCGACATCGTGCATCGCGCGCAAACCACAGCTTTGGGCGCCGCCCGGCCGGGGGTGCCTGCGCAGGAGGTGGACGCGGCCGCGCGCAAAGTCATTACCGATGCCGGCTACGGACCCGGCTACAAGTACTTCACCCACCGGCTTGGCCACGGCATGGGCATGGACGGGCATGAGTGGCCTTACCTGGTGCATGGTGATACGCTGCCGCTGCGTCCGGATATGACCTTCAGCGACGAGCCCGGAATCTACATTCGCGGCGAATTCGGCGTGCGCCTGGAAGACGACATGCACATCACCGAAAACGGCGCTGAACTGTTTACGCCCCAAAGCCCGTCGCTGGAGCACCCCTTCGCGAACGTAGCTTGATTTCGGTCAAACCCGGATTCATCGCCGCGGATTCACGCGGATGACCGCCGATTTTTCAAAACCTTGTGGCGCGGGCGCCCTCGCCCGCGTCAGGCCACAGCGACGATCCGCGTTGATCTGCGTTCATCCGCGGCGAACGAATCTCGCGGCCGCTCCGGCGCCCTGTTGTCACACTTGATTCCCCAATATTGGTCCGCGTTCATCCGCGTTTATCAGCGGCGATGAATTGGATCGCCTGTGGAAAAATACCTGTCTCAAATTTGAACCAAAGCAGCTATAGTTACTGCGGCGATTCTCGACGACAACTGAATACGGCTGATGGCGCGTAGAAACGTTCCACCTGCCCAGGACGACCTGGAGCTCACGCCCAGTGCGGAGTACATTCCCGCCACCTTGGACGATGCCCGCCTGGTTGACCTGGAATCCGAGCAAGAATCGCCGTTTTTGCGCGCGCAAAAGCGTGTCTCTGTCCGTCGAGGGTCCCTCCCCAGAAAAACCGCCCACCGCCTGAAACGGGCCGCGGTTGTAGCTACTCTCCTCATCCTGATCGCCATAGTTGCCGGCGTTGCCATGCAGTACGGGGCCCACTCCTGGCGTTTCACCATTGATTCCAGTGACGACATTGGGCTTTCCGGCAACCACAACGTCAGCCGCGCCCAGGTAATGGAAGTGATGGGTGGCGACATTGGCCGCAACACTTTTTTTATTCCTCTGGCCCAGCGCCAGAAGCAACTGGAGCGGATTCCGTGGGTGAAATCGGCGGCGGTCATGCGCTTCCTGCCCAATCGGCTGGAGGTGCAGATTCAGGAGCGCACGCCGGCGGCTTTCGCCCGCATCGGCTCCCGTATTTGCCTCATTGACGCCGATGGCGTGGTCATGGACTTGCCCGTGGGCGGGCACCAGCAATACTCGTTTCCCGTGATCGTGGGCATGGGCGAAGCGGAGCCGCTTTCCACCCGCTCCGCGCGCATGGATATCTATAGCCAGCTCATCCAGGATCTGGATTCCAGCGGCGCCCGTTATTCCCAGGACCTCAGCGAAGTGGACCTGTCGGACCCCGATGATGTGAAGGTGATGGTCAACGATCCTTCCGGGGCGGTATTGGTGCATCTGGGAGCGGAAAATTTTCTGCAGCGGTACAAGATTTACGTGACCCACGTGGCGGAATGGCGGCAGCAGTTTCAGAAGCTGGATTCGGTGGATTTGCGCTACGACCGGCAGATCATCGTGAATCCCGATAGCAGCGTGCTGGCGCAAAAGCCGCTGAGCGGGTCCGCGGCGCGCGCCGCCATTGCCGCGGGAGTGAAGCCGGCGGCTTTGACCACCGCCGATTTGAAGCGGGCCAGCAGCCCCTTGGGGCACAGCGGGCGAAAGCCGGCACGGCTAGCGAAGGCGCCGGCACGTGTGGCGAAGATGGGCAAACGTAAAAAGGTGGCGAAACATCGCCGCCCGCGGCACGTGAAACGAGCTGGCTAGCCAGCTAGTTAGCTAGTCAGCCAGATAGCTGGTTGGAGTCGAAAAGCTGAGCGACAAACGAGATCATGGCAAATAACAACCCGCATCTTCTGACCGCAATAGACGTAGGCAGCGCCAAGACCTGCGCCCTGGTGGCGGAAATTACCGAAGCCGGGCTGCGCTACCGCAGTCACGGCGTGGCTGATTCGCTGGGCTCGCGCAAAGGGGTCATCATGGACCTAGAGCGGGCCGTGGCTTCCGTGCAGATAGCGGTGGAGCAGGCGGAAGACGGCATTTCCGCTCCCATCGAGCGCGCCATCGTGGGCGTGGGCGGCTCCCACCTGCGCGGCGTGAACAGCGTGGGCGGCATCAGCCTGGGCCAGCGTCCGCGCGAAATTACCCGCGATGAAATCCGCTCCGCCGTGGAAAAAGCCAAGGCTATTTCGCTGCCCGCCGACCGCGACTTCCTCCACCTGCTGCCCCAGGAGTTCATCCTCGATCACCAGCCCGGCATTCGCGATCCTCTGGGCATGATGGGCAGCAAGCTGGAAGTGAAAGTGCACGTTGTGACCGCGGCCAACAGCGCCACCCAGAATGTGGTCACGGTGCTCAACCGCGCCGGCGTGCACGTGAGCGACACCGTGTTTGAGCCGCTGGCTTGCGCTGACGCGGTGCTGCGTCCCGAAGAGCGCGAACTTGGCGTCTGCCTGGTGGATATCGGCGCCGGTTCCACCGAGGTGGTCGGTTTCCAGGATGGCGCGGTGGCCTATACCGCCGTGCTCCCCGTGGGTGGCGACCATTTCACCAGCGACATTTCCGTCGGCCTGCGAACCCCGCTGGTGGAAGCGGAGAAGCTGAAACGCAGCTACGGCTGCGCCGTGGTCACCCGCATTCCCGAGGGTCATGAAGTGGAGGTGCCTTCGGTGGGGGATCGGCCTTCGCGCATGATCGCGCAGCGGGTGCTGGGAGAAATCCTGGAGCCGCGGGCCCGCGAACTGTTTGAGATGCTGCGCGACGGACTGCGCCACGGCGGGCTGCTGGAGAGTTGTGGCGCCGGCGTGGTGCTTACCGGCGGCGGGGCGCGGCTGAGCGGGATATTGGAGATTGCCGAATCGGTGCTGCGCAAGCAGGTGCGCCTGGGATGGCCTTCGCCGCTGGCCAAAATGCCGGCCCTGCTGGCCGAGCCCGAATTCACTACCGTAATTGGCATGATTTTTTATGGTCACCGCGCCCGCCTCGTCCGCGGTAACCAGGATGAGAGATGGGGCGTAGGCAAGCTGAAGTCGCTGTTCGGCAAAGGCCAGCCGGCGCAGGGGATACGGCTGTAGGGAAGGGTCGGGCACAAGATCAGAAGTGGCAATCAGGCACTTGAAGAAAATTTCCGTATGAGGAGCGGAGAGCGCAAGTCATGACGCCAAAAAAGGAAAATACATTGAACCCGGCGGAGCCTAAAAGCGGCATCCGCATCAGCTTTCACGAAGAAGCCAAGAACGACGCCAACATCAAGGTCATCGGGGTGGGCGGCGGCGGCACCAATGCCGTCAACCGCATGATTGATGCCGGGGTGGAAGGGGTGGAGTTCATCGTGGCCAACACCGACCTGCAGGCGCTGCGCCTTTCCCGCGCCCCAGTCAAGATCCAGCTCGGCGTCAAGCTTACCAACGGGCTGGGTGCCGGCGCCAACCCGGAAGTGGGGCGCAAGGCGGCGCTGGAGGATTCCGACAAAATCATCGAGGCCCTGGAGGGCGCGGACATGGTGTTCGTCACCGCTGGCATGGGCGGCGGCACCGGCACCGGTGCGGCTCCCATCATCGCCTCCCTGGCCAGCGAAATGGGCGCGCTCACCGTGGGCGTGGTCACCAAGCCCTTCGGCTTTGAAGGCAAACGGCGCATGATGCAGGCTTCCAACGGCCTTTCTGAACTGATTGACTCGGTGGACACCACCATCGTCATCCCCAACGAAAAGCTGCTGGCAGTGGCCGAGAACGCCGGCTTTTTCGAATCGTTCAAGGTGGCCGACGATATCCTGCGCCAGGCGGTGCAGGGCATTTCCGACATCATTACCATTCCCGGCATCATCAACCGCGACTTTGCCGACGTGAAGGCCATCATGGCCGGCATGGGCTACGCGGTGATGGGCACGGCCACCGCCACCGGCGAACGCCGGGCCACGGAAGCGGCCCAACGTGCCATCGCTTCGCCCCTGCTGGAAGCGGGAGCCATTGACGGGGCGCGCGGCTTCCTCATCAACATCACTGGCTCCAGTTCACTCAAGCTCAGCGAAGTGAATGAGGCCTCCAGCATCATCCAGAGCGCCGCTCACGAAGATGCCAACATCATCTTCGGCGCCGTGCTGGATGACAAGGCCAAGGACACTGTAAAGATCACCGTGATCGCCACCGGCTTCAAGAGCGATGCGCCGCAGCGCCGTGAGCGCGGCATTTCCTCTTCGGCACAGGCCATCTCCCGGCAGCGCGTAACCACCACCTTCGGAATCCCCGACGCGCCCCCGCCGGTGGTCAACCACGTGGAGGAACCTCCACGTGCCGCCATGCCCGCGCCCGCTCCGGTGGTGCCCACGTTCGAGCATGATGATCTCGACGTGCCTACCTTCATCCGCAAGCGGACGGAAGTGAACTGAACCGGTTTGAGCTCCCCACCCTTTGCGCCGTGTGTGTGCAAAGGGTGGGATACGTAACATTGGCTGGCTAGCTGACTGGCTTCCTGGCTAAGCGCCTCCAAGCTAGACAGCCAGGCAGCTAGTCAGCTTTACTTAACGCCTTTTTCTGTCATACCCCTGACCACTACTGTCATATGTGCATAACTTTGCGCCTCACCTGCGGGCGACAAGGGCGTGAAGACCCCGAGTCAATCCTCGCCATATTTGTCCTTTGGTCCAGTATCAGGGAAGTAAATGCCCTGCCTATTACGGAAGGCATCCTCACATTAGTAACTCTCGCCTAAGTAGCTGTATCTGAGTCGCTTAATGATTCGACTCCGAGGTCATCAATAGAGCCTTTTTTCCATTGCGGCGAAACAGCAACTCTCATACTATCTAAGCGTTAGTACAAATAGGCCACCGGCATTCCAGAGTGGCAGGTTTCGTGCACATGACAGTTATGGCAACGGCCCCGGGGATGGTCAGGGAGTGATGAAAAAGAGTTCGCTAGCCGCCCAAATCGCCCTTTTGCTTCTGGCGTTCCTTGCTCTCGAGATGTCCGCCCTGGCGGCGACCATCAGCACGCACCGTACTACGCGCGCCAAGTCCAAGCACAGAATCACGGAAAACGCCCGCGCCCGTCGGCGGATGAGCCATCTGCGCCGTACCCGCGCGCTGCATGCACGCCGCACGCGCCGTTCCCGCCGTTACGCCCGTCGTCATCGCTACTACGAGCGCTTTTACACCAGTTCGTTCAGCGATGATGTGGCCGACGGCGACATCACCGCCGGCGAGGACCCGATCGTCCGCGCCGCGGCGGTGGATGCCCTGGGCAACATGAACGGCACGGTAGTAGCTATTGAGCCCACCAGCGGCCGCATCCTGGCCATGGTCAACCAGAAGCTGGCTCTTTCCAGCGGCGCCATGCCCTGCTCCACCATCAAGCTGTCGGTGGCTCTGGCGGCGCTCAGTGAAGGGGTAATTGACAAGGACACCCGCATTCGCCTCGGCCGCCGCTCCCGCCTCAACCTGACGCAGGCTCTGGCCCACTCCAACAATGCTTATTTCGAAGCGGTAGGACGCAAGCTGGGATTTGAGAAGGTGGCCTATTACGCCCACCAGTTCGGCCTGGGTGAGTTGGCGGGTTACAACATCCCCGGAGAGCAACTGGGCGAGTATCCCGACCATGTGATTCCCGCCAAGGACGGCGGAGTAGGCAGAATGTGCTCGTTTGGCGAAGGCGTTTCCATGACCCCGCTGCAACTGGGCGCCCTGGTCTCGGCCATTGCCAACGGCGGCACGCTTTATTACCTGCAGCATCCGACCACGGCCGATCAAGTGGCTAACTTCGAGCCGCGCATCAAGCGCCAGTTGAACATTGCGCCGGCGATTCCGGAAATTTCTGACGGCATGGCGGGCGCGGTCGAGTACGGCACCGCCCGCAGCGTGCGCGTGAACTTCAATGAAGAAGCGATTTTAGGCAAGACCGGCACCTGCTCCAAAGATGGCACCCGCTTTGGCTGGTTCGCCTCCTACGCCAACACCAACGTGGGACGGGTGGTGGTGGTGGTTTTCCTGGAGGGCGGGCGGCCCACCTTTGGTCCCAAGGCGGCGGAGATTGCCGGCCGCATGTACCGCGACCTCTACGACCACAGTTTCTTCATGGTGAAGAACCCGGGAGTGCCCGAGTCCACCTCCAGCGTGCAGACCACGGGCGCCACCCAGTAAGCTCTCAGCCATCAGCTTTCAGCTCTCAGCAAGGCCTCCGCGAGGAGGCCTTTTGTTTTTGGGGAGCCGGGAGTCAGGAGTCGGGAGTCAGCAGAGGCTGCATGTCGAATTTGCCGTTGCTGGGTCTATTTCCTTTTCTCTATAAACCACATAAAACCGTAATGGTAGTAGATGAAAATCAATGTGGCCACTACAACGGCGATGCCTGCCAATACCGCATTCTTCATGCTTTATCCTCCTCAGGGTTGACAGAGCGGTCCGCGCGGCGGAAGAGCCGTCTGCCTGTTCACCCCCCAGCGGCTGAAGCCGGATTCTCTGCTCGCCTGGTTCGGCACGCCTGAAGGCATGCCCTAATACGAACCGCGAGGGGGTGAGGTCGAGGCTT
The DNA here is from genome assembly GCA_035496875.1 of Terriglobales bacterium. Taxonomy (GTDB): domain Bacteria; phylum Acidobacteriota; class Terriglobia; order Terriglobales; family Acidobacteriaceae; genus JAICWP01. The sequence goes on along the minus strand of DATJEH010000020.1, from coordinate 16,169 downwards.
CCGCTGGCGTGCAAATCTTCAGCACTGCGCGCGATGCTCCGGGCCTGAAGGCCCTCAGCAAGACGAAAACGGATGATGTTGCGGCAACTAACGGGTTTGCTGACTCCCGACTCCTGACTCCTGACTCCCGAAACTTGCCCCTGGTTCTAAAACCCCATGATGTTGTAACCGCAGTCCACGTAGATGGTTTCGCCAGTGATGCCGGAGCTGGCGTCGGAGGCAAGAAACACGCCCGTGGCGCCGACTTCATTGACATCCACGTTGCGCTGCAAAGGAGCGCGCTCGGCGTGTGCCTTCAGCATGTCACCCAGGCCGGAGATGCCGCGCGCGGCCAGGGTTTTGATAGGCCCGGCGGAAATGGCATTGATGCGGATGCGGCGTTTGCCCAAATCCGCCGCCAGATACCGTACCGAGGCTTCCAGCGCCGCCTTGGCCACGCCCATCACGTTGTAGCGCGGCACCACCTTTTCGGCGCCGTAATAGGTCATGGTGATAATGCTGCCGCCTTCCTCCATGAGCGGGGCTGCGGCGCGCGCCAGCGCGATCAGCGAGTAAACGCTCACGTCATGGGCGATGCGGAAGCCTTCGCGCGTGGTGCTGAGGAATTCGCCCTTCAATTCCTCGGCCGGCGCATAAGCGATGCTGTGCACCAGCACGTGCAGCTTGCCGTAGCGGGCACGCAGTTCGGAGAACAGGCGGTCCACTTCCTGGTCCTGGCTGACGTCGCAGCGAAAGGCTTCCGCGCCGGGCAGGGAGAGGATAAGGTCCTTGGCTTCCTGCTCCAGACGCTCGTTCTGATAAGTAATGGCCAGGCGCGCGCCGGCGGCGTGCAGCCCCTGGGCAATGGACCAGGCGATGCTGCGCTTATTGGCCACTCCAAAAACAACGGCATTACGGCCGGCAAGAGTGTCGCTCATGGGCGTCTCCGGTGAAGCGCACAGGATAACAGACCAGGGAATCGGGCCTCAGGAGTCAGCGAATTGATTGCCCTTGAGTTTGTGGCGCGGGCGCCCTCGCCCGCGAGCAGCGGCCAACAACTCTCACCGCACGAGACGTCGGGGCCGGCAGGCCGGCAGTCAGGAGCGGCGGTTTGGGTTTCGCCGGCTCCTGAGCCCTGACTCCTGACCACTTGTGTGATTAATCTCCCGCCGCTTCGCCCGGCGCGAGCGTGGGCACGGTTTCCAGTGGCCAGGCCGAGGTGAGGAAGGCCACGAAGTACACCCCCGCAATCAGGGCAAAGCCCAGGGCGAGTCCAACGTGGTGTGCCGCCGCGCCCACAATCAGGCTCAGGCACACCTGCAGCAGGGTGCCGGCAAAGTAGAAGGCGTTCTGCACACGTCCCATGAAGCGTTGCGGCACGTGCTCCATCATGCTGCTGGAAATGGCGATGCCGCCCACGCCGCGTGCCGAGCCCATGAGCGCGTAAAGCCCCACCGCCAGCGCCAGCAGGCGGGAATAGGGCGCGATGAAGATGCTGGCCGCCAGCAGGCCCATGGCAACGGCCACGGTGTGGCGCCCTTCCAGACGGCGAATGACTTGGGGAGCGTAAAGCACGCTCAGAAATGCGCCAATGCCCCAGCCCGCATTCAGCCAGCCGTAACCGACGGCGCCGGCGTGCAGCAGGCGGTCGCTGAGCGGAGCGGTGACCACGCTTTGCGTAGACATAGCACCGATGAACATGGCCCAGCTGGCGCCCAGCAACACCACGTAGCGGTTGCCGCGCAAATAGCCAATGCCTTCCCGCATTTCGTGCCAGTAGCGAGACCACGACCCATCCGCTGCGGGCGCGTTGACCGGCAGTTCCCTCGCCGCCACCGTGTGCTTGCCCTTGCGCAAGGCGAAGTAGCAGCTGAAGGAAACCACGTAGGTGGCGAAATCAATCAGCAGCACGCCGCCCAGGCCGATGTGGTTGTACATGAATCCCACCAGGGCGCCGGCAATCAACCAGCCGCCCTGCACCCCGGCCAGCAGGAAGGTGTTGGCATGCACGAACTGCGAGTCCGGCGTCAGCTCCTGGATGAGCGCGGTGATGGTCGGCCAGAACATCCAGAAGCCCGCCGACACCAGCATATTCATCAGGTAAAGCTCCCACACGTGCGCGCGGTGCATAAAGGCCAGCGTGGCCACTCCCACCACCATGAGAGCGCGGATGGCGTCCAGCGCCATCACCAGGTGGCGGCGGTCTTCACGGTCAATGATGACCCCGGTGAAGGGCAGCATCACCATGGCGGGCAAGGTCTGCAGCACCACCAGCGTGCCCAGCGCCATTTCCGAGTGCGTGGCCTGGAGGATGAACCAGGTTACGGCGGCGGAGTTCATCCCGCTCCCCAGCATGGAGATCAGGTTGGCGGTGAACACGTACCGCAGCTCGCGCTTTTGCAGAATGGTGCGCATGAACGATGAGTGTTAGATGGATTTTCGGGTGGGGAAGCCGCGAATATTTATTAAAACCGGAAAAGCGAATTTGCGCAATTGACGGACCGGCTTCGTACCAAAGTAATCTTGAGGCGCTTAGCGGGCGTGAGCGAAGCGGGAGCTCGCTGCCGAAATCCTGAGCGTAGCGAAGGATCTGGGGCGTTCGCTGCGCTCACTTGCTCAGGGCAGGCTTTGGGCGAAGCGTGAGCCCGCTGCCGAAATCCTGAGCGTAGCAAAGGATCGGAGGCAGAACGGAATTATCTCTTAGCTCCTGCCTGGCGGGGCCGCGGGCCAGTGCACGTCGCGGCCGCGGGCGAGCCACAGGGCATAGATAATGACCAAGACCATTTCCGGCTCAATGGCGTGGCGGTAGCGCGGGGCGGGAAAGGCAATGTAATAAGGGATGGGATAAACCAGCAGCGAACAGGCGAGCAAAAAGCTGCCGCGCACACGGTGGCGAAAGCAAAGCCACAACCCGGCAAAAGCGGCGAGGGCGGAGATGAGGAAGGCGACATGCCGGGCTGGAGCCATGGTCCAGCTGCGGACCAGCGTGAACTGGGGATTGCCGCCCCAGAAATAAAAAATGCGTTCCACGAAGAAGCCGATGAACTCCCCAGGATGACGGCGAATAAAGTTGAAGGCGGCACGCTGTTCCGCTTTCATGTAGGCCAGTTCGCCCATGGCGGCGAACTTTTCCATGGCTTGGGGGTCGTTGCCGGGATGCTCCGACCTGGTCCACAGGCCGCCGGACTCCGGGTTGTTGGCGGTGTGCACTTCCAGCCCGAAGTTATCGCGAATAAAAACGAACTGGTTGAAGACTCGGTAATTGCGCGCCAGCCAGGGGGCCACCAGCAAGCTGCAGAGCGCGAGGCACAGCGCCATATTGGTCAGCACGGCGGCGGAACGTCCGCGCTGCCGCCACCACAGCCAGGCCAGCGAAAATGGCAGAAACGAGAGCAGGGTGGGATTGGCGAGGGCGATCACGCCCCACAATAAGCCCAGCAGGAGCCAATCGCGGCGATGCGGGCGGTCGTCCATACGCAAGGGCAGCAGCAGTGCCAGGCTCAGCAGCAGCGCGGAGAGGCTGGTTTCCCACACAATCCGCACCGGCCAGTAGATGGCATAGGGAAACAGGGCCCAGGTCCAGGCCGCCCAGCGTGCCGGCTGGGAGCCGAACAAGCGCTCGCCAATGCGGTAAATCGTCAGGCAGGTCAGCGCTGAAAACAGGCTGTTGAGTGCGAGGATCACCCAGGCGGCCGCGTGAGTGTAAATGCCGGATACCTTGAACACTCCGGCCAGCAAAAAAGGATAGAGTGGCGCCTCCCAGGCCGTAGGCCCGGTTTCCAGATCGGTAGGATTCGCGAAGCCGTGGCCGGCGGCAAGAGAGCGGGCTATGCGTCCCATCTCCCAGCCGAATTGAAAGTGGTCACGCCGCGGGGTGATGCGGTAAGTGTGGCCCACGGTGATGACCAGCAGACGCAGCAGCAGAGCGGCCACAACGATGAAAGCCGGGGAGCGAAACAGCTTTTGCCGCGGCGAAAGCTCCGGAGGAGAGGGGCTGCCGGCTGCCGCCTTGGGGGAATACTTCGCCTCAGCCGCATCCAGACTCATTTGTCCTCGGAGCTCCCGGCTCAGTCTACCACTCGAGGATTTGCGGGTTACAATCGAGGCCAGCCGTCCACAACATCAATGGAGCACCTGATCTATCTGGCCTGCGGGCGCCGCGACGTGCACGTTCAGGCTTTGTATGCGGCGTACTCGGCGCTGGCCTGGCAGGGAGCCCTCGAGCTCAAGGCGCACGTTTACACCGATGCGCCCCGCGTTTTCCAGCCCCTGACGAGCCGGCTCCAGGTGCATGAGTTGACCGCCGAGACGGTGCGGGCCTGGCGCGGCCCGGGAAACTACCCGTTCCGTATCAAGATTGCCGCTCTGGCTGAGGCGGCACGCGAACACGCGGAGGAGCGCGTGCTCTTCGCGGATTCGGACACGTTCTTCAGGGCCGATTACGCTGAGGTGTTTGCCTGCATCGGCCCAGCTAACGCCGTGCTTCACCGCAAGGAATACGCCGTGCTAACCCACTCCACCGGGCAGCTGGGACGCTTCCGCCGGCGCATGAACCGATTCCATTTTCGCGGCAGCGCCATTGACCTGAATGCCGACATGTGGAATTCGGGCGCCATCGGTTTGCATCCTTCGCAGTTCCACCTGCTGCACACCGTGCTGGCCTTCATTGACGCAATTTCGCCGCACTACAAGAAGCAGCTGGTGGAGCAGTACGCAGTGGCCTACTTCCTGCAGAAGAATGCGCGGGTGCACGCCTGCGACGATGTCCTGTTTCACTATTGGGCACAGAAGCCGGAGTACCAGGCGGAGATAGAGCCGCGCCTGCAAAGGTGGAAGTCCATGGCGCTGGCGGAAGCGCTGGCGGAGTTGCGCGCTCAGCCAATCGTGCTGCCTCCCTACCAGCCCCGGCATGGCTGGGTACGCCGGCTGAGCGACCGGGTAGTAGGGCGAGACTAAGCATTCAGCAGTCAGCCCCCGAGCCGAAAACTCGGTTTGCCTCCCGCCCGTGGGGCCTTGTTAATTCCTTTGTGTCCTTCGTGTCCTCTGTGGTGAAAAAGTCGGCGGGCGAAAAGAATTTGCCGCCGGACGAAAAGGGCGCTAGCATGGCGCACTCCGGAGTTGTTGGGCGTTCAGCGGCGCTGCTTTCCCGCCGCCTGCTCCTCTGGTACCGGCATTTGCGGAGGTGCGAAATGGTTCGCGTTCGCTGGTCGGCCCTGCTGATTCCCGTTTTGCTGGTGCTATTCGCGCAAGCTCAGCTGGAAAAAATCATTATTCCCGCCGGCACGCCGGAAGACCAGGCGCTGCAGGCCATCAGCAATGAAACCGATGCCCAGAAGCGCATCACCCTGCTGCAGGATTTCGTGCAGAAGTTTTCCTCCAACCCGCAGGCGGTGGCCTACGGCAACTGGCAGCTCGCCCAGGCATATTCCAGCACCGGTGATAACGCCAAGGCGATGGCGGCGGGCGATAAAGCGCTGGCTGCCGCGCCCCACAATCTCGACATACTGGTGTCCCAGGCGGGAATCGCACAGCAACTGAAGAACTGGGGCAAGGTGCTGGACTACTCCGTGCAGGGCGGCGAGCTCTACAACGCCAGCTTCGGCAAGACCAGGCTGACTAACGCTTCAGCGGGTTCGAGCCAAGGGCCGGCCGATACCGATAAGCAGTCTTACGAGTTCCTGGAGGCGGCGGGCTACAACGCCATCGCCGCCGAGCAGGAGCCGAAAACGCGCATGGCCTACATCGAGCGCTACACGCCGGCCTTTCCCAGTTCGAAATTTTCCGAGCCCGTCTCCCAGTACGCCATCTACAGCCTGCAGCAGCTGAATGAGCCGGAACGGCTGGTGGCCTACGGGGAGAAATCGCTGGCCACCGATCCCAACAGCCTGCCTACGCTGATTCTGCTGGCCAATGCCTATTCCGAGCAGCCCAAGGAGACCAACCTGGGCAAGGCGATTACCTACGCCCATAAAGCCATCGAACTGGCCAAGGCGGATTCTCCTGATGCCACGCGCCAGCAGAAACTGTCAGCCGGAGTGGCCCATTCGGCTATGGGCTATGCCTTGATGCGCCAGGAAAAAACCCCCGCTGCCATCACCGAATTCAAGTCGGCCACCTCGCTGCTCAAGGAAGATCCCGCCTCCTACCAGATGGCGCTCTATCGCCTGGGTTATGCCTACGCTAAGCTCGGCCGCCTGCCCGAGGCGCGCACCACTCTCACCGAAGCTGCGGGCATCGAGGGCGCCTACCAGCAGCCGGCCAAGGACTTGCTTGTAAAGGTCAACACCGCGAAACCAAGGAGAAGATAGATGCCGCTGGAACTGCAGGATCGCCAGTTGGGCAGGGTGGTGGTGGTGAAGGCTGAGGGACGCATTGTTGCCGGCCCGGAAGCGCAGAAGATCGAGTCGCGAGTGAACCAATTATGCGCCGGCTGCCGCGATCTGGTGCTGGACGTGGCCGAGGTAAACTTTATTGACAGCAGCGGGCTGGGCACGCTGGTGAGGCTGGTGGCCAGGATTCGCCGCTCCGGCGGCGACCTGAAACTGTGCGCCGCGCCGCCTCCCGTGCACCGGCTTCTGAAACTCACCAATCTACTGCAGGTCTTCGACGTGCACGAGTCGGAGGTGGAGGCCGTTTCCGCCTTCTATCGGCGCAACCGCACGGCGGAATCCAAAACCGCTGCCCCCACCTGCCGGGTTTTGTGCATTCATCCCAGCGTGGACACGCTGGTGTACGTGCGCGAGGTGCTGCGCGGTTCCGGTTACGAAGCGGTTACCACCAGCAATTTGCCGGATGCCGTGGTCTTGCTGAAGGCGACCGCCCCTGCCCTGGTAATCCTGGCCCACGAAATGCAGTCGGCGCGTGGCCGGGCTACGGCCGCCATGTTGCAGGAGGTGCGGCCGGGTGTGCCCGTCATTTCACTGCACCAGGATTTCTCCATGCAGGAAGCGGGAGACGCCGGAAGCTGGTTGTTGCAGGCGGTGCGCTCCCACCTGGAGAGAAGCGCCGCAACCCAAGCCTGAGATTATTGGCGGGCCAGCGCATCGCACAGCTGATGTGCCTTCTCCGCCAGGTTGCGGGCGCGCCCCAGGTCGCCTTCCTGGTTCGCGGAACGCGACTGCTCCATGTAAAACGTGATCTGGCGCACCATGTCCTGCTGGTCGGGAGTGAGATTGCGCTGGCTGATTCTCTTCAGGTTGGCGCCCGTGGCGTCCAGAAGTTGGTTGGTGGATTGACGCTGGTGGTCGGCTTCGGTAGCGGGCACGCCGGGTTCGAGCTGGCCGCCGGTCTCGCTGGTGCCGCCACGGCGCACCACGATGCGCCGCGGGCCGGGATCGGCGGCGGTCTCCGCCGGTTTCTTAGGCGCCGCTTTCTTGTGCCTAGATACCTTCTTCTTGGAAGCCTTCCTCTTCCTGGAAGTCTTTGCCTTCTTCGAAGTGCTCTCTTTTTGAGTCTTCTCCGGTGAAGGCGGAGCTTCCGTGGCAGGCGCCGGCTGGGCGCCGGCAGGCGTGGACGGCTGCGCCGGAACCTGCGAGGGCGGAGGCGGAGCCGTCGCGGGCGGAGCTTCGGTCGTTGGACTCTGCGCAGGCGGAGTTTGCTGCTGGTCCTGCCGGGCCAGCGCCGGCCAACTCAGGGCCGCCAGCAAAAGACAAAGTAGTGCGAGCCGCATCCCTTCTATTGTAAACACTTCACCCGGGCGAAGGTTGTGCAGTGGAGTAGGTCGTTCAAATTGAACCCAGGGAGCATTTACTTGTTTCCCGCTGCCTGGCTGCCCGCCATCTGCGCCTGCAGTTTGCGGGCGGTTTCGGCTCCAAAAACTGGCAGCCCGCTATCGGAGAGCAGCCCAATTTGCTTCAGCACGGAAGCCTGATCCCAGTAGACGCGCTCACAGGCTACCTTCCCTCCGCGAAATCCCACCACTGCCACCAGGGGCACCTCCACCCGCCGGTTCGTGGGCGCAATGCCGGGCAGCATCCAGGGCATCTCCTGGGTGTGGGTGAAGGAAAAAATCATCTCGTCCACCAGTTGGTTTTCGCCCACCGTGCGTGAGACCGGCGTCATCGTGGTGTCGGGTGGCATGCTGGGAATGAAGTCGCGGCCGTAAAATTCGCGCAGCGCCGCTTTGCCCGTCCCGCCGGTCATGACCGGCACGTGGTTGACGTAGCCCTCCTCCACCATGGTGGCCAGGGTGGACTCCACATCTTTGGTCAGGAATTCGTGGCGCGTGTGCTCGTCCCACAGGCTCGCCAAGTCTGCTGGTTTCATGCCCCGGATTTTAGCCGAAGGCGGCGTTGCCGGCCATGCCGCGGAAGCGAAGGATGCTGCTTTGAAAGGGGCGCTGGCTTCAGCCGCGCCGCCGCTACCCTTAACGAGTGGTCATTATGAGGAAGCACGAGCCGCGCTTGCGCGGTGAGTGCGACGAAGGACCTGCTGTTTTCTGCGCATTTTTATCCCGCCGCAGGCTTTGCTCATTAGTTTGGCGGGTGAGAGTAGAGCCAGAAAGCTAGCCAGCCAGTCAGCTCCCAGCTAATCCAGTTCGTATGCGTGCAGCTTGCTCAACAGGGTGCGGTAGGAGATGCCCAGCTTCTGGGCGGCGTCGTTTTTGTTCCATTTGCAGGCGCGCAGCGTGGATTCAATGCGGGCGCGTTCCGTTTTTTTTTGGTCGGCGCCGTTGCCGCTTGCCAGGCCAAGCTCGGCGGCATCAATCTCGCCGTCATTGAGGATGGCGGCGCGTTCCATCACGTTTTGCAGTTCGCGCACATTGCCCGGCCAGGCATGCCGGCGGAGGGCGGCGCGTGCGTCCGCAGCCAGCGCCAGGCGGGGTTTTCGTAACTCCCGGCGAAAGCGTTCGAGAAAATGTTCGGCCAGCAGATCCACGTCGTCGCCGCGCTCGCGCAGCGCCGGAATGCGGATGGGGAAGACGGCCAGGCGGTAGTAAAGGTCGCGGCGAAACTCGCCCGCCTCCGCCGCCGCTTCCAGGTCGCGGTTGGTGGCGGCGATCACGCGCACATCCACGGAGATGCTGGAGGTGCCGCCCAGGCGCTCCAGGGTGCGCTGCTCCAGCACGCGCAGCAATTTGCCCTGCACTTCCAGGGGCAGCTCGCCAATTTCATCGAGGAAGACGGTGCCGCTGTCGGCCATTTCGAATTTGCCCAGCTTGCGCGCGTTGGCCCCGGTGAAGGCGCCGCGCTCATGGCCGAAGAGTTCGTTTTCCACCAGGGTTTCCGGGATGGCGGCGCAGTTGAGCGCCACAAAGGGCTTGTTGCCGCGCGCGCTCAGCTGGTGGATGGCGCGGGCAAACAGTTCCTTGCCCGTGCCGCTTTCGCCCAGCAGCAGGACGGTGGTGTCGGAGGCGGCGATGCGTTGCATCTCGCGCCCCGCCGCCAGCATGGCCGGATGCTCGCCCACCATGCGGGGAAAGCCATAGCGCTGCGCGTACTCTTCCTTAAGCACCAGGTTTTCACGCAGCAGTTGCTGGCGTTCAATGGCGCGGGCCAGCAGGTGCTTTAAGTGGTCCAGGTCAACCGGCTTCTGGATGAAGTCATAGGCGCCGTCGCGCATGGCTGCCACCGCGTCCTGAATGCTGCCATAGGCGGTCATCACGATTACGGGCAAGGCGGCATCCGCTTGCAGCGCCGCGCGCAGCACGTCCATGCCGGTACCCGAGGGCAGCTTCAGGTCAGTCAGGACGGCGGAAAAATGCTGCTGCTCCAGCGCCGACAAGGCGTCTCCCAGCTGCGCCGCGGGGGTGACCCCGTAACCCATGCGTTTGAGGGCATGGGTCAGCATTTCGCGCAGCTCGTCCTTGTCTTCGACCAGGAGAACGCTGTCCATCGCGCCTCAGTCGGCCACGGACGCGGGCATGCCCGCCCGGCGCGCCTCTTCCTTGGTGTCGTCCAGCTTCTGCCTGGCTTCGTCGAGCTTCTTCTGCTTGGCATCCAGCTGGGCGCGGTATTCGCGGTCCTGCTTGGCCCAGTCAGCCTGGTTGCGCAAGGCGTTACCGGCATCGGCGTAGTAGGCGGCAGCCCGCAAGCGGTATTCGCGCTGCATCACGTCAATTTCCCGCTCCAGCAGCGAGATCTGCAGTTTCTGGGCGGCGAAGCGCGCCTTCCACTGCTTGATGGCCGCGTCCCGTTTTTCGGCCAGGCTTTCCTTGTCCTTGCCCGCCTTCTGTGTATCCGGCGCGGCCTTATCGGCGTTGTCGCCGTTATTGTCCGCCTTGGCGCTGTCCTCATCCGCCGCCGGGGGCTGGCCGGTCACGCTGATGGGCGCGTTCAGGGGCAGGTTGTCATTGGTGAACACCTTGGCAGGCTGCTTCTTGGCGTTCTGCTTGCGAGTCTGGCGCGCCACGTCCGCAAGCGACTGCGCTCCCGCCGCTCCCGCCAGCAGAATTACCGCTGCGGCTATCGTGCACAGATGGTATGTGCGTTTCATATCTTCCCCTTCCCGAGCACATGCGTACTCAGGCTACTTGGTTGAGACATCGTGGGGGAGTACTGGCCCGTGTTCTAGCCGGCCGCCGATGCCGCCCTGGCCAGGGCCGGCGCCGGAAATGCCAGCGTAAAAGTTGTTCCCCAATCTCCGCTGGAGACGGCGATGGTGCCGCCGTGCTCGGTCACAATGCGGTGCACCAGGGCCAGGCCCAAACCGGTGCCCTGCGCCTTGGTGGTAAAGAAAGGGATAAAAATTTTGCCCAGGCGGTCCTGGGGAATGCCATGCCCATTGTCGGTAATGGTGAGGCGGGTGCCGTGCTCGTCAGTTGCGGCCGCCACCTTTACCTGCACCGGTGTGCCGTTGCGCGCCGCCTCGGCGCTGTTGCGCAGCAGGTTGGAAAAAGCCTGCCGCAGCGCGGTGGGATCGCCCTCCAAAGCCAGCTCGGCGGGCACGTCTTCCAGGTGCAATTCCAGGCTGCAATCGCGGGCGCAGTTTTCCAGCACCGCGCGCAAGGGTACGGGCTCGTTGCGCAAGGCCTGGGGACGGGCAAAGGCCAGGAAGTCGGTGACCACGCGCGCCAGGTTGCCGGTTTCGCTCTCGATCTTGCGGGCGAAGTCGTGGACCACATCCAGATGTTCTTCTCCCGTCAGCATCTGGGCATAGCCGGAAATGGTGGCCAGCGAATTTTTGAATTCGTGGGCGATCCCGGCCGACATCTCGCCCAGCGAGGCCAGGTTCTCGCGCATCCGCACCTGCCGGGATAGGCGGTTGATTTCCGTCAGATCGCTGATCAGGCAGGCGGCGCCCAGGCTCTTGCCGCCGCTGCTCAGCACCGGGGAAACCGTAAGCCCCAGAACGCGCTCCTCGCCCGCGGGCGTGGCGTACTCGGTTTCCAGACGGCGCGAAGAGGTGCCCTCGCGCAGCGCGGCCTGCACGGCGGTGATGGCGGTGGCCGGCGCGGCCTCCGAGTCGCCGGCGCCGCGGTTGAGCAAGCGGGCGCCGCGAAAAACGTCACGGGCGTGCAGGCCGGAGATGGAAGCAAAGCCGAGAATGTTACGCGCCGCCGGGTTGGCCTGCTGCACCAGGCCGTTGGGATTGAACAACAGCACTCCGCTGGGCAGATTGGAGAGCAGGGAGGCGCTGATGTTTTCCGAGGCGCGGGCGCGTTCGCTCTCTGCCCGCCGCAATTCCTGCAGCTGCTTTTCCTGCTCCTTCAGGCGCTCGATGACGGCGTGGTAGGTCTCCAGGGGGAAAAGCGGATTGGAGGCGCGCAGGGGCTCGGGCGCGGTTTCTTCGCGGATTTCGCCGCGCAACTTGCGGATGAGGATGATGCCCACGGCCAGGCCGAAAGCGGCGGCCACCAGGCCGATCAGCATGCGAATGACAACCGGATTGGCCAGGGCTCTCACGAGAACCGCCCCCAATACCAGCCCAGCACCCGATTTCCAAAAAAGAAAGCGAACATGGCCACTGCGCCCAGGAAAACACCAAAGGGCATTTCGTAGCGCCGGTACACCAGCTTGGCCGATTGCCAGGCCCGCTGGCGCGCCACGGCCGGGCGCCTCTGCCGCCAGCGCCGGGTACGCTTGAGCCACACCACCAGCACCGTGCCTACACCAAACAGCGAGCCCAGCACAGAAGCGGCAAACAGCGTGAAAACAGTCAGTTTCAGGCCCAGGAAGGCGCCGATCATGGCCATGAGCTTCACATCGCCGAAGCCCATGCCTTCCACGCCGCGTACCCCCTGATAGAGCTTGCCGGCTCCGTAAATGAAAGAAGCGCCGACAATTGCGCCCAGGGCGGCGTCGGCCAGCGAGATCAGGTGCCAGGAAATATCGGAACTCACGGGCAGGTTGATGACTCCCGGCAGCAGGCGCGCCATCAGGTCATTCACCGGCACAAACAGGCTGAAAACCAATCCCAGAACCAGGCCGGAGAGGGTCATCTCGTCAGGCAAGAGCTTGGTCTCAGCGTCGGTAAAAATCAGGCCTAGAAGCAGGAATCCGAAAACGCAGTACTTCAGAGCTTCCACGGTGAGCCCAAAGCGTGCATAAACACCCACGAAGAGAGCGGCGGTGAGCAGTTCGACCGCGGCATAGCGGGCGGTGATGGGGGCATGGCAATGGCGGCAGCGGCGGCCCAGCAAGAGCCAGCTGAGGACCGGAACGTTGTCGTAGAAGTGTATGGGTGTGTTGCAGTTAGGGCAGGCGGAGCCGGGGCTGACGACGGACTTGTCGCGGGGAAGGCGGTAGATACACACATTCAGAAAGCTGCCGAAGCACAGCCCGAAGACAAAGATCGCCGCTGCGATGACAGGGTCCACCCTTGAAGCGCTAAAGCCTCTTTTCTTGCGAGATTAGGCTCATTATACGGCGCTATATGCGGCTAACCCCAAGATGACCAAAGGCATATTGACGGTTGGGTAGCGGGTGGGTGGTAGTTCTTAGTTTGGTAATTGTCGCCTACGGAGCGCGACGCGGCGGCGGGGCATGGTCGGGGGTGGTCGGTGGCGAGGTGCCGGGCCGGCTGGCGAAAGCCCTAATCGCTAATTACGTCTGGGGTGGTGAACGTGCACGCCGCCAGAAGCATTGGATGCTTCCAGCGGCGCAGGTTTATGGTTTGGGCAGCTTTTGATCCAGAAGCCCAGGGCTTACGCCGCTCTTTTCGCCTGAGAACGCATTTGCTGATTCATCTGGCGCATTGAGGCTAACAGCCCGGGTGAGCGCTTTTCAGCCCAGGTTGCAAAGCGGTTGGCTGCATTTTCGATGTGAGCGGCAAAGAGTTTGTTCGAGAACCGTTCCCGGCCTTCCTTGATGGTTGGCTTGATGCGCTCCCAAACCCCGAAGAACTCGCCGCTGGTTTCGAAGAACAGGTCTTCGTGCAGTAGCCCGTAGTTGAGCAGCGCGCACGCCTGGTCCCAGTAGCTGATCACCATCATGAAGCTGGTGCCGGCATCTGTTCCCGGCGGAGCGATGCGCATGGCCTCATCCAGAGTGTCGGCGAAACAATTGGCGAAGAACCAGTCACGCGCCTGCCGAAGCCGGGGCTCGCGGCGTTCTTCGTAGATTCTCAGGTGGAGTTTGGCTTGTTCGTAGGTAGGCTTGGATTCCATAGGGCTTTATCTCCTTCCTGTTGTCTGGGTTGATGGTTGGTGGTGAGTCAGCCTTGCGATTTTCTCAGCTCTAGAACCGCTCTTGCTTTAGCGAAGCAGCAGACGCGGCTCGAAGTACAGACGCCTATTTTAACCCCAGCACCGGCTGGGATGTTGGTTGCAGGAACACGCGAGTGCTTGGGATTACAGCATCGTGGAACTTTGCCTGGGTTTCGGCGTAAAGCGCTGATGGGGCGTGAGATTCGGGCAAATCAGACCAGCGGGCGGCGTACTCAAGCAGTTTTTACTTGAGTGGGGGAGTAGCAGGCGGACTCTAAGGACGGATTCAGAAGCGCGCCAATGCTTTTGCCGGAGCGGACCGCGGCGCGACCGACCGCCAATCCAGAATCACGCTGGGCAGGAAGGCGGCCATCGCGATCGTCGTCCATACCACAATCTCGATGCCGACGAAGCCGCTGCGCAGGATGGCCGGAATGGGAATGAGGAGGCGCGCGACGGTGAAGACCATGGCAAAAGGATAGCCGCGAATCATCCAGCGCCGGTGTTGCTGGACGTTGCCGCTGCGGATGCAGTAGAGCGCGACTCCGGTGCAGAACATCCAGCCGAATGCCTGCACGACTGAGGCAGCGACCAGCGAAGGCGTGTCAATCCGGGCGGCGAGAGGAATGGCGATGGGGGCGCCAATCATCACGCTCACCACGTAAATGTAGCCCATGACGCGATGGACGCGGAGATAACGGCTGCGCAACCGGTTGGAGAACTGGAAGGCGCCCATGATCATCGCCAGGGCGGCAAAAAACGCGTGCGGAATGAGAAACAGCGTTGCCGGCGCAAAATGCCGCGCGACTACCGATGAAGGGTCGAAGATCTGCGCGTTCTTCATGTAGGTGACGAACGCGGTGACCGCGAAGAAAATTCCGAAGAAGATCAGCTTTGCCTGTGATCCCGAGCGCGCACGAGTGGCGGCGGCAGCCGTGGCCATCTTTCACCCTCCCCCAATAGTGGGAGGATATCGCGGATATCTCCGCGCGACAAGCTGCAAACTCTTGCATTCACTGGGGGTGGAGGAGCGGCCCAGCCAAGCTAAAGGCAGGATGGAATGGGCCACCAGTATTCTGGGGTTCTACGGGATAGGCAAATTTGCGGGCTCATTTGGCCTTACCTTTCCAGAAGAATGGGTCAAGCGCCGGTTCGCTCCCGACTCGCTGCATGACGCTGAGTCTCCCGAAGGCTGGCGGCCGAGCTAGCCGAAATAGCGATTCCGGGGAAAGAATCTTGCTTTCAGTCCCACTCAAGCTAAAAGCGGGGCTTGAGTGGGGCACCGATTCACGATAGAACTCCCTCTCGCAGTGTGGTGCGCCCACCTGTGCAGGGGTGTTTCGACTCGGGCGTTCGCCCTCGCTCAACATGACAGTTCTGGGGATTATTGCGGCAGAACAGCCTGCTATGCAGCCGCCGCACGACGGCGCTGGAAGGCGTAGAAAACCGGAACGCCGGCCAGGATCAGCGCTGAACCCACGAACGAATTTCGCAGGTTGGCGCTGAAGGTGTAGTAGAGCAGAACGGCGGAGGCGAGGATAAACAACGCCGGCACGACGGGGTAGCCCCAGGTTTTGTATGGCCGCTCGGCGTTGGGTTCGCGGAAGCGGAAGATGAAGACGGTGCTGGTCACCAGCATGTAGAACAGCCACTCGCCAAAGAGGGTGACCGAAAACAGTTCCTGAAAGCTTCCCGCAAAGAGCAAAAAGATAATGGCCAGGATGGCCTGCACCACAAGAGCCGTCGAAGGCGTGTGGAAGCGCGGGTGTACCTTGGCGAGGCCCTGGAAGAAGTAGCGGTCGCGGGCGAGGGCGAAGGGGACGCGGGCGCCGGTCATGGTGCTGCCGTTGAGAGTGACGAGCATGGAGATGGCCATGCCGGCGGAGACGATGGCGGCGCCAGCCGCACCCATGGCCAGTTGCATGGCGTCAGAGGCGGGGCGGGGCGAGGCGGCGACGGCGGAAGCGGGCATGACGTACTGCACGGCCGCGTTTACCAGCATGTAGAGCACGGCGACGGTGGCTACGCCGAGGATGAGCGCAATGGGCAGGCTGCGCTGCGGCTGCTTGATTTCGCCGGCGACGGTGGTGACCAGGTTCCAGCCGTCATAAGCCCAGAGAGCGGCGATGAGCGCCACCATGAATCCGGCAAAGCCGCCGCGCGCGCCCAGGTAGCGGGTGGCGAAATTGGCCACGCCGCCGTGTGCGTAGGCAAAACCCACGCCCACGATGGCCAGGATGATGGCGACTTTCAACAGGGTGAAGAAGAGCTGGAATTCACCCGCCTTTTTAACTCCGATGTAATTGATGAAGGAAATGAAGACGACGGCGGCGATAGCGACCAGTTGTCCCCAGCTAATGAGGAAGGGATGGGTCATCATGGGCTGGGGAAGAATGGCGAGGAAGCTGAAGGTGCCAAGAATACGCACCAGGCCGATGGCGATGGTGGCCATGGAGCCGGGCTTGGCGAGCACGAAGTAGGTCCAGGCGTAGAGGAAGCCGCCCAGGGGGCCGTAGCCGTCGCGCATGTAAACGTACTCGCCGCCGGCTTGGGGCTTCATGGCGGCAAGCTCGGAATAGCTGAGGGCGCCGAAGAAGGAGAGCAG
>DATJEH010000019.1:0-9586 GCA_035496875.1 Terriglobales bacterium | reverse complement strand
GCGATTTCGGTGACCGAGCGGGTGGGCGTGATCGCCCGTATCCGCAACCTGGCGGTGGGCATTGCCAAGGCGTGGATTCAGCAGCAAAGCGCGGTAGAAGCGAAGACGGCAAGCCAACCCGCGGCGAAGGCGCGGGAACAGGTGACAACGTAAGAACGCGGCGATGGCGAGCACAAGGTCCTTCGACTCGGACGCGGGTCTGTATCCTGCGCCCTCGCTCCGGATGACAGTGTAAAGAAGAGTTCATGGCGGATTTCCTGCTTGAGATCGGATGCGAAGAGATTCCCGCGCGCATGATTGGCTCGGCTTCGGCGGAACTCTTCACGCGTGTAAATGAGTTGTTGACACGCGAGCGCCTGCGGACCCAATCAGCGGTTGCGGGTACGGCATTTTCCACTCCCAGGCGCCTGGCAGTCAGGGTGGCGGGAGTTGCCACTGGCCAGGTGGATGTGGAGGAGCAGGTAATCGGGCCGTCGGTGAAGGTGGCATTCAAAGACGGGCAGCCCACGCCGGCGGCGCACGGCTTTTCGAAGAAAGTGAACATTGAAGTTGCGAAATTGCAGCGAGTGATGACGCCCAAGGGCGAATGCCTGGCGGCCAATGTCGTAAGCAAAGGACGCCCTGCGTCGGAGATTCTCGCTGAGCTGTTGCCCAAAGAGCTGGCTTCGATTTACTGGCCCAAGAGCATGTACTGGCGTGCCAAGAACGAGCGCTTTGTGCGCCCGGTGCGCTGGCTGGTAGCGCTGCTGGACGGCGAAGTTGTGCCCCTGGAGTTTGACGGGGTTCGCGCCGGCAATACTTCGCAGGGACACCGGACCCTGGGCGGCCCTATTGTTCTTCGCTCCCCCGGAGAGTATGGCAGCGCTCTGGAGCGCGCCTCGGTGATCGCGGACCAGAAGGTGCGCGAAGAGCATATCCGCAAAGCCCTGGACGATGCCGCGCGCACCATCAGCGAGGCCCGCTGGCGGGAAGACTCGGCACTGCTCGAGATCGTGGTCAACCTCACGGAATTTCCTTCCGTAGTCCTGGGCACTTTCGACCGCGAGTTTCTGGAATTGCCCGAAGAAGTGCTGGTCACGGTGATGCGCGACCACCAGAAATATTTTGCCCTGGAAGATGCCGCGCATAAGCTGCTGCCGTACTTTCTGGCGGTTCTGAACACGGACGGCGATCCCGATGGCATCATCCGCCACGGGCACGAGCGGGTGCTGCGTGCTCGCTTCAATGACGCTCGTTTCTTCTGGCAGACCGACCAGAAGATCTCGCTTCGCGAACGTGTTCCGCTGCTGAAAAGCGTTACCTTTCAGAAGGACCTGGGAAGCTACTACGAAAAGACGCTCCGCGTGCAGCATCTGGCGAGCCACATCTCCGGTCCGCTGAAAGAATTTGGCTTCGAGATCCGCCCGGGAGTGGTCCACAAGGCGGCTTGCCTGGCCAAGACTGACCTGACGACTGAACTGGTAAAAGAATTCACCGAGCTGCAGGGGGTTGTGGGCGGATTGTACGCCCAGGCGCAGGAACTGGATTTCGGCATGACCCCCGAAGCGCACAGGTTGATTGCGCAAGCAATTTACGACCACTACAAGCCGGAATCCATGGAAGATTCCCCGCCGCGCACTATGGAGGGCGCCGTGCTTTCGATTGCAGACAAGGCGGACAGCATAGCCGGAATGTTCGCGCTGGGCCTGCAGCCCAGCGGCTCGAAAGATCCGTTTGCGCTGCGCCGGCAGGCGAACGGGATTGTGAAGACCATCGCCGGGCACAAGCTGCCACTCAGCCTCGAACAGTTGTTTCGCGACGCTCTGGCAGGCTACGGTGGCACCGAAGCGGAGAAGAAGTTCGGACCGAAGTTCGCCCAGCTGGAGGGCCGGGCGGAAGTTCTGCAGTCCATCTTTGCTTTCGTGCGCGAGCGGCTGGAATTCTATTTGCGCGACGTGCTGGGCTTTGCTTATGACGTGGTCAACGCCGTGCTGGCCGCAGGCAGCGACGATGTGGTGGATGCGGCGGCCCGGGCGCAGGCCGTGGCCAAGGTGCGTCCGTCGCCCGACTTCGAATCCATCTCCATTGCCTTCAAGCGCATGAAAAACATTTTGCGGCAGGCGCGCGAGCTGGGGTCTGAGCCGGCCGCACAATTCCATCCTGGCGCACTCAAGGAGCCCGCGGAAGTCAATCTTGCGGAACTGGTTCCCGAGGCCGCCCGGCGGGTGCGCGAACTGCGCGCCAATAAAAACTACGAGCCGGCGCTGGTGGAGATTTCACGCTTGCGCCCGGCAGTGGACACATTTTTCGACAAGGTCATGGTCATGGTGGATGAGCCTGGCGTGCGCGCCAACCGCCTGGCCTTACTGCAGACTGTTCTCACGGAATTCTCCACCATCGCGGATTTCTCCGAGATTGTGACCGAGAGCAAGGAATCGAAAGTATCTTAAGAAACAGCAAAGGACTCAACATGGCGACACATGCTTTGCCCGAAACGGAATACCGCAGCCAACAAACACCAGCCACCAAATACGTTTACTTCTTCGGCGATGGCAAGGCCGACGGCAACGGCAAGATGAAAGACGAACTGGGCGGCAAAGGCGCCGGCCTGGCGGAGATGACCAATGCCGGCCTGCCGGTGCCTCCGGGATTCACCATCCAGACCGAGGCCTGCCGGGAGTACATGCGCACGGCCAAAGTGTCAGCAGAAGTGGCCCGGCAGATGGAAGATGCACTGGGCCGGCTTGAAAAATTGCAGAGTCAGAAGCTGGGCGTGGGCGAGAACCCGCTGCTGGTGAGCGTGCGCTCGGGGGCTAAGTTCTCCATGCCGGGCATGATGGATACTATCCTGAACCTCGGACTGAACGACAAGAGCGTGGAGGCGCTGGCGCGCCGGGCCAACAACCCGCGCTTCGCCAACGACTCCTACCGGCGCCTCATCCAGATGTTCGGCAACGTGGTGCTGGATATCGAAAAGAGCGCATTTGACGAGGTCTTCGATGCCAAGAAAAAGCAGAAGAAAGCGAAGCTCGATACCGACTTGGACGCGGCCGCGCTCAAGGAAGTGATTGAGGAATACAAGAAGGTGGTGAAAAAGCATGCCAAGCGGGACTTCCCGCAGGACCCCCACGAGCAGCTGGTGATGGCCCGTGATGCTGTGTTTCGCTCCTGGAATAACGATCGCGCCAAACACTACCGCCGCATCAACAATATCTCCGACGACCTGGGTACGGCGGTAAACGTCCAGGCCATGGTGTTCGGCAACCTGGGCGAGAGCAGCGGAACCGGTGTGGGCTTTACCCGCAACCCTGCGACCGGCGCCAAGGAGTTCTACGGCGAGTTCCTGATGAACGCGCAGGGTGAGGATGTGGTGGCCGGCGTCCGCACTCCGGTGCCTATCCGCGAACTGGAAAAGGTCATGCCCCAGGTGTATCAGCAGTTGCGCGACATCACCACGCGGCTGGAGAAGCACTACCGCGACGTGCAGGATTTCGAGTTCACCATTCAGGACGGGCGCCTCTACATGCTGCAGACGCGCAATGGCAAGCGCACCGGTCTGGCGGCCGTGCGGGTGGCCATCCAGATGGTGGAAGAAGGGCTCATCAAAAAGGAAGAGGCCATCTTCCGCGTGGAACCCAACCAGCTTTACGACTTTCTGGTTCCGCGCCTTGACGAAAAGAAACAGAAAATCGAGGTGCTGGCCACCGGGCTGCCGGCCTCACCAGGCGCAGCGGTTGGACAAATCGTGTTCACCGCTGACGACGCGGTCAAGAAAGCCGGCGATGGACGCAAGCGCAATCCGGTGATCCTGGTGCGGGCCGAGACCACCCCTGAGGATATTCACGGCATGGAAGTGGCGGCGGGCATCTTGACCTCGCGCGGCGGCATGACCAGCCACGCGGCAGTGGTCACGCGCGGCATGGGCAAATGCTGCGTGGCCGGCGCCGGCGATATCCAGGTAGACGAAAAAGCCAAAGAGATGCGGGTGAAGGGCAAGGTGCTGAAAGAAGGCGACTGGCTTTCGCTCGACGGCACCACCGGCCGGGTGATCAACGGCAAGCTGGGTACCCTGGACGCTTCGCCCGACGATCCCGAACTGCAGAAGTTCATGAGCTGGGCGGAACCTTTCCGCAAGCTGGGAGTGCGGGCCAACGCCGACATCCCGCGCGATGCCATCCAGGCGCGCGCGTTCGGCGCCGAGGGCATCGGGCTCTGCCGCACCGAGCACATGTTCTTTGCCGAGGACCGCATCCCGCACATGCGCGCCATGATCATGGCGGGCACGGAGAAGGACCGCCGCATGGCGCTGCGCAAGCTGCTGCCCATGCAGCGCTCCGATTTTGTCGGCATCTTCCGGGCCATGGACGGCTACCCGGTGACCATCCGCACCCTCGATCCGCCGCTGCACGAGTTCCTCCCCCGCCGCGAAGACCTGATGGTGGAGATTGCGGTGCTGGAAGCCACCAAGCCGCGTTCGCCCAAGCTGCGCGAATTGCGCACTCTCCTGCGGCGCGTGGAAGAACTGCATGAGTTCAATCCCATGCTGGGGCATCGCGGCTGCCGCCTGGGCATCACCTATCCCGAAATCACGGAAATGCAGGCGCGCGCCATCTTTGAGGCGGCCTGCGCTGTGGCCAAGGAAGGCGTAAAGGTGGAGCCTGAGGTCATGATCCCCCTGGTGGGCACGCTGAAGGAAACCGCCAACCAGAAGGAAATCATCGTGCGCGTGGCGGAGGAGGTGTTCGCGCAAAAAGAAACCCGCGTGGATTATCTGGTGGGCACCATGATCGAGCTGCCGCGTGCGGCGCTCGTGGCCGACGAGATCGCCAAGGAAGCGCAGTTCTTCTCCTTCGGCACCAACGACCTGACGCAAACCACCTTCGGCTTCTCGCGCGACGACATCAACAAATTCCTGCCTACCTACCTGGCCGAGGGCATCCTCAAGCAGGATCCGTTTGCCGTGCTCGACCGGGAAGGTGTGGGGCAGTTGGTGAAGATGGGCACGGAGCGCGGGCGCAAGACCCGCCGCGACTTGAAGGTGGGCATCTGCGGCGAGCACGGCGGAGACCCATCGTCGGTGGAGTTCTGCCACCAGGTGGGCATGAACTACGTTTCCTGCTCGCCCTTCCGTGTGCTAACTGCCAGGCTGGCTGCCGCCCAGGCCGCCGCCGGAGAGCAACTGAAAGGTGAGGCGGGAAGAACCAAATAGACCAGTTTCCAGTTTCGGGTTTCGAGAAGAAGGATTCACAGGTTTCCAAGGTTTCAAGGTTTTCGGGAACGCTCAAGAGTTGCTGAAACCTTGAAACCTGAAACTCGAAACTCCGGTTTACTGAACTTTCTGCAACCTGGAGAGCAGCTTCTGGGCCAGGTTCTCCTCTGATTCCGACCATAGCACCCGCCCGCTGATGCCGCAGTTCTTCTCTACTTTGCTGGTGAACTCCACCAGCTTCTGCACGTTGGCGCGCACCCGCTGCTCGATGAAGGGCGTCAGTTCTGCGTCTTCCCCCAGGAATGGCGTGTCCAGACCGATGTCCACCTGGATGTGACCGTTTTCGCGGTAAACCTCCTCGTCGAATTCCAGCCCGTGCACTAGGAATTTGACCTGCCGCGGCTGCTCCGACCAGGGCTGCGCGCCTTCGCCGGATGTCCACAAATCCCAGTGCGCCTCGAAAAGATAGGCGTAGTCCTCGTGCAGCAGGTCGGAGGCGATTTCGATGGCCTCATCGGGCGTGGCGCCGGGCTGGAAGCGGCGTTCCAGGATGGTCGGCTCGTCCCAGGAGATGGGATGCAGCGCCAGGTAGCTGATGCCGGGCTGCTGCGCGGAAAAAGGGAACTGGCGCATCACCAGAAGCGTGCGCGGCAGCATCTCCTGCGCTTCGAAGCTGGGGAACCAGAGGTTTAAGTAAAGCGGATCAGCCATGGTGGTCTCCTGCCCATGATGGATTCAATTGTAGTTGCCGAGGATGCAGGTGGGCAGGGGAGCCTAATTTTGACAGTGTGTAAAGTTGGCTGTTAGCATCAATTTCGAGTCACACGGCCCACCTTTCGAAGCGTCCCCGTCGTCTAGCCCGGCCTAGGACATCGCCCTTTCACGGCGGTAACGGGGGTTCGAATCCCCCCGGGGACGCCAAAACTTGCCTCCTGCGTTCGAGTTGCCGCCAAGCCCGCCGGTGATACGGCGCAGGTCTTCCACCTGCATCAAACCATCATGCGACTTTGGCGCATATTCTCCGTGCTGCTGGCCGGCGGTTTTACGCTCGTCCTGACCGCCTGTTTTAGCTGTTCCGTGAAGCAGAATCCGCAGCAGCTGAAGGAAAAAACGGCCCAGACTACGGCGGCGCTCAAAAGCGACGCCAAGGCCGTAGCCGCCGGGGTGCGAGAAGGCTGGAGCCGCGACAAGCCGCTGGATCTGAACCATGCCAGCAGGGCGCAGCTTGAAAGCTTGCCGGGCGTGAATGCCGCAATAGCGGACCGGATCATCGCTGGCCGTCCCTATGCCAAGCCGGACGACCTTCTGAGCCGCGGAGTGATATCGCGCCGCCAGTACGCGAAAATTTCCGAGTTGGTAACGGCTAAAAAATAGCCAAAATTCAAGTCCCCCAAGCCCGCTTTCGACCGTCACTTCCGGTCCCGGCTAAGCCCAGGCTGCCTATAATCGTGGCATGAGTTCCCCGCCACGGAACCTGATTGGCCGGAACCCGGTTGCACGGAATCTGGCTGCGCCTGAGCACTTCGAAACCGGGCGCCTGCGCGCCTATCGCCTTCAGCCGGAGCATTTCGCATTGCTGCTGGCCATGCATCAGGACCCGGCGACCATGGCCACCCTGGGCGGAGTGCGCTCGGAGCAGCAGACCCGCCACTACCTGCAAAGTTTCCTGGCGCAGTGGGAAGCGAACGGATTCGGCATGTGGCTGCTCTATAACCGGGGGCAGCAGTTCGTCGGCCGGGCGGCGTTGCGGCGCATGGAGCTGGGCGGGCAGATGGAGGTTGAAGTTGGCTGCGCCCTGCTGGCCCCGTTCTGGAGGCAGGGCCTGGCCAGTGAGATTGTCACTGCGCTCGTGGAAATCGCCTTTAAACGCCTGGGGTTAGCCGATCTAGTGGGTTTCGCGCTTCCTGATAACCGCGCCTCCCTCCGCATCCTCGACAAGCTGGGGTTCGGCTACGAAAAGGACATCGAATATTCCGGGCGGCGGCACGTCCTTTATCGGCTCACCCCTGCGCAGCCCCAGCCCCAATATCCCTTGTAGTTTTCGCCGGGGGTTTGCTGCTACCATCGGCTAAACGCGATGCCCTTAACCGCGCGAAAATTGAAGCGAAGCGTAGGCCAGGCAGCCGCGCGCAACGGTCACCGGGGCGAGTTGCGCCAGCTGGTGATCATCAGCGGCATGAGCGGCTCGGGCAAGAAAACGGTCATCAATACCTTTGAGGACCTCGGTTTCTATTGCGTTGATAACCTGCCCGTGGACCTGATTCCACGCTTCGCCGAACTGGCGCGGCATTCCGTGGACATCGAGCGCACCGCCATTGTCGTGGACGTGCGCGAAGGCGAAGGTCTGGAGAAGCTGCCCGTCATTCTGAAGTCGGTGCGGCAAGTGCTGCCCACCACCATCATCTTTCTGGAAGCCGATGATCCGGTGCTGCTGCGGCGCTACAGCGAAACCCGGCGGCCGCATCCCTTGGGCACTGACGAGCCCGTCAAAGCCGCACTGCAGGCCGAACGCAAGCGCCTGCAGCCCATCCGGCGCATCGCCGACCTGGTCATTGACACTTCCAAGTTCAACGTTCACGAGCTGCGTGCCCACGTCATGCAGCGCTTCCAGCCCGACTCGACGGGCAAGAACATTCTTGTTTCCTGCGTCAGCTTCGGCTACAAGCAGGGCGTGCCGGACGAAGCCGACCTGGTGTTCGACGTTCGCTTTCTGCCCAACCCGCATTTTGTGCCCGAATTCCGTCCCTATAGCGGCCGCCACCCCAAGGTGGCCAAGTACATCCGCTCTTTTCCCCAGACCCAGGAGTTCATTAAGCGCATTTCCGACCTGCTGATCTATCTGCTGCCCCACTACCTGCGGGAAGGGAAGAGCTACCTGACTATTGCTTTTGGCTGCACCGGCGGTCAGCACCGCTCGGTGATGATCGCCGAAGACGTGGCCAAGCGCCTGCGCAAGGCGGGCTATCGGCTCAAGGTAGTGCACCGGGATATGGCGCGGTAGCGGCATTTCTCCCTAACTCTCAACGGCAGGCATCCCAGAGGTCATCTTTTAGGCCAAATGCGGCGTTGACAATCGCGTTCATGACCTTTAGTATCTGCAGTTTAGCGCTGCTTTTGCCAGGACGTTCCGGGCACAGCCCCGGCGGAGCGATTTGTGATCAAACTCGACATCATCAACGAAGTGGTCAATAAGACGGGCATCACCAAAACCAAGGCGGAACTGGCGGTGGAAACCGTCTTTGAGAGCATGAAGAAGTCGCTGTCCAAGGGCGATCGTATTGAGCTGCGGGGATTTGGTGTGTTCAACGTGCGCCCGCGCAAAACCGGGATCGGGCGCAATCCGCGCACCGGCGCGGAAGTGAGCATTCCTCCCGGCAAGGCAGTGCGCTTCAAGCCGGGCAAGGAATTGCAATCCATTGATTGAAAATAAGCACTTAGCATTTAGCACTTAGCATCTGGCCCGAAGGCTGTTCTGCGGGAAGCGTGGCTGGCTAAATGCCAAGTGCTAATTGCCAAGTGCTAATTGCCAAGTGCTACTTGTCACCGGCCAGAGCTCTCCTCTTGATACAATCCCCTGAGTACACTGATGTCCGATCCTCTTTCCCCAATTCCCTCCACCTACGAACTTCCCGCGCCGGTTGAAGTCTTCGTAGTGCCGCAGCCGCGTCGCCGTTATTGGCTGCACGCCCTGTTGCTCCTGGCCACCGTGTTCACCACCCTGGTGGTAGGAGCGCGCATGGAGTACAACTTTCTGCGCCATCAGCCGCTTTTGGAGCAGGGAACTGGGCTTCTGTATTTCTTTCCTTTGGCATGGGCATTGGAAAAGCCTGCGCGCCTGCTGCTGGGCATTCCCTTCGCCGCTACCCTGCTTATTATCTTGTTGGCCCACGAGATGGGCCACTATTACTACTGCATGAAGTATGGTGTGTATGCCACCCTGCCATTCTTCATTCCTGCCCCCACGCTGATCGGCACCATGGGAGCTTTTATTTTCATTCGCTCGCCCATCCGTTCGCGCAGCGACCTGTTTGACATCGGGATTGCGGGACCGATTGCGGGCTTTGTGCTATCCGTAATCGCGCTGTTATTCGCGATTTTTCTTTCCAAACCGATGGCGCCGGGAATGGCTTCGTCCGATATCCTGTTGGGTTTTCCCCTTATCTTCCGGCTGGCGCACCGCCTCGGACCGAATTCCGCTATCCCTCTGGATCATATGGCCTTGCACCCCATCGCGATCGCGGCCTGGGTGGGCATGTTTGCCACCGCCCTGAATCTTCTGCCCGGGGGCCAGCTTGACGGCGGGCATATTGTTTTCTCCCTGTGGCCGCGGGCACACCGCTGGGTCTCCATACTGAGCCTGTTGGGCCTGGTTGCGCTTGGCTATTTTGGGGAATGGCC
>DATJEH010000018.1:0-9751 GCA_035496875.1 Terriglobales bacterium | reverse complement strand
TTCAGCACCGACAATCCCAACCTGGTGGTGGCGGCCGCTGCGGGCGCCGGTAACGACGAAGGGGCCGCCGCTGCGGCAGGAGGTATTAGCGCACCCGGCCTCTACACTTCGACCGATGCTGGCCAGACGTGGACGCTCGCTTTACAAGGAGTGGCCCCGGGCATTGGCGCGACTTCCGTTATCTACGACCCGGCCAGCCACAAGTTCATCGCCTTTCTGCAATTCGGAGGCTATTACGTCTCCGCCGATGGCATCACCTGGGGCCGGATGGCCAACCAGCCCGGCACCCCCTTGCATAACTGTCCCATCGGTACCACAGGCGCTCCGGTCTGCCTGGTCTTCCGCGGAGAGATGGCGGTGGTCCCCGGCCGGGAAGAGCTCTATACCTGGTACGTCACCATTGACCAGCAGGGAAACATCGGAGATGGCGGCATCTACAAAACAACCAATGCCGGCGGCTCCTGGCAGCAGGTGAACGATAGCGGCATCACCAACTGCGGCGACGGGGCGGGGAATGGTTGCGGCACCGAGCAGGGCTGGTTCAACCTGACGCTGGCTGCCGTGCCCAATGGCGCCGGTACCGACCTTTATGCCGGAGCGGTCAACCTTTTTAAGTGCTCGATTACCGCCAGCAACAGTCTTTGCGCGACCAGGCCGTTCATCAATCTTACCCACGTGTACGGCTGCACTCCGCTGGGTTCGCTGGCCCACGTACATCCTGACCAGCACGGCATCAGCTTTCTGCGGCTGAGCTCCTCGCAAGTGATTATGTACTTCGCCAATGATGGCGGCATCTACCGCGCCCTGAACGGATATGCGCTTAGCTCCGGCACCTGTGGCACTGCGCCGAATCCCTTTCAGGATCTGAACGCCACTATGGGCTCGATGTCGCAGTTCGTGGATTTTGCCAACGCCCCCGGGGACCCCGGCACTTTACTAGGCGGCACCCAGGACAACGGTTCGCCAGCTACCGACACCAGTTACGGCAGCAACTGGATCTCGGTGAATGGCGGCGATGGTGGCTTCAACGCCATTGACCCCAGTAATCCCCAGACCTGGTTCACCACCAATACCGACGTCAGCGTGCAGCGTTGCAATGACGGCATCAATTGCCTGGCGCAGACCTTCGACCTCATTGTTACCAATTCCACGGTGGGAGGAGATCACGGCTTCTTCTACACCCCGTTCATTCTTGACCCACAGGCCGATAGCCGCATGATGGTGGGCACCTGCCGCCTGTGGCGGGGCAACAGCGACGGCAGCGGATTTGCCGCAGTGAGCTACAACTTCGACACCGTCATGAACCAAACGCCCAACCAGGCATGTAGCGGTAGCGAAACGCAGCTCATCCGCTCCATTGCCGCCGGCGGACCCAACACCGGAAATGGCTCCTCGGTGATTTACGTCGGCACCGAAGGCGGCTTCGATCCCAACACCCAATTCAACCTGCCGGGTCACATCTGGGTCAGCAATAATGCCGACCTCGGACTCTTCACTTGGATGAACTCTTTTTCTCCCAACAATGGCTCCTACGCCATCTCCGGCCTCGCTGTAGACCTCAACGACCCAACCGGCAACACCGCTTACGCCACGGTAATGGGCTTTGGCTATGGGAACGTGCTCCAAACCACCAACCAGGGCGCGAACTGGAACCCAGGTCCATCATCCAATCTTCCTGCTGTCCCCGCGAACGCCATCCTCATAGACCCAGACGATAGCAGCACCTTCTACGTTGCTACAGATGTTGGCGTCTACACCAGTCATGACCTGCAGAACTGGACCGAACTCGGGCAATTGCCTAACGTAGCCGTCCTGCAACTGCACATGTTCGAGTCGGGCGGGGTCAAACAGCTTCGGGCCGGCACCTACGGCCGCGGCATCTGGTCCTACGACATTCCGTATCAGATCAAGATCACCACACCCCACATCTATCTCTTCCCCGGCCAGACCGGCACCATCAACGGCATCATTACCGGCTACAACGGCTACAGCAGCTCAGTGGACATTGAGTGCCCCGCTACTGTGAGCTTCGGCACGTGCACTGGCATCACCGTCACTCCCATGCCATCGGGTACGGCGTTTTCCTTGACCGTCACCGCCGCCACGACGGCTTCGAACGCGACCACCGATTCCACCTTCCTGGTGCAGGGTACCGGCAGCGATCCCAATGCCACGGTCGAAACCGCTCCCACCACGGTATCGGTTGCCGCTTATGCCTTTAGCGATCCCTCGCCATCGGCCGTGACCGTCAACCAGGGGAGTATCTCCGCTTCCGCCGTTATGTATCCTCAGTCGCCTTTCTACGAACCGATCACTCTCTCTTGCTCCAACCTGCCCTCCGGCGCAACTTGCAACTTCTTTCCATCTGGCGTGCTGCCGGCATTGTACCAATCGCCGGTAAGGTTGACTGTTGCCGCCGCCGGTGCGACTCCTCCCGGAACTTACACCTCCACGATTAGCGCAACCGCGTCCGGCCAACCTTCGCCCAAGACTTTCGCCCTCTCCGTCACCGTGGGCAGCAGCCCTGATTACGCCATGACGGTCACGTCGCCACCCGCAAGTGTCACCCCAGGTGGCTCTACATCTCTTCAGATAACGCTCACTCCGGCGGCTGGATATGCGGGGACGGTCACTCTTTCGTGCTCGGGTTTTAATTTCTCCTGTTCTTTTTCACCATCCAGCACGGTAACCCTGGCGGGCTCGCCGGTGGATGTAACGGCCACGCTTTCTCTATCGGCTTCCGACTCCGCGTATCTGCCCTACGTATTCGCAACGTGGGTTGACTTTACGAGCAGCGGACCAGGAGCAGCCACCCACGACATTACGGTCACCGTCCCGGTTATTGATTTCTCGTTGCTCGCACGTGCCAATACCGCCGCCATCAATGCTGGACAATCAGCGCAGTACGAATTATTCATCAATTCTGTTCAAGCCCCATTTACAAATCCGGTTTCCTTCTCATGCTCCGGACTTCCGAAAGGCAGCGCGTGCTCGTTCTCCCCATCTACTCTCACCCCCGGCGGCTCTCCCGCGATTGTGGTGCTCAGTATCAGCACCCCGAAGACTTTGGCTGCCTTGCGGCTGCCCGCTTCGGCGACCCAGGCGCAACTCATGCTGGCCCTGCTGCTGCCGGGCATAGTATTAAGTTTTTCGGGAAGTCGGCGGAATAAGAAGCTGTTCACGCTGCTGCTGGTGGTGGTGCTGGCGGCCCTTATCCTGCAACCTGCCTGTGGCGGCGGCGGGACCAGCGCGGCTCCGACGCCTCCGCCTCCTTCTCCCCCTCCGCCCTCATCTCCCCCGCCTCCGGTCACCTACAACATCACGGTCACCGCGACCTCGGGCACATTGCAGCATCAGCTGAATTTAAATCTGGTGGTTCAGCCGCAATAAGCAGAGCCCGAAGTCTCAGAACAGGAACTTTAGCGCCAGCTGCACCAGGCGGGGCGGCAGCGCCTCCTGGATGTGGCCGAAGGTGGGCGAACTGATGTCGCTGTCCGGCAGACGCAAATTGGAGTGGTTGAACACGTTGAAGAACTCCGCCCGGAATTGAAGTTGCCTGGTTTCCGCCAGGGGAATGTTCTTGAATGCCGAGAAGTCCCACTCCTGGAACCCTGGCCCCTGCACAATATTGCGGCCAGCGCTGCCGAACTGGCCGGCTTGCGTTACCGGGTTGAGCCGCTGGAAGGCGTTTACGTTGAACCATTCCTGCACGGTGCGGGGTCCGGAATTAGGGTCGCCCACCAGGTTGGGGCGGTTGGCGGAGAAGCCGGTTATCTCCGGCGCCGTGCCCACCAGCGACACGTCCTGGGAGTCAAACACGGTGAAGGGCGTGCCGCTCATGTAGCTGGTGATGCCGTTCACCTGCCAGTTGCCCAGCACATGCTGGTACCACGTATGCCCCTGCTTCCACCAGGGCAGGCTCCATTCATAGCTCAGCACGAAGCGGTGGCGTGCGTCGAACATGGAGCGCCCACGCTCCGCCGCCGGGTCAAATGGATTCTGCGGGAGGTCGTTCTCGCCCGCCACCGGGCTGGACGCGGAACCCGTGATGTTGAACGAGGAAACGTCGTCAATGCTCTTGGAGAAGGTGTAAGACGCCAGGAACGACAGTCCATGGCTGAAGCGCTTGCGCAGACTGGCCTGCAGCGCGTTGTAAGAAGAATTGGCGACTCCCGCGATTTCGCCCACCGAGCCGTACACGCAATTGTTGGGGCTGGCCAGCGTGCATCCTGAATACAGGCGCCGCTGGTTCACGTTGTTTTCGCTCGACTGCCCGGGAACATAAACCGGCGGATTGCCTTCGATAAAGCGCGGCAGTTTAACTCCGGTGGTGCCCACGTACCCCATCTGAAACAGCCAGTCCTGGCCGAATGATTTCTGTACATTCAAGTTCCAGTCCTGGGCATAGGGCAGCGGTAGACGGGAGTTGAGCACCAGCAGGGTCATGGGCTGCGAGAAACTGAGAGCAAACGGGTTGGTGTTGCCGAAGGGACTGGCAAAGTTGGGCAGATTGACCTGCGGCGTCTGCAGGTACGGCGGCGCGCTGATCGGGTCCTGCAGCGGCCCCCCAACGCCGGTGTAGTAGGGCTCATAGAAGATTCCGTAAGCGGCGCTGACCAGCCAATGCGCGCTGCCCGTGGGGTCCCAGGCCAGGCCGATGCGTGGAGCGAATGCCTTTTTGTCCGTAGGAATCAGCCCGCTCGGCACACCCGGGTCGCCGGGATAGAGCAACCCCGCCGGCGCATTGGGAAATACGCGCGACTGCGCCCCGGGAACAAACAGGTTCTGCCGGTTATGGATCTCGGTGTATGGCGAGGGCAGTTCGTAACGCAGACCCATATTCAGGGTCAGCCGGCGGGTCAGTTTGTAGGTATCCTGGGCGTAAGCGTTGCTGCTGTTGCCGCGCAAGCCGCGCGACAAGTCCCCTCCGCCCTGCAGGAAGAAAACCGGCTGTCCGAAAAGAAAGCTGGCGAACGAGTTACTGACGGGGAATGGGGCAAAGACAAAAAAACCGTTGGAAGCGATGCCCTGCAGCACGTTGATCTGGTTGTGCTGAAAGCCGCCGCCGAATTTGACTTCGTGCTGGCCATGGATCCAGGTCAGCGACCCAGACCAGTCGAACGAGTTCTGATAAGTTTGCCGGGGCCCGGTTATGGGATCGCCGATGGAAGCGTAACCGTTCACCTGGATAAACGGCGGCCCGGCGGCCAGGGGTAAAGTGGGCTGGTATTGAAACCCCAGAGCGCTGGGGACAGTGTGGTTGATGTGCTCATCCAGCAGAAACTTGTTCCGCAGGAAAGAGAAGCGTGCCACCCCGATCATCTCCGGCGAAAAGGTATGCGTCTCCTGGCCGACAAAGTTCTGCGCGCGCTGGTCCTCTCCCACGGGAAAGCCGGGCAGGTTCGCGCCTGCGGTGGAAAGCGGGTCAAGCGTGTTGCTGTTGCTGAACATGTAGCGGAAATTCAGGGTGTCGGCGGGAGAAAGATAATGGTCCACACGCACGCCGAACTGGTCGCTGCCCAGGCGCAGGGATTGTGTGGCGGTGAAGGTGTTAGTCCCGCTGTTGGGCAAAGGGAAGAATTGCAGCAGGTTTTGCGCGATGGGGTCAATAAACGGCAACTGGTTGCCCGGGAAGGGCTGCCCGGTGAATTCGTTAATCAGCGGGTCAACCTTGCCGCTTGAGGGGTCAATAGTCTGGGAAAAGTTTCCCTGCCGCTCCAAGGCTGAAGGCACCGTGGCAGACCGGGTTTCCCCTTGCCGGTTGCGGAATCCTTCGTAGTAAGCGAAGAAGAACGTCTTGTCCTTGCGGATGGGCCCGCCCAGAGTGCCGCCGAACTGGTTCTGCTTCAAGGGTTCAACCTGCTGTGCGAAGTAATTGCGCGCGTCCATAGCGTCGTTGCGCAGAAATTCCCAGGCCGCGCCGTGAAAGCTGTTGGAGCCGGAGCGGGTGAGGATGTTGGTGGTGGAGCCGGCGCTGTGTCCGAATTCTGCGTTGGCGCCGTTGGTCAGAATGCGGAATTCGGCAATGGCGTCAATCGGCGGCTTGAGGATGAATCCACCATCCACGCTGCTGAAGTTGTTGGCTCCGTCAATCAGGAAATTGTTCGACTCCGGCCGCTGCCCATTGACCGCGTAGGCCTGGCCTTCGCGCAAAGAACCGCCCGCCTCCGCCAGGCCGGGCGTGATCGGCACCACCCCGGGTTGCAGCACGCCCAACTGGGTAAAATTGCGCCCGTTCAGAGGCAGGCTGAGCAGTTCCCGCGACAGCACCGCCTTGCCCAGGCTGGTGACGGTACCCTGAATAATCTGCGCATCTTCGCGGACGTTGACCTCCTGCTTTTCCGTTCCCACGGTCAAACGCACTGGCACCGTGGCGGTCTCGTTCACGTTCAGCGAAATTCCTTCCTGCAGATATTTGCGGAAGCCCTGGGCCTGAACCTCCAGCCGGTAGTGCCCCACCGGCAACTCCAAAAGCAGATAACTGCCGTCGCGCCGAGTGGTCGCAGTCCGGCGGAGGCCGGTTTCGGCCTGGATGGCCGCCACACTGGCGTTCTGCACCACGGCGCCAGAGGGGTCGGTCACAGTGCCGCGAAGGTTCCCCGTGATTTGCTGGGCGCCAAGCTGCCGGGCGATGAAAGGGACTGCCAGGAAGCACAAGATTACTAGAGCGAAGCAATGCCTGTTTCGCAGACGCAAGGGTGCACTCCCGTGATGCGCGATGCGGCTGCGCGGGCCGCAGCCGGAAGATACTACTGGTTTCTGTTGGTCCCCACTATTGCGGTGCTTGCGCTAGACCAGCCGGAGAAAGCAACCCCAGCCAGCGGCCCAGCCGGCTGGGGTCTTCCTGACGTCTCCCGGCGCTCCCCAGTGCCGGGACTTTGGGGAATCCTCACGGCGCCCATAGATGAGCGCAAGCAAGTTGGCGGGAATTTAACTGCTGGGAAAAATCAGGGCAATACTAAGAAAATACTAGAAGCCATTCCCAGGCGTGATGCCACGCCCTTCCACGCACTCATAGGCGCGTCCAGGCGCGAGGTTTTTGAATTCCTCCGAACGCCCGCTCGGCCATTGAATGACGGCGCGCTCGATGCGGTCGCGTTTCCCTACCCCGAAAGTGACCGGCAGCTCCGATTGCGAAAGATAACTGGAACCGCCCTTCACCATGCGCGACTGGCCGCTTCCGCCGGCGTAGATTCGCACCACCGCGCCGATGGCGTCGCGGTTCGATTTTGTTCCCACCAGGCGGAAGCGGATGCTGCGGTTGCCGGCCAGTTGGTCATTCCTGTAAAGAAACGCCGAGCTGTTGTTCGTGGTCATCAGCAGGTCCAGATCGCCATCGCGGTCGAAATCAGCGCAGGCCAGGCCGCGGCCCACTTTCGGCCGGCCAAAAGAAGCTCCCAGCTGTGCCGCCACATCATGAAAGCTCCCCTCGCCGTCGTTCAAGAACAGCTGCGGCGGCTGCGCGTAGCCCACATTGCCGCGAATATTGCGCACGGTCTCGTCAATGTGCCCGTTGGCGATAACCAGGTCCAGGGCGCCGTCGAGGTTCATGTCCGCGAACAGGCAACCGAAGCCCAGCGTGTTTCGGGAAGGAACCCCTACCCCCGCCTGCAGGGCAATGTCGTCATAGGTATGCTGCCCGCCCAACCGGAATAGCCCGATCATTTCGTTGTCAAAATTGGTGATGGCTACGCCCGGGGTGCCGGAGCCATCGAAATCGCCGGTATCCACGCCCATGCCGGCGCGAGCTTTGCCCTCGGAGCTGAATGCGATCCCGGCTTCCACGCCAATCTCCTTAAACTTTCCATTGCGCTGGTTGCGGTAGAGCTTGTTGGGTTGGGTGTCGTTGGCGATCAGCAGGTCCGGCCAGCCATCCTGGTCGTAGTCCAGCATGGCGATGCCCAGGGACTTGGAACTGGTATCAAAAATGCCGCTGGTCGCGGTCACATCTTCGAAAGTTCCGTCGCCGCGATTGTGGAACAGCCAGCAGGTCTCGCCGCGGTAAGCTTCGGGCGTGCAATATGACTTGTGAGTACCATCCAGGCTGCAAAAAACGTCGTGCGCCGGCGACCACTTCACGTAGTTGCACACCACCAGGTCCAGCAGTCCATCGCGGTCATAATCGAACCACAGCGCCGAGGTGCTGAACGCCTCGCGGCCGCCGAGGCCGGCGGCGCGTGTCACATCAATAAATTTACCCCGCCCCGTATTTTTAAATAGTCGGTTCTGTCCCACGCAGGTGATCAGAATGTCGGGGTGGCCGTCATTGTTGTAGTCGCCAACCGCCACGCCCATGCCGTACATCTCCAACTCGAGTCCGGCGCTGCGGGTGACGTCGCTGAAGCTGCCGTCGCGGTTATTGCGGTAGAGCCGGAGCGTGGTGCGCTGCCGCTTGTGGCCGGGCCAATCCATGCCGTTGATGAGCAGGATGTCCTGCCAGCCGTCGCTGTCATAATCGAGAAAGGCGCAGCCGGAGCCCATGGTCTCGGGAAGAAGTTTCCCGCCGAAGGCTCCGGAATTGTGCAGGAAATGAATGCCGGCGCGGGTGGTCACGTCCGCCAGCCGGAACCCGGGACCGGCCGGCGCTGCCCAAAGGTCGCAAGGCAGAACAGTGGCGCCCGCCAGACCGCCCAGCCCCTGGAGAAACGACCGCCGGTTCACGGAATATTCACCAGCCCGTTGCGGATGGCGTAAACCACCAGTTCGGCGGTTTTATGGATTTCCAGCGCGTCCATAATGTTGGCGCGGTGCACGGCCACGGTATTGACGCTGAGCTCGAGCTGGTCGGCGATTTCCTTGTTGGATTTGCCATCTACGATCAGCTGCAGGATCTGCAATTCGCGCTGGGTCAGACCCGGAGCACGCTCGCCGCGCAAGCTCGAACTCCTGGTCAGCTGCGGGTCGAGCACGGTCTCTCCCGCCGCCGCCTTGCGAATCGCGGCCGCCAGGTCAAGGTCCATGGCGCTCTTCAGAATGTAGCCGCGGGCGCCCGCGGCCAGCGCCTGTTGCACCAGCGTTTCCTCCGAATGCATGCTGAGCATGAGCAGGGCGGGGGTTAGCGAGCCGCTGCGAGTGGGCATTTCCAAAATTTTGCGCGTGGCTGCCAGTCCGCTCATCCCCGGCAGCGCGCAGTCCATCACCACCACCCGCGGCCTTAACTGCTGCGCCAGGCGCACTGCCTCCTCGCCATTGCCGGCCTCCCCCACTACCGTGATGTCTTCATGGTCCTCCAGCATGTGGCGGAAGCCGCGCCGCACCAGGGCGTGGTCATCCACCAGCAGAACCGTGATTTTCTCAGACATGGTTTTCACATTTCTCACGCGGGACGCGCAATCGCACCAGGGTTCCGCCTTCCGCTGGTTGCGAAAATTGCAGGTTGGCGCTCAACAATTCCGCCCTTTCCCGCATCCCCACCAAGCCGATGCCCGGGCGCGCGCCGTTGTTGGACAGGCCCTTGCCATGATCTTCCACTTCCAGTTGCAGCGCCGTGGGCTCAAATCGCAGACGCACCCATGCCTGCCGCGCTTCTGAATGCCGAGCCACGTTGTTGAGTCCTTCCTGCAATATCCGGTATACATGCACCCCCGCGCTGCCATCCACCGTGAACGGGGTTCCTGATTTTTCGTAGGATATGTCAATCCCGGTTTGCTTTTCCACCGTGCGCAGATACCACTCTACCGTGCTCTCCAGTCCCGCCTCGTCCAGCATGACCGGATGCAGGGCCTGGGAAAGGCTGCGCACGCTCTCCAGT
>DATJEH010000017.1:0-10337 GCA_035496875.1 Terriglobales bacterium | reverse complement strand
ATCTCCCGCAGGCCGGCATCGTAGTCGGCCAGGTTGCGAAAGCCAAACGCTGCCGTCACCAGGTCGAAGCTGGCGTCGGGTAAAGGCAGGCGGAGCGCGTCGGCTTCCATCCAGTGCAGCGCTGTTCCCCGCGATTTTTGCGTCGCGCGCTGCAGCATGGGATGGGAAAAATCGGCGCCCAGGATGAGCGGCGTGGCCATCCCTGCCTGCCGCCTGAGCGCAAACGCCATGTCCCCGGTTCCGCAGCACAGGTCGAGCACGCGGGCATCGTTGCGGGCCAGAACGCCCGCAAACACTCGGGCGGTGCGCCGCCACCACAGCTGGTCCACATGGAAGGAGAGCAGGTGGTTGAGCAGATCGTAGCGCGGCGCTATGGAGTTGAACATGTCGCGTACCGCGGCGGCCGCAGTTCGCGGGTCGCGAGCGCCTTCCGGAACAGCGCCCGTGGCCGCGGGTTTGGTGGTCTGGCTCAAGGCTGGTCTAAGCGCGGGAGAGATAGCGCAGTTCTTCGATGGCCTGCACCACGGCGCCGTCGGGCACTTCGCTCACAATTTCCGCCGCTCCGATGCGGGTGGGCAGCACGTAGTGAACTACGCCGTTGGTAGTTTTTTTGTCGGTTTTCAAGCGGCGGAAAACGCGCTTGCCCCGCGGTTCCACTCGGGGCAGCGTGGCCAGCGCCAAAACCGTGGAGATGATGCGGCGGGCGGTATCGGAATCGGTCTTCTGCATGGCGGCGGCGATCATGGCCGAAGCTACCATGCCCCAGGCCACGGCTTCGCCGTGCAGGAAGTGCTTGTACCCGGTTTCAGCCTCGAGCGCGTGGCCGATGGTGTGGCCGAAGTTGAGCACGCGGCGCAGGTCGCCTTCCTTTTCGTCCACGGTGACAATGCCGGCCTTGCACTTTACGCTCTCCGTGATCAGCCACTCCAGCGCCGGGATGTCGCGCTGCAGGATGGGATCCCGGCTCTCCTCCAGACGGGTGAAAATTTCCGGACTGCTGATTACGCCGCACTTCAATGACTCGTAAAGCCCGGAGCGGAATTCGCGTTCCGGCAGGGTGGTGAGCACGTTGGGATCTGTCAGTACGGCGCGGGGCTGGTGAAAGCGGCCAATCAGGTTCTTGCCGTCGCGCAGGTTGACCCCGGTTTTGCCGCCCACCGAGGCGTCCACCTGTGCCAGCAGCGTGGTGGGAATTTGCACGTAATCAATGCCGCGCATGTAAATGGAGGCCAGAAAACCGGCAAGGTCGCCAACCACGCCGCCCCCTAACGCAAGAATCACCGACTGGCGGTCGGCGCCCAGGGTCACCAGCTTGCGTCCCAGGCGCTCCACCGTGGAGAGGGTTTTGTGCGTTTCACCCTCCGGCATCTCCAGGATTTGCGCCTGCAGGCCAGCTTCGGCCAGCGAGTTCATCAGCGTCTCCGCCCAGGCCTTGCGTACAGTGGGCACGGTGATCACGAAGCAGCGCGCCGCCGGGGGAAGAATTTCGCGCAGCACCGAGCCGGCGCGGCCCAACAGCCCGGCTTCGATGCACACCTCGTAGGGTTGGGGCGGGACGGGGAGAGATACTTTAGCCACGTATCAATGATAGCGTAAGCCGCGCCATATCACGGAATTACCTGTAAGGCGTGTGCACCGGCCTGCCGGGCCGCACCAGCTTGCCGGGCCTTTATGCCGGCGAGGCGGCTTGCACCGATATGGAGGTTTTATCGGCGAAGTTTGGGACATCATGTGGAACGACGTGAGCGTAGTGTGCAGCGGCAGCGGCCGAAGCACGCGCTCCACCGCCTGCAGAACCTGGGCGCGGGTTTGGGCGCCGCTATCGCGCGGCGCTGCTGCGAAGCGTATGACATGCACCAAACGGGGCTGCTGATCACGCGCTCGGCGTTGGCCCGGGAAGAAAGCCGCGGCGCTCATTACCGCACCGACTTTCCCGCTCCCAACCAAAACGCCTTCTCAAGCACTCAGTGGTGCGCGGCAATTCCATCCGCTTTCAATAAGAGCCGAAATTAGCCGCAGAAGACACAGACAACACAGAGAGTGGTTGTGATCGGGGTTTAACCGGCAGAGAAGATTTCCCAACCTGGGGCAAACCCCCGCCAGCAGCGCACCTCTAAGTGCTCTACGCGCCATGTTCGAATCTCCAGGAGGTTTCTCTGAATGCGAAAGACATTGTTTGTCACCACGATACTGCTCGCGCTTGCGGCTTGGGGCATGGCCCAGCAGGAACCCAGCTCACAGAGTTCCCCGAGCACAAGTCAGGGGACCGCGAGCCAGGCTCCTAACTCACAGAGCTCCCCAAACAGCGGGCAGGGGGCCACGCAGTCTGCGGGCCAGAATAGCGTCCAAGGCTGCCTCGGCGGATCGGGCAACAACTTCACTGTTACCGACAAGAGCGGCACCAGTTACCAGCTGCAACTGCCCGCGGGCGCCAATGCGTCAGCCCTGAAGCCGCACATCGGGGAAGAAGTCCGGGTTGAGGGCGATACTGCCAGTGCTTCGGGCTCCAATTCGGCGGCCGCCGCCTCCGGCAACCAGCCGACCATCAATGTGAAGAACATCTACCGGGTTTCACCCACTTGCAGTACAAAGTCGGGCGCTCCTCCCAAGCAGTAGCCCGTCGCAACTCCTGAGCCCGGCACTCCAGCAAAGTGCTGGGCTTTGTTTTTGCGTGAGTGCAGAGTCAATTCGAACAAGATCACATAAAAACCACAGAGGACACAAAGGACGCATAGAGAATTCAGGTTGTCACGCGTGCTCCACATCACTTTCTAACTTCGCAACCGCGATCTCAGGAGTCGCCTGGACCGAATCTCAGGCTTTTGAGATTTCTCTGTGTCCTCTGTGGTTGTTGTTAGCTTTGTTTCTGAGGATGAAGAACGGAGGCCAGTACGGAAATCACCAGCACCGCGCCTACCACCGCCAGGGCGGCTTCAGTGGGAATGCGATAGTAGTGCGATACCAGCATCTTTGCCCCAATGAACATCAGGATGAGCGCCAACCCGTAGTGCAGATAGTGAAATGCTTCCATCATTCCGGCCAGGGCAAAATACATGGAGCGCAATCCAAGAATGGCAAAAACATTGGAAGTATAGACAATGAAAGCATCAGTCGTAATGGCCAGCACCGCGGGAATGGAATCGGCGGCAAACAGGATGTCGGTCGTTTCCACCACCAGCAGCACAATCAACAGCGGCGTGGCGTAGAGGCCGTTCTCGCGCACTAGGAACTTGCTGCCCACAAAATCCGGGGTTACCGGCATCCACCGCCGGAAGAGGCGCACCATGCGGTTCTCTGAGGGATGCACTTCCATTTCCTTGCTGCGGAAAAGCTTGGCCCCGGTGTAAACCAGGAAGGCGCCGAAAATGTAGACGATCCACTCGAAGCGCCGCATCAGGCCCACCCCCACCACGATGAAAATGCCGCGCATGATAAGCGCGCCCAGAATCCCCCAGAAGAGCACCTTGTGCTGCTGCCAGGCGGTAACGCGGAAATAGCGGAAGATCAGCAGAAAAACAAACAGATTATCCACGCTGAGCGAGAGTTCGATCAGGTAACCGGTGGTGAACTCCAGGGTGGCGGTGCGCCCGTGCCAGAAATAGACCAGCACCGCGAAGGCCGCAGCCAGGCAGATCCACATGATGCTCCAGGCCAGGGCTTCGCGGAACTTAATGGCATGGGCGCGCCGGTGAAAGACCCCGAGGTCGAGGGCCAGCATCAGCAGCACAAAAACGTTAAAGGCGATCCAGAAGAGCAGTTGATGCAAGCTTGTCCTCGCTGTGACCGCTGTGGGCAGGCGCGTGCCGAGTCAGCGGATTCGGCCACGCTGCCCTTTTTCCCACGCCGGCCATATCACGTTCAGCTTCATGGTGTCTTCCAGATGCGTATCGCGCAGCAACTGTTCGACTTGGGTTCGGTCCTGGCGCGTGCCAAAACGCTGCCGCGCATTGGCGATGCCCACCACCATGGCGGCCGCTTCCGCCACCTCCCGGCGCAAGTTGTCCAAATCCACCTTGTCGAAGGTGTCGGACATGGCGTGATAGTTCTGCATGTAATTGGCCGGGTCCTGGTTGGCCACTAGAGTGGGCACGCCCTCCAGCAGAAAATCGAAGTTGTCGGTGCCCATATCGGCGTTCTGAGTGACATCCTTGACGCCCATGGAGTTAAGAGGCGCCATCAATTCGCGGGTGGCGTCCGCCAGTTCGGTGCGGCCGCTCAGGGTAAAGCCGGTCACTCGTCCGCTGCCGGAATCGAAAATCACCGCTGCCAGCGCGTTATCCAGTTCCTCGCGGTGTTGGCGGGCGTAGGCCTCCGAGCCCAGCAGTCCTTCTTCTTCCCCCGAGAAAAGTACAAAGCGAATGCTGCGCCTGGGCTTTATGCCGGAGGTGCGGATAGCGCGCAGCGCGTCAATAACCATGGCCGCGTTGCAGCCGTTGTCGAGCGCGCCCGTCCCCAATTCCCATGAATCCAGGTGCGCCCCCAGCACCACGAACTGCTCGGGATGCTCGCTGCCGCGAATGTCCGCGACCACGTTAGCTGTTGTTAGGGGACCGCCCACCTGGTTGGGAATTTCCAGGTCGGCATAAACCTGGCGCCCGGAGGCCAGCAGACGCGCAATGCGCAAGCCTTCTTCGCGGGCGACGATGACCTGAGGAATCGGTCCTAGTTCCCCGGTTTGCGTGTCGGTGTGGCGGTAGAGCAGGTCGCGGTCGCGTTCCGCGATCCAGGTGATGGCCCGCGCCTTCTCGTGCAACGCCCGTTCGATGATGGGCGGCACGCGGCTGTATTCCTCGTCCAGGTCATCCCAGGTCTGAATGACTTTGCCGTGCACCAGCAGAATGCACCCGGAGACGTTGCCGGCGCGCAAAAAGTCGTCGGCGGTGCCGTCTTTCACGTCCACGATGTGCAGGTGGCGCAAGGGTCGCAGCGGCGGCGCCCAGGCCACGGAGACGGCGTGCAGATTTAATTTTACCGGCTCCTCTACCGAGAACCGGGTCCCGCTCTCCGCCCAGGACTGGGGAATCTGAAATTTCTCCGCGTGCACGTTCTCTCCGCCGGCTGCGCGGAAGGCATCCTGCGCCCACGCGATAGCTTCTTCCATGGCGGGCGTTCCCGGAACCCGGCCGCCGATCTCATCGGTAAGGCGCTGCAGATTGCTTTGCAACGCAGAGGGTTTAAGCGCCTCGCGGATGACGCGCTCCACCTCCGCACGGCTGGCCGTAGGATTCGCTGCCAGCAGAGGCGGGCACAAGGCTAAAAGCAAGCTAACGGGAACAAGTACACAGCTCCACCGCACACCCAAGGTCATTTTGCTCATCACCGCGCATTAGAAATTAAAAACCCGGCGCCGAAAAGGGCAAAGTAGGCGGCAAACGCCGGAGATGCATCTTAGTTAGGTGTTGGCGGCCTGAGTGGCCGTCCAGGAGGTCTCAATGCGCGCGCGCGCTCAGCTTCGCTCCCATCCTCTCCACCCCATGCTGGTGGCGTTTCCCATCGGGCTGTGGATTGGCAGTTTCGCCTTTGATGTGGCGGCCCTGGCGCAGGGCGATCCCTCCCTCGCCGCGGCCGGATTCTATGCTGTGATTGGCGGCTGCGCCGGAGCTGTGCTGGCCGCCATTGCCGGAGCCACCGATTTGTTTGGCGTAGTGCCCTCACGTTCCAGCGCCAAGCAGCGCGGCTACATTCACGCCCTGCTGAATGTGGCCGCTTTGGTCTTGTTTATCATCGTGGCCGCGCGCCGCGGCGGAGCTGCCGCCATGCCCGATGGCTTCTCCCTATTGCTCTCCGCCATCGGTGTGATCCTGATCCTGTGCTCCGGCTGGCTGGGCGGAACCCTGGTCTACCGCAACCAGATTGGCGTGGACCATCGCTATGCCAATGCCGGCAAGTGGCGGGAACGAAAGCTGGCGGGCTGGGACCAGCCGGTCTGCAATCAGAGCGAGTTGGCCGATGGCCAGATGGTGCTGGCTGAAGTGAAAGGACTCACGGTTGTGATCGGGCGTTGTCCGGAAGGAATGTTCGCCTTCAGCAATCACTGCACGCACAGTGGCGGTCCACTCTCCGACGGCGCGCTGGTGGGCTGCACGGTGCAGTGCCCCTGGCACGGCTCTCAGTTCGATATCCGCACCGGGCACGTGGTGGCCGGACCGGCGCGGAGCAATATTGAAACCTATCCCGTGGAAGTTCGCGGGGGCGAAGTGTTCGTCATGCCCAATCGAGCCAGGCCGGAAAAGAAGGAAGCGGCATAAGCGCCCGCCCCGGCGGCTTGACAGTCGCCGAGCGCGAGCCTTAGAGTTTTCTCAACCATTGGGGCGCAAATCTGCCTGAGACCCCCGTCAAGGAGAAATCAACGCTCATGTCTGCCACTGTGTCCAGCCATCCCCAGCCTTCTCCTGAACCGATTTTTGAGACCCTGAATGCCTTCCAACGATCGGCCGCGCTGAAAGCGGCGATCGAGCTTGATATATTCACGGCGATTGCCGAGGGGGCGAACACCTCACCTGCGCTGGCGAAGAGGTGCGGCGCCGCAGAACGCGGAGTGCGTATCCTGTGCGATTTCTTGGTTATTCACGGACTGCTCACCAAGGACGATCGCCATTATGGCCTGACGCCGGAATCGGCCACGTTCCTGAACCGGCGCTCGCCGGCATATATGGGCAGCATCGCCAATTTCCTTACCGCGCCCAATGTACTGGATGCGTATAAGGAGCTCACCGCCAGCGTTCGCAACGGCGGCTCGGTGGTGAAGGAGTCAGCCCTTGCTCCCGAACATCCCATGTGGGTGGAGTTCGCCCGCAGCATGGCGCCGATGATGGCAACGCCGGCGCGGGCCTTGGCGGAACTGCTGAATGCGCGCGCCGGACATCAATGGAAGGTGCTGGGAATCGCCGCCGGTCATGCCCTGTTCGGAATCAATATTCTGCAGCAGAACCCCAATGCGGAGCTGACCGTGGTGGATTGGCCAAACGTGGCGCAAGTGGCGCGTGAGAATGCGCAGAAAGCGGGCGTCGCCAACCGCTTCCACGTTCTTCCCGGC
The DNA here is from genome assembly GCA_035496875.1 of Terriglobales bacterium. Classification (GTDB taxonomy): domain Bacteria; phylum Acidobacteriota; class Terriglobia; order Terriglobales; family Acidobacteriaceae; genus JAICWP01. The sequence goes on along the minus strand of DATJEH010000017.1, from coordinate 3,301 downwards.
AGCGCTTTTGACGTGGATTACGGTTCCGGCTATGACATTGTGCTGTTAATGAACTTTTTGCATCACTTTGACGCTCCCACCAACGAGAAGCTGCTGCGCAAGGTACACGCCGCCCTCAAGGACGGCGGACGCGCGGTCGCCCTGGAGTTCGTTCCCAACGAAGACCGGGTAAGCCCGCGTATGGCCGCTTCTTTCAGCATGATCATGCTGGGGACCACGCCGGCAGGCGATGCTTATACCTTTCCCGAGTTCGAGCGCATGTTCCGCAACGCTGGATTCCAGCGCTGCGAGAAGCAGTTGGTGCCGCCGGGGGTGGAGCACGCGGTGGTCGGTCATAAGTAGACGGCCGTCAGCCCAGGAACTGGCGCGCTCGGCCTCAAACCTCCAGGCCAATGGAGCGCATCAGCTCCAGGCCGTTGCTCTTGGTCACCACTCCGGGACGCAATCGGTAATCGAAACGTATGCGCCCCTTCTCCAGTTCGTCCTGAAAGTGAACGTTGCGGATATTCCCATTCAGGGATCCGCCGATCTCAGCCAGCGCCAGGTCATGCGTAGTGACCAGGCCGATGGCGCCGCGCTCGACCAGCGCGCGCACAATGCCCTCCGCGCCGATGCGGCGGTCCATGGAGTTAGTGCCCTGCAGCAGTTCATCGAGCAGAAAAAATAGCGGCGGCTCGCCTCGTGCCAGGTCGAAGATGCGCCGCAGGCGGGTGATTTCCGCATAAAAACGCGAGCTGCCCTCCTGCAGCGAATCGTTAATGCGGATGCTGGCTCCCACCTGCAGGGGCGTGAGCCGCAAGCGCCTGGCGCGTACCGGAGCCCCGGCCATGGCTAGCACGGCGTTGATGCCGGCGGCGCGCAGCAGCGTGCTTTTTCCCGACATGTTGGAGCCGCTGACCAGCAGCACCCGCGCCTCTGCGCCGATGTGCACGCTGTTGCGCACGCATTTTTCCTCCGCAATCAGAGGATGGCCAAGATCCTCGGCGGCAAAAACAGCGGGGCCAGTGGTGAACTCGGGGAAGGGGTCGGCCGGGTGTTCGTAGTGGCAGGTCGCTAGCGAGATCAGCGCTTCCACCTGCCCGGTCGCCTCCAGCCAGCGGCGCACCGCAGCGCCGTGGCGGCGGCGCCAGGCTTCCGCCCAGAACGCCACTTGCACGCTGTACAGCAAGGGCAGGTCTAGAACACGAAGAATCAGATTATCGCGCGAGTAGCTGAAGTCAATAATGGTGCGCAGCTTGCCGATGGCGCGCGAGGGCGGCAATTGCTCCGAAACCAGTTGCTGCCCGAGCTTTTGAAGGCGCGGGCTTAAAAACCGTTCCTTCTCCAGGCGTGCCAGCACGGCGGAAAGCAGGTCCAAGTCCTCGAAAGCGTGCTCGGTGCCGAAAAGCGTTTGCAGCAGCGGCTGCTTCAGGCGGCGCGCCAGAATGGTGTTGATGCCCAGCACCACGAAAAACGGCAGGAACAGTCCCCAAACGCCCCAAACCACAGCAGTGGCAATTTCGAGGACGGCCAGAAGCAGAGCTGCCACTCGGAGCCAGCGCTGTCGCAGGCGGAGAGGCGCCTCCGCCCATTGCAGGAGAGCCTCGGGATGAATGCCTACCTGTTCGCCTTCGCCGAGCACGCCCAGGTCTTCCCGCAGATCGAGGCGATCGCGCAGTTCGGCGACGGCGGCCTGTCGTTCGCGGATCTCCCCCAGAGCGGCAGGGGCCAGCAACCAGCCCGCCAAGGTGTCTTCGCCCATGCGTGTGCGCGCGGTGGAGAGAAGCTGGAACAGGCTACCGTCGCCGAAAAGGTCGAGATCGGCAGCGTAAATGTGATGCAGGTCCTGAAAACGGTCTCCCTTTTGTCCTACACCCGTCCAGCGGTCCCCGAGGCGTGCGAGGCCATGACGGTAGATGTGGGCGGCGCGCTCAGCATGCCGCCGCGCTCGCAGGATTCCGGCGTGACGCGTCGCCACCAAGGCAAATGCCGCGAGTGGAACGGCCACCCACCAGGCCGGGAAGGCGTGCCGCGCGAAGCCCCACCAGGCCACCGTGGCGGTTGCAATTCCCAGCAGCAGCCGCACATAGCCGATGCGGATGTGGAGCTGCTCCAGTCGAGCCACGCTCAGTTCGCGCTGCTGCAGCCGGCGCGCGTATTCGTCAGCGGGAGACACGCTTAGCAAAATGTATCAGCACAGGAGAGAAATGAGGAAACGCGGCCATGCTGTTAGGGTTCAGCTGCGCCACTTCAGAGTGACCGGGCCCGCAATAGGGTGGTGCATTTCACCTCCGGTGCGTCGGGCGTCCAGGTAGGCCTGCTTGAGCTGAAAGTACCATTTGGCGGGCCGGTCGGCGTCATCAATCAGCATCAGATGGGGGTCATGCTTCAATCCCTCGGCCTGCAGTTCCATGGTGTGCCGGTCCTGTTCCACGAACTTGGCGAAGACGAATTTGAGCAGTTCGGGGCCGAAGGGCAGCCAGCGAAAAATGTTCCAGGCAGCGACCACGTCAATGCGGCAGCGGACGCGGGTAATGGGAGTAACCGTGGTCAGGCTGGAAAACCAGAACTTGCCTGCCCGGATGGTCTCGGAACGCAGGTTGGGCAGCACGAAATCAATGGTGGTCGTGACGGCATCGGCATCGCTGTAAAAGCGCAGCAGCTTGTAAGGCGCGCTATTGGAGGAGGGCGTGTGCGCGCTCATGCGGAAGCCGTTGGGGATAGGCTCAAACACCTTCTGCTTTTCGTGGATGCTGTGGCGGGAGCGCCACCACCAGGCTTGGTGTACGAAGGGGCCGTGCGCCGGGTCCATCAGACCGATAATGCCGTGGTCCACGTTCACCGGCATTTCGGCGCTCAGATAGGCCAGCTTGTAGGAACGGGTAAGGGTCGGTACCCGGGGCGCGGGAAGAGGCGGCTCGGCAGGTTTGGTGGCTCCGGCACCCGCGGGGCCCGGTTCTGGAACGAATACCCAAATGTAATCGTCATGCTCGGCGCAGGCCAGAGCTCCGGCGTAGATGCGGTCAACACGCAGCTTCTGGTCCGCCGTCAGCGAGGGGATCAGCTGGCATTGGCCAGTATGCGCCTCAAACTTCCAGCCGTGATAACTGCACTCAAGTTGCTGCCCGTCAAAGGCGCCGCAGGAGAGCGGCATGCCCCGGTGAGGGCAGGCATCGCGCAGGGCAAAGGCTTGGCCCTGGGCGTCGCGTCCGATGACCAGCGGAATTTCCAGCAGCATGGCCTTCTGCAGGCGGTTGTGACGCACCCGCTCGCTGGGCAGGGCGCGATACCAGAAGCCAAACAGCATTTCCGCGTCCGGCGT
>DATJEH010000016.1:0-18860 GCA_035496875.1 Terriglobales bacterium | reverse complement strand
ACAGGAATGCCCGCCGGCATCTGCACCGTGGCCAGCAGCGAGTCCATCCCCTGCAGAGAGGTGGAAGGAATAGGCACACCGATCACCGGCAGCGTGGTGTGGGCGGCGATCACGCCCGCCAGGTGCGCGGCGCCGCCCGCTCCGGCAATGATGACCCGAATCCCGCGCTCCGCCGCCTTGGAGGCGTATTCTGCGGTGCGCGCCGGCGAGCGGTGTGCCGAAGTCACGTCCATTTCATAGCCTATGCCGAACTCCTCCAGGGCCTTCGCCGCCTCGCGCATGATCTCCAGGTCGGAATCGCTGCCCATTACGATGGATACCAGTGTTTTGCCCGGCAAAGTTCTCTGCTCCTCTCGAGAAATGTGCTGTCTGGCTGACCAGCTTTCTGGCTGACTAGCTAGATAGCAGCCAGCTAGACAGCTAGTCGGCTTTTACTACCCGCGCCGCAATGTCCTTGCGGTAGTGCATACCTTCAAATCCGATGCCGGAAACAGCCGCATAGGCACGCTCCACGGCTTCGCCCAGCGTCTCCGCGCGCGCGGTCACGCCCAGCACTCGTCCGCCGGTGGTGTAATACGTACCATCCTGATAGCTGGTGCCCGCGTGGAATACCCTAACCCCGGCCTGCTGGGCAGCCTGTTCCAAGCCAACGATCTTTCTCCCAGCGGCAAAGGTCCCCGGATACCCTCCAGATGCCACAACCACGCACACGGCTGGCTGCGGTGACCACTTGAAATCGCCGTCGCTGATGCGGCCTTCGATGGCAGCCTCCATGGCTGAGACCAAGTCGCTCTCCAGGCGCAAAAGGATGGGCTGGGTCTCGGGATCGCCGAAGCGGCAGTTGAACTCCAGCACCATGGGGCCGGTGGCAGTCATCATCAGGCCGCAATAGAGCACGCCGCGATACTCCATGCCCTCTGACTTCATACCCTCGACCACCGGGCGGGCAATGTGGGTCACCAGCCAGTCGCGCATCTGGGCGTCAATGATGTCGTCGGTGGAATAGGCGCCCATGCCGCCCGTGTTTGGGCCGGTATCGCCATCTCCGGCGCGCTTGTAATCCTGCGCCGCCACCAGCGGAGCCACGCGCTCGCCGTCGCTGACTACCAGGAAGGAAAGCTCCTCCCCTTTCAGGCACTCCTCGAGCACGACGCGGCTGCCGGCCTCGCCCAGCATCTTGCCGGAAAGCATGTCCACGGCCACAGCTGAAGCCTCTTCCCTGGTTTTGGCGATGACCACGCCCTTGCCCGCAGCCAGGCCGTCAGCCTTGACCACCACCGGAAGGTGAAAGTGCCCGAGCGCCTCTTTGAGTTCCGCCGGCGAAGCGCAAACCGCGTAGTGGGGGGTGGGAATGCGATGGCGCTGCATGAATTCCTTGGCGAAGGTCTTGCTCGCTTCCAGGCGGGCGGCCGCGCGCGTGGGCCCAAAGGTTCGCCAGCCGAGTTTAGTGAACTCATCCACCACACCCAAACTCAGAGGCAGCTCCGGACCTACGACGGTGAGGTCGGGCTGCACCCGCTTCGCCGCTTCCACCAGCGACTCCAGAGACTTCATATCCGCCGGCAGGCATTGCGCTTCCTGGCAAATGCCGCCGTTGCCGGGCGCGCAATAGATCCTGGAGACACGCGGGGATTGGCGCAGTTTCCATACCAGCGCATGCTCGCGCCCGCCGCCGCCGATGACCAGAATCTTCATTGCCGCTACCCGGAACAATCAGGTTAGGGGCGAGCGGAGTTGCTGTCAAACATCGCTGCGCGGTCCTGGCTGGAAGGGCAGGCGAACAACTCATGGCTGGAGGACTGACGACTCTCACCTTGCCCCTCCCTTGACCTTATGTAAACTGTCTCTATCCATGGAGGCGAGCCCTTCAAGCCAGGGGGAAAGCGCGCGCCCACGCTCCAAGTGGCTGCCCTACTTTCGCCGCGCTGAAATCTGGTCCTATTTTGGCCCGGCGTTTGTTGCCAGCATCGCCTACATTGACCCGGGCAATTTCGCCACCAACATCCAGGGCGGCACAGAGTTCGGCTACACCCTGCTGTGGGTGCTGCTGTGGTCAAATGCCATGGCCATTCTCATTCAGTTTTTGGCCGCCAAGCTGGGGATCGCCACTGGCAGGACGCTGCCGCAGAACTGCCGCCAGCATTTTTCCCGCGCCACCACCCTGGGCCTGTGGGCGGCTGCCGAACTGGCGGCGCTGGCCACCGACCTGGCGGAATTTCTGGGCGCCGCCCTGGGCTTCTACCTGCTGCTGAACATCAACCTGCTGCTGGCGGCGGTGCTCACCGGCGGTTGCGTCTTTCTTATCCTGGCCACGGAACTCTACGGCTTTCGCCGCCTGGAGCAGGTGATCATGGCTTTCGTTTTCGGCATCGCCGCCTGCTACGCCGTGGAAATCTTTCTGGCACGTCCGGCGTGGGGCAGCGTGGCACATTACGTGGCGGTGCCCCACTTGACTTCAGCCAGCGTTTACATTGCCGTGGGTATGCTGGGCGCCACCGTGATGCCGCACGTGGTGTACCTGCACTCGGCGCTGGTGCAGCACCGGATCAAAGAGGAGGAGGAGCGCTCGCCCAACGGCACCGTACATCGCGTGCGCCACGTGCGTTACGAACTGTGGGACGTGCTGGCGGCCATGAACGGCGCCTGGCTGATTAATTCCGCCATGATCATTATGGCGGCTGCCGTCTTCGCCCACGCTGGACGTCACGTCATGTCTATCGAGCAGGCGCATGAAACCCTGCGCCCGCTGCTGGGGCGATTCTCCGCTATGGCTTTCGGAGTGGCGTTGCTGCTCTCCGGGTTGTCGTCTTCGACCGTGGGCACCATGGCGGGGCAAGTCATCATCGAAGGCTTTCTGGAAATCAAGTTCCCGATTTTCCTGCGCCGCCTGCTCACCATGATTCCCGCCATCGCGGTGATTGCTATTGGCCTCGACCCGCTGAAAATTCTGGTGCTCTCCCAGGTGGTACTCAGCTTCGCGCTGCCCTTTGCCTTGATTCCGCTGATCATTCTCACCCGCCGGCAGGACGTGATGGGCCATCTGCGCAACGCCCGGCGCACCAACTGGCTGGCATACGCGACTACCACCGTTATCCTGGCGCTCAACGCGCTGCTGGTGTTCCAGGCGTTGGGCGGAAAATTCTGATGTTGCTGTATTTGTGCCGGCAGCATCAGTAAATATAGGAAAAACGCTTGCATCAAAGGCAGAGAGCCGCTTGCGGCATCGGCTCCCGCATGAAGTGTTTTACACTAGAGCGAGACACAAAAAGTTATGTCTTCACCGCCGGGCAAAAGGGATTAGCACTATTACGCATACGAGTAGAGACGTTGCTTGCAACGTCTCCTCAAAGGGGCAATCATGTCGGTAAATAGTTTTGGCAGCCGTTCCAGCCTGCGCGTCGGCGACAGGGAATACGAAATCTACCGCCTGGATGCGCTCGACAAGCAGGGCATCTCGACCCGCCACCTGCCGTTTTCCTTACGCATTCTGCTGGAGAGCCTGCTGCGCACCGAAGACGGGCAATCGGTGAAGGCCGAGGACATTCGCGCCCTGGCTGCCTGGAAGAAGAACGCTGTGCCGGCGCGAGAGATCGCCTTCACCCCCAGCCGCGTGCTCATGCAAGACTTTACCGGCGTGCCCGCGGTGGTGGACCTGGCGGCGATGCGCGACGCCATGCGGCAACTGGGCGGCGACCCCGGCAAAATCAATCCTATCCAGCCGGCCGAACTGGTGATTGACCACTCGGTACAGGTGGACGAGTTCGGCACCACCTGGGCCTTCCAGGTGAACGCCGACATGGAATTCCAGCGTAACAAGGAGCGCTATGCCTTCCTGCGCTGGGGGCAGACCGCGTTTCGCAATCTCGCCATCGTTCCCCCGGACACCGGCATTGTGCACCAGGTCAACCTGGAATACCTGGCGCGCGTGGTGTTCGTGCAACCCAACGGCTCGCGCCCGCAGGCTTACCCCGACACGCTGGTGGGCACCGACTCGCACACCACCATGATCAACGGCCTGGGCGTGCTGGGCTGGGGCGTGGGCGGCATCGAGGCCGAGGCCGCCATGCTAGGCCAGCCGGTCTCCATGCTCATCCCGCAAGTGGTGGGCGTGCGCCTGAAGGGTAAACTGCGCGAGGGCTCGACCGCCACCGACCTGGTGCTGACCATCACCGAAATGCTGCGCCAGCACGGAGTAGTGGGGAAATTCGTGGAGTACTTCGGTCCCGGGCTGGCGTCGCTGCCCTTGGCCGACCGCGCCACCATCGGCAACATGTCGCCTGAATACGGCGCCACCTGCGGCATCTTTCCCATTGACGCGGAGACCTTGCGCTACCTCCGCCTGAGCGGGCGCAGCGAGGAGCAGATCGCGCTGGTGGAGGCTTATTGCCGCGAACAGGGCCTGTTTCACACGGAGAAAACTCCTGAAGCCGAGTACTCGGAGCTCCTGGAACTCGATTTGGCCAAAGTGGAGCCCAGCCTCGCCGGTCCCAAGCGACCCCAGGACCGTGTGCCCCTTTCCCGCGCCGGCGAATCGTTCCAGCAGGCACTGCCCATGCTGATCAAGCCTCCCAAGGCGCCGGCTGCGGCCGCCGCCAAAAACAATGCGCCCACGCAGAACGCGCTACGCGTGATTGGGCGCTGGGAAGGCGAGGGCGGCAGCCCCATCGCAGTGGGCGTGGAAGATGCGGAAGCTCCAGCGGCAGAAAAGCCGGTGCTGGTGGACGTGAAGAAAAACCTGCGCCACGGCAGCGTGGTCATCGCCGCCATCACCAGCTGTACCAACACCTCCAATCCTTCGGTGATGCTGGCGGCCGGGCTGCTGGCCAAAAAGGCGGTGGAGCGAGGACTCAGTGTGCCGCCGTGGGTGAAATCGTCGCTGGCGCCCGGCTCCAAGGTGGTGCGCGATTATCTTGACCGTGCCGGCGTCACGCCCTTCCTGGACAAGCTGCGCTTCAACCTGGTCGGCTACGGCTGCACCACCTGCATCGGCAACTCGGGGCCGCTGCCGGCAGAAGTCTCGGAAGCCATTGATGAGAACAACCTGGTGGTCGCTTCCGTGCTCTCCGGGAACCGCAATTTCGAAGGCCGCATCAATTCGGAGGTTCGCGCCAACTACCTGATGTCACCACCTCTGGTGGTGGCCTTCGCGCTGGCCGGGCGCATTGATATTGACCTGCAGAACGAACCCCTGGGCCGCGACCGCCAGGGCAAGCCCGTGTTCCTCTCTGAGATCTGGCCCACGCAGCGGGAAGTTGACGAAGCTATCCGCGGCGCGGTTGAGGCCAGCATGTTCCGCAAAAGCTATGGCGAGGTCTTCGCGGGTGACGAACGCTGGCGCTCGCTGAACATCCCCAAGGGGCAGACTTACACCTGGGACAGCGCCTCCACCTATATTAAGCAGGCACCGTACTTCGAGAACATGCCGGTGCAGCCGCCGGCGGTGGAGGACATTCGAGGCGCGCGCGTGCTCGCCAGCCTGGGTCATAGCGTGACCACCGACCATATTTCACCCGCCGGCTCTATCAAAGCCGACAGCCCGGCGGGAAAATATCTGATCGGGCACGGGGTACAGGTAAAGGACTTCAACTCCTACGGCTCTCGCCGCGGCAACCACGAAGTGATGGTGCGCGGGACTTTTGCCAACGTGCGCCTGCGCAACAAGCTGGTTCCCAACCTGGAGGGCGGCTTTACTCGCCACCTGCCTGACGGCAAGGAAATGACAATTTTCGAGGCGTCGGAAAAGTACATCGCCGAAGGAGTGCCGCTCATCATCCTGGCGGGGAAGGAGTATGGCTCAGGCTCCTCACGCGACTGGGCTGCCAAGGGGCCGCGCCTGCTGGGGGTGCGTGCCGTTATCGCCGAAAGCTACGAGCGCATTCACCGCTCCAACCTGGTGGGTATGGGGGTGCTGCCGCTGCAGTTTATGAACGGGCAGGATGCCGAGTCGCTGAAATTGTCTGCCGAAGAAGTGTACGAAATAGGCGGCCTGGCTCCGGTCATTGAAAAATTTTCGCCGCAGCGGGTGGTCCAGGTGCACGCCCGTCGTGCCGATGGGAAAGACATCCCCTTCCAGGCTCAAGTCCGAATTGATACGCCCCAGGAAGCGCTCTACTACCAGCATGGCGGGATTCTGCAGTACGTGCTCCGGCAACTGGCGGCAAGGAGCATTGCCCAGGGAAACTAGGCCTTTTGGGGGGGAAAGGAACCAGTACTGGCCAGCCACCGCCCTTGCTATCGCTTGCCTTCTTTGCTTCCCAAGCCAGGAATTACCTCGGTGCGCCGGCCCTAAGTCTTGTTTTGTCATTCACTTGCGAGACGACCTATCTTCCATGCTTACAAATACTTGCAGAAATATCGTTTCTCTGAGGTAAAATGTTGATGCGTTTGATCGAAAGCGGTTTGTGAGCAGTACGCTAAATAGCACCTGCCTGCACTGTCCTGCGTTTGATCTCGCAACAAAATCACCAGAAAAGGAATTGGCAACACAATGGAAACAGGAACTGTAAAGTGGTTCAACGACGCGAAGGGCTATGGCTTTATCAGCCGTCAGAATGGCGAAGATGTTTTCGTTCACTTCTCGGCCATCCAATCCAGCGGCTTTCGCAGCCTGCAGGAAGGACAACAGGTCCAGTTCGACGTCGTAAAAGGGCCCAAGGGCTGGCAGGCAGAGAACGTCAAACCGCTGTAAAATCTGAAGCAACCAGCCAGGAAAAGGGCGGCTTATAGCCGCCTTTTTTGCTTTTGCAGGTTTAACCGGGGTTCTTAGGCTGAAGACGTGCGGAGACATCCGCCAGAGTCTCTCCCGCATCTGCTACGCCTAGCGTACAGCCCGTGGGCAGGGTAAGCCCGTAACCGGCCATGGCCCCGAACTCTGTGTCGCGGCGCCGCACGACGCAGCAGGTGTTGATTTTGCCGAGAAAAAAGCACCTCCAGATTGACCAGGAAAAAACCGCACCGCAAAGCGCGGTTTCCGGTTCAGGTGGAGCGGACGAGCCCAGCGAGCTCCAGGAATTCGTTGACAATTATCTCACCCTGGCGGATAAGGCGCTTGGTTTCATGCGCCGGCCAGGCCCGAACCATCAACTCACGATTTCGACCTGCCTGCACTGTCAACACACCATAGCTGCCACCAATCTCAAGCTGCTGGCCTTTGCCGAGAACCTGCATATCTGTCCGGCAAAGCAGCCGGGGACTCCCCCGCACAAAACCCAAGCCGCCTGAGCACTTATGCGATTTTCCGGGGAAGGCGCCCGTGCGTAGTCCTGCGTGTGCGCAAGGGTTCGGCGACGGAGGAAGCGGCCAGGGGAGGCCAGACACCGGCGGTGCCACGCAGCGATTCAGCATAATTGAGGTAGGTCTGAATGGAGGCCACCACCACGCGGGCATCAATCGTGATCAGGTCAAGACCCACGAGCTGGAAGCGTACCCAGGCGTCAATGACGATGCCTTTGTCCAATACGCGATCCAGGACATCAAGAAGGCGGGTGCCACCAGGCTGGTGTTCGACGACCATGGCGCAGCTCCAGAACGAACCTCAATCTCTGCTGCCGGTCTCGCGGGCGGCCCGGGGAGACTTGCGGGCGGACCTCAGAATGAAGATTGCCGCACTCGGAATCCGGCGAAAATTCGGGTCTTTCGTTAGACGGGGCGCGCGGCTGTGTAGCTGAAAGATGGATGCCGAGTGGGTTAGTGAAGATGTCCCCGTCCGGGAAAGCAGAGTTCCGGAACTGCTACCATGCCGAGGAAGGCAGAGGCTTGGGCATGGCGGCGACAAATCTCAATCCAGTTCAGATTGGGAGCGTTCTAGCGGCGCTGGGGGTGTTTCTGGGAGCATTCCTTGTGCCCTGGCAGCCGGTTCGCTCCCTGCTGGAGCGGTGGGGAATCCTGCCGGCATTCCGAAGCCTTGCGCGCCGCCGCAACTGGGCCATTGTTCTGGTCGGCGTGATTGCCTTAGGAGGCGATGCGCTGGTCAGCTGGTGGCGGCCGCCACTGCCGATGGCGCCGGACGAGTTCAGCTACCTGCTGGCGGCTGACACTTTTGCTTCCGGCCGGGTAACCAATCCAACGCCCGCGCAGTGGGAGCAGTTTCAGACCCCGGAAGTGCTGGTCCGCCCCAGCTACCAGTCCAAATATCCGCCCGGGCAGGCGCTGTTCCTGGCTGCCGGGCAGCGGCTGACGGGAAATCCGTTGGCCGGGGTGTGGTTGAGTTCGGCGCTTGCGTGCGCCGCCCTGTGCTGGATGCTGCAGGGGTGGGTGGGAGAAATATGGGCGGTATACGGAGCCCTGGTGGCAACGTTGCAGCTGGCTTTTTTGGGACATTGGGCCCAGAGCTACTGGGGCGGCATGGTGGCGGCCCTGGGCGGGGCCTTGCTTTACGGTGCGGTGCGGCGAATCGCGAACCAAGACAGCGGCTGGAGGCGGGCCGGCAATGCGCTATGGATGGCGCTGGGGCTGCTGCTTCTGGCCAACACACGCCCGTTTGAAGGGCTGCTGGCGGCGCTGCCGGCGGGTTGGGCGCTGCTGGCATGTTGGCTTCGCAATCGGAGCGCCTGGCGCCGCTTCGGGCGGGAAGTGGCGGCGCCCGCGGCCGGCGTTCTGCTGTTGGGGGCGTTCCTGATGCTGGCTTACAACCAGCGTGTGACCAGCAATCCCTGGCACTTGCCGTACCAGGCATACGAACGGCAATACGACGCCGTGCCCAGCTTCATCTTTCAGAGCCTGCGGCCCTGGCCCCAACTGCAGGACGCGGCCATGACGGCGGCAGCAGTGGATACGCTGGCAGCATGGCGCTGGGCCCATGGCTTCTACCGCCTGGCATTTATCACCAGCAAGCTGTTTGGCTTGTGGCAGTTTGCCTTTGGTGCGGCGCTCTCGCTGCCCTTCCTTTTGCTGGTGTGGGCGGAGCGCTGGCCGGGCATGGTGCGCGTGCTCCAGGCGGTCGTCTTTGCCACGGTGCAGGGACTGGCGGTTATCCGATTCTTGTTCTGGCCCTCCCCGAGCCCCGTCTGGACGGTGACACTGGTGTTAGCGCTGCTGGTGCAGGCAGGTCTGCTGGTGGTCTTTTTCCGGGAATTCTGGGAGCGGTCTGCGCTGGCGGCACTGGGATTGGTCGCGTTGGGGCTGGCGCTGGAAACCTGGCGCTTTCATTCTCACTACATCGCGCCGGTGGTGCCGCTGGCTTTCGTGCTGATGGTGCAGGCACTCCGTCGAGCCTGGGACTGGAGCTATGGCGGCCGGGCTCCCGGCAAGATCCTGGCGTTGAGCCTTCCCGTGCTTGTGCTGGCCATTGCGGCGGCGGGTTCCCAAGGCGCTGCCGGGCCGCTGGAGAGCTGGGCGGCGCAGCGAGCCAGGATGCAGAAGCGGCTGGAGTCCCTGCCCGGACGGCAACTGGTGTTCGTCCACTATGGGCCACAGCATGATTTTTACGAAGAATGGGTGCAGAACCGCGCCGACCTGCAGCGGGCGCGCGTGGTGTGGGCGCGGGAACAGAGCGCAGAAGGGGACTGCCGGCTGGCGGCAAGTTATCCCGGCCGAAGCCTGTGGCTGCTGGACGCGGATCGTGATGATTTGCGGAGGTACACGCCAGAATGCGCGGGTGAGAAGAAACCGCCCGGCTCCTCGGTTCCGGTCCTGGAATCTCTGCCCGACCGGTGAGGGCGGCTCATGAGGAGAGCTGCACACGGGGTAGAGACGTTGTTGCAATGTCTCCCATGCCCCATAGGGGCTAAAGCCCGAATCAAATGCTCACTCTCATTCCCACGGCTGAAGCCGTGGGCTTCCACGATCAGACCGGCCTCGCGGAACGCAACAATTCACGTCTCTACCGATCTTTACCGTGGCAGAGTTCCTTGAGGTTTCTCTGTATCTCCGTGTCGCGGCGGTGAATCCTGCGCTCAGGCGTCCAGGCCCAGTTTCTCACGGCCTTCCTGGCTGATGCGGGTGGGGTCCCAGGGCGGGTCCCAGACAACGTTCACTTTGACGGTGTTTACACCCGGCACGTTGAGGACGGTGGTCCGGATGTCCTGGCTGATTTCGTTGTGCGAAGGGCAGCCCGGCGCGGTCAAGGTCATGTCAATGACTACATCGCCATCTTCGACTTTGACGTCGTAGATGAGCCCCAGGTCCACGATGTTCAGCGGGATCTCGGGGTCGTAACAGAAGCGCAGCCGCTCCATGATGTCGTCGGGCGTGGGCATAGCTTCTGAAATTGTACTCGATGTTGGGGGGCGGAATAGACCGCCGGCTCTCGGCGGTTGGCGGTTGATGATTTGTGGTGGGGTGGCCTAGGAGACGCAAGGTGCTTCGACTCGCCGTCACCGCCTTGCGCGGTTCCGGCTCGCTCCAGCATGACAGGTGAAAGTTATGATTATCTTCAGCACAGGCGTGCCGAAGCACAGGCTTGCCCAGCAGAACGCCTCAGTGCCGTTTGTGCTTGCGTTGCGCGCGCGCGGGTTTTTCCTCAAAGAGAGCGAACTGGATTTTCTTCTGCACCGGGTCAATGCGGTCCACCAGCACGTGTACCTTTTCGCCAAGGCTGAAAGTACGGCGGCTGCGCTGCCCGATGATCTGTTTGGTGTTCTCGTGGTAGGTGTAGCGGTCGTCGGTGAGAGTAGAGAGGGGCACCAGACCCTCAATGAACAATTCGGTCAGCTCCACGAACAGGCCAAATTTAGTGACGCTGACGATGAGCCCATCGAAATCCTCGCCCACCCGCTTCTCCATGAACTTGACCTTCTTCCATTCCATCAGTTCGCGTTCGGCATCGTCGGCGCGGCGCTCGGCCTGGCTGGATTCCTCGGAAATTTCGTGCAGGACCTCGAGGGGGATGGGCTCCTGAATTCGTTCTTCGGTTCGATGCGCCCGCGACGCATGCTGGGATGGCGATTTCGCCGCCTCCCGGCGCTTGGACCAGGGAGCAGGCGTGCTCTCGCTGGGCAGCGGCACGCCTTTCCCAACCGCTGCACCATGCTCCTGAAACTCCGCTGACTGGCGCAGCACAACCTTCAGAATGCGGTGAATGATGAGGTCAGGATAACGGCGAATGGGCGAAGTGAAATGGGTATAGGTGGGGGTAGCCAGCGCGAAGTGGCCTTCGTTTTCCTCCGAGTAGCGCGCCTGCTTCAGCGAACGCAGCATCAGGTAGGAAAGGATGCGTTCCTCCGGCTTGCCGGCAATCTTCTGGGTCAGTTTCTGGTACATGCGCGGCGTGATGTGCACTTCTTTGGGCAGTTCGAGTTCCCGCGGACGCTTGCCGGTGCCGTAACTGGCTCGGCGGTCGGTCTTGAACTGGAAACGCTGCACCGGCAGAGCGCCTACTCCCAGGGAGTAGCCAAAAGCGGCGGCAATCGTTTCAAACTCGTAAACCCGCTTGGGATCGGGCTTCTCATGGATGCGGTAGAGGGAAGGAACGCCTTTGTGCTCGAGATAATGGGCCACGCACTCATTGGCCGAGAGCATGAACTCCTCGATGAGGCGGTGAGCGATATTGCGCTCGGAGCGGGTGATGCTGCGCATGAGGCCGAGTTCGTCAAATTCAATCACCGGCTCAGGAAGGTCGAAATCAATGGAGCCGCGGCGCTCGCGTTTGCGGTTGAGGATCATAGCCAGATCGCGCATCAGCTCAAAATTGCCCACTAAGGGCTGGTAACGCTGGCGGACTCCGGAGTCGCCCTCAAGGATCAGGTTGACATCGGTATAGGTCATGCGCTCAGCGGAGCGGATAACGCCCGAGTTCAACTGGTAGCCGAGAATTTCGCCTTGATGGTCAATCTCCATGGCGCAGGACATGACCAGGCGGTCCACGTGCGGACGCAGGCTGCAGATGTCGGTAGAGAGTTCGATGGGCAGCATGGGCACGGCGCGATCGGGGAAATAGACGGAGTTGCCACGCAGGCGCGCCTCGCGGTCGAGCGCCGAATTTTCGGTCACGTAGTGAGCCACATCGGCAATGTGCACCTGCAGCTCGAAGTTCCCGCTCTCCAGGCGGCGCACGGCCACGGCATCATCGAAATCGCGCGCGGTTTCGCCGTCAATGGTGACGATGGACAGGTTGCGGTAGTCGCGACGCTGCTGCAGTTCGCGGGCGGAAATAATGCCCTCCACCGCCTGGGCTTCCTCCAGCACTTCACCGGGGAAGCGGTGGGGCAGGTGATGCTTACGGATGATGATTTCCACGTCCACGCCGAAGTCGTCTTCGTAGCCCAGGATTTCGACGATGCGGCCCTTCGGGTTCTGCGTGGGCGTAGGCCATTCCATGATCTCAACATCCACCACCACACCTTCCAGGTCCGCCCAGGCCACCGCGCGGTGCTTTACCTCTTCGCCAATAACCCGGTGGACCTGCTCGCCCTTCCGGTGTTCTTTCCCTTGCCCTTCCTTTGTGCCCTTCGTGTCCTCGGTGGTTATGTTTTCCGGATTTTCCATGCCCCGCGGAATGATGACGTCGAGGGTGATCTTCTCATCCATGGGACGGACGTAGTTGTAGCGGGGGCCATAGTGGAAGGTGCCGACCACTGTGGGATGAGCTCGTCCCAGCACGCGCAGGATGCGGCCTTCGGCGCGGCCGTCGGATCGGATGGTTGCGATGTCCACCAGCACACGGTCGCCGTGCATGGCCGAACCAATGGCGCTGGGAGGAATGTAAATGTCGCCGCTGATGCGCTGCCGCACTTCATCGCTCTGCGGGATCACAAAACCGTAACCGTCGCGGTGCATGGTGAGGCGTCCGGTTAGGGCGTTCTTGCTTTTCGTAGCCTGCGGAATCGCGTAGCGCTCGCCGTCAACTTGCACCAGATCGCCGCGCGCCACCAGTTGCCGCAGGCGTTCCGCCAGCTCGCGGCGCTCATTGCCGCGCAGGCCCAGTTCGTGCAGCAGCTGCTTGTAACCCGCCGTGTGGCGCGGCTGGCGCTCAATTTTCTTCAGAATTGCGGAATCGGAAAGCATGGGTATGGTGCTTTAGATGAGACGCCACAGGGGGCGGTTCGCAGGCCGCAGGCATTGGGACTAGTCCCAACGTAATAGTTCAGCGGGAGCGATTCTCACTTACTCTATCGTAAGCGCGAAACCAACATGGGGATAGGGCCTTTGCCGGATACAAGAACCTGCTGCTTAGGGAGCATTATCAAGCGGCACGGCGGGCTGGTTCAGATGTGGTGAGCGCGGCGTGCCGTTAACAGCCGGGCAGTTTTCCTCAGGGGGCCGCGATTTCCACAACTCGCGGCTTGGACCTGCAGGGTAGAATGCGGAGTTAAAGACTCCCAAACATGGCTGGAAGCGCCACCTTACTTCAACCAAAGAGAAAGGATTTACCTTGAACATGTGGAAGCCCACTAATCAGCCAACTCCTAGCCCGAAGCCGTTCAGCCCCGAAACGGAGCGTCCGGTAATGCCATCGGTTTCTTCCTCTGCTCCCGAGAGCAGCCCGGCGCCGGTCAGTCGTCCGAGCACGGTGGGCACCACCGCCGAGCAGGCGACCATCGGCAAATCGCTGGTCATCAAGGGCGAGGTGACGGGATCGGAGTCTCTCTACATTGACGGACGGGTGGAAGGTTCCATTAACCTGGCCGGCAACCGTGTCACCATTGGACGCAACGGCGTGGTGGCCGCCAACATCAATGCGCGGGAAATCGTGGTGCTGGGCAAAGTTCGCGGCAACCTCACCGCCAGCGACCGGGTGGACATCCGCAACGATGGTTCGCTGACCGGCGACGTTATCGCCGCCCGCATCAGCATTGAAGATGGCGCCTTCTTCAAGGGCGGCATTGACATCCGCAAGCCCGGGCAGAAGGCCAACGGCGACGCCAAGGACGATGCGCCAGTGGTCAGCGCCGCCCGCGCCGGCGCCAGCAACTAGCTCGCGGCGGGGGAGCCGGTAATACCGCTGCGCTCGTGTATCTGCACGCTAATAGGAAGGATTTCTCATCGGGCGCCCACTAGGGCGCCCGAAAATTTTGCAATCAGCAGTTGGCTATTAGCCTTTGGCTGTGGAGCCGTTCAGGTGAGCTGAAATTACGAGTCGCCTGAGCTTCGTCGAGCGCCGGTGCGGTCCAGAGGTTAAAGGCTAAGAGCTAACAGCCAGGTGCCGGTTCTACGGTTCCATCCCAGCGCTCAACTCTTCGGCATGCTTCTCGGCAACATGCGGATAGGTGGTCCGCTGCCCGCGCTCTCTGAGGGCCCGCGGCAATTGCGAGCGGGTAGCCCACAGCCCCATTGCAACCGCTGCTGCCCAGGTAATGGAGACCAGGAAGAGGCGGAGGAAATCGGCTGCCCGGCTGCCGTTCAAGGTGACGGAGTGGGCCACGCCATAACTCAGCGCCAGGGCAAACAGCGAGGTGAAGGCGATTTTGCCCAGTTCCTTCCAGGGTAGGGCGGAGGTCATTACCAGCTTGCGCCGGTGCAGCAGCAAAGCCATGGCTACGGTGTTGGCAAAAATGCCGATATCGCTGGCGATAGTAAGTCCCACCACAGAAAATGTGCGGAACAGCACCGCGTACAGGGGCAGCGAAACCAGAGTGATAATGCTGCTGGCGATCATGGGGGTGAGCGTGTCGCCGGCGGCATAGAAGGCGCGCGCGTATAGCGCCTGGGCCGACCAGAAAGCCAGGGATATCGCGAACCAGAAGAAGTACAGCGCGGTCTCGCGAGAGTCGGAAAAATGGAAGCGCCCGCGGCGGTAGAGGATGTCAATAAGGGGCAGAGCCGCCGCCATCATCCAGGCTGTAGCCAGGAACGACACCCCCGTAATGCGGTACACGGAGTTGTTTACCGTGTCGCGAAACTCCTGCAGCCGCTTTTCGTTGAAGAGCCGGGCGAAGAAGGGCAGCGATGCTTGGCCGGTGGCCTGCCCCAGCACGGCGATGGGCACCAGGAACAGCCGCTTGGCGTAGTTCAGACGCGTGATATCGCCCACCCCGCCGGAGGCGAAGTAGCGCAGGATCCAGTCATCGGCCGTGACCAGAGACACTCCCAGCATCAGCGGTATGGAGAGCTTCACCCAGTTGCGGAAGGCGACGTTTTTCAGATCAAAGGAAGGCCGGTAGCCGGTGCCCACCCGCCGCGCCCCGATGGCGTTCACTAAAAACGGTCCCACGAAGCTGCCAAACAGCGCTCCAAAGGCCAGGGAAGAAATCCCAAAATGACGTCCCAGGATCACGCCGCCAAGAATAATGAACACGTTGTACAGCAGCGGTCCGAACGCCGGCAGCAGAAACAGCCGCCGCGACAGCAGCACTGCGGAAACCACTCCACCCACGTAGAAGAACACCTGTGCCGGCAGCAAAATGCGGGTGAGGTGGACGCAAAGGCGCAACTCGTCGGGGCCGAAATGGGGAAAGAGGTGACGTTCGATGTTGGGGGCAAAGATTTCCGCCACAACTATGCCCATGCCCAGCACCACCGTCATGACCGTGATGATCACGGAGAAAGTTTTCTGCGCCTCGTCTTCGCGTTTTTCCGCCAGGAATTTGGTGTAGATGGCGATAAAAGTGATGGAAGCGGTGCCGCCGGCGACCAGGTAGTTGAGCCAGTCGGGCAGGGTGAAGGCGGCATTGTAGGCGTCGGTGGCATGGCCGGCACCAAAGGCGTAGGCGATGTAAGCCTCGCGGAAAAAGCCGATGACGCGGGAGAGCATCACCGCGAACATCAGCAGCACCGTGGCCGAGAGCTCACTGTGCTGGTGCGACGGCCGCAACAGCCTTAAAATCCGCTGGGCAATGCTCATGCTAATCGCAGATTAACCCAGTAACGTGTGGATAAGGGAAAGAGGTACACGGATAGTCATGCTGCTCCGCTTTGAAAGAGCGCGGTTTCAGCCGCGCGAATACGCTAATACTTGTGCTTTGGAACTTCCACGCGGCAATACGCTACTACTGATGATTTGTCATCCTGAGCTGCGCGATTGATCCCGCTTTGCGGGAGAAGGAGCGCAGCGAAGGACCTGCTTCTCGTCGGCCATGGGTGAAGACGTTGCAAGCAACGTCTCTACCGATGTTCACATTCACCGCGTGCCACCTCGCATACCGGTAGAGCACAACTTGTTACCTCTCTCTCGCGGTCGGTTCATCCGCGCAAATCGGCGGCATGCTTTTGACTTGCTCCCAGCGCGCACAAGATAATTCCTGCATGCCCGAGCCCGCGCCGTCCCAGCCCCGCTCTTCTGTATTCCGCCGCTCCTTCAGCAAGAGCTTTCCCGCCGCCGTGCGCGGCAAAGGCGCCCTGCTGTGGGATTCCGAAGGCAGACAATACCTGGATTTTGCCGGGTCGGCAGCGGTGAACCTGATTGGCCACGGTGTGCGTGAGATTGCCGACGCTATGACCGAACAGGCGCGTGCCCTGGAGTTCGTTCACACCAGCCAGTTCACCACGCCGGTAGCGGAAGAGTGCGCGCGCGAGCTGCTGGAGTTTGCCGGGGAGAACTTTCATGACGGCGCCGTCTTCTTCACCTGTGGCGGCTCGGAGGCGGTGGAGAGCGCCCTCAAACTGGCGCGCCAGTACCAGGTGGAGATCGGGCAGCAGCGGCGCTTCCAGGTCCTCAGCCGGCGCCAGAGCTACCACGGCGCCACCCTGGGCGCGCTGGCGGTTTCCGGAAATGCGCGACGGCGGCAGATTTACCTGCCCATGGTGCGCGAGTTCGAACAGATCTCGCTGCCTTACTGCTACCGTTGCCAATACGACTGCAACAACTGCGGGAAGCAGTATGCGGCCGAACTGGAGCGCGCGCTCGCCTCACATAAGGGAGAGGCCGCCGCCTTCATCTTGGAGCCGGTAAGCGGGGCCACGCTGGGTGCGGCCGTGCCACCTCAAGGCTACTTGCAGGAGATTGCCGCCATTTGCCGGCGAGATGGCGTCCTGCTCATTGCTGACGAAGTTATGACCGGCATGGGGCGCACTGGGCGCAACTTTGCGGTCGAGCACTGGGGCGTGGCCCCTGACATCATGGTTACGGCCAAAGGCATGTCCAGCGGTTACGCTTCCCTGGGCGCCGTGATTGCCAGCGCTCGCGTGGTAGACGCTATCGCCAACGGCTCCGGCAACTTTACCCATGGGTTCACCTACAACGCGCACCCCGTTTGTGTGGCGGTTGGACTAGCTGTACTGAGACACATTCGCGAGCAGAAACTGGTGCAAGCGGCTTCCGCCCAAGGAGCGGCAGGCTCGGTTCTGAAATCCGCGCTCGAAGGGTTGCGCGACCTTGGGGCAGTGGGCGACGTCCGCGGCATTGGGCTGCTCTGGGGCATAGAGTTCGTGGCCGACAAAAAGAGCAAGAAGCCCTTCCCCATGGAACTGAACTTCGCCAGCCGGGTGGGCCAGGCGGCGGCGGCCCGTGGTCTGCTGGTTTACCCCATGCAGGGCTGCGTGGATGGCTATGCCGGCGACCACCTGCTGATCGCCCCGCCCGCGGTCATCTCTCCTGAACAAATCACCTGGGCCGCTGCGCAGCTGCGCGCGGCGGTGGAGGAAGTCACGGCGGGCATTACCAGCGCACACGTGGGCCCGAGTAGTGAGAAATGAAAGTGGAGACTCGGCGTCGCCGCGGTGAGATTTGATCTTGCTGCGATCGTTCCTGCCGTGGGTTTTCAATCGTCAATCGTAAATCTTCAATCGTCAATTTCTCTTTGCCTCTATGTCTCCGCGCCTCTATGGCGCGACTTAATTTCCCGGATGGTTATGCATCTGCCGCTCCACTGACCAGACGGCCTGCTGGCTGTGCTCGTAGGGATACATGTGCACCATCCAGCCGAAGACGTGGGGAAGGAATCGTCCCCCAGCAGCCTCGCAGGCATCTTTGGTGGAGATGGACCCGCGCAGCCCGAACTGCGGGTGTGGCTCCAGCATCTCCTGGCGCCGGTCCTTGGGCGGCAAACACAAATTCACGTGCTGGTGCCACTGCGCGATGCTTAAAGGTATGCGCTTGTCCAGTTTGTCTTCGCTCATGCGCCTCGGGGCGGTGTACATCAGCCCGATCAGCCTGTAGTCATCGCCGTGCTTTCCGTAAAGCAGAGAGGTCGGGTGGTCGGGATTGAAGTGGAACATCGCCTCAACCGCGTAGCGGCGGTTGGTGAAGTGGTACATCTTTTGCGGCACGTTAGGCAGAAAGATCTGATAGCCATCGCCCAGAGCCACGCGGTAGTCCTGGTACTTGGCGATGGCCTGGCGCGCTTCCTCCACGACCTTGCCGGCCCGCTCCTCGTCTCCCGGAAGCAGGGGCCGCAGCCCCGTCATCTTCATATGGGGGCCCATATCCATGTGGTGCAATTCCATGGCTTCCATGGCATGGTCCCCGCCGGGCGTGTTCGCCATTCCCGGCATGTTAGACATATCTTGGTTTTGCGCGGTCAATGTGACGCACAAGGACAACACATACAGGCTTAGCTGGAGTCCAGGAAGTTGCATTGGATTTCTCGGCGCTGTCGGCGTTTCGGCGATGGGAAGGTCCATACACCAACGCAGCGGCGCTACAAAGATTTAACCCTACCTCAGCGGGCA
The DNA here is from genome assembly GCA_035496875.1 of Terriglobales bacterium. GTDB lineage: Bacteria > Acidobacteriota > Terriglobia > Terriglobales > Acidobacteriaceae > JAICWP01. Next base: position 377 of record DATJEH010000016.1, on the reverse strand, counting down.
GGTTGCTGGGCGAGCGGATTTTTGGCGGGAGTTACGGCAGTAACCGCAGGCTGCAGGCCGGCGGCCTGAGCGGCAGCCTCTTTTCCGGAGCGGATGCAGTCAGGCACGCCAATGCCGCGGTAGCCGTTCCCAGCCAGCGCCAGACCCGGCAATTGCTGGCGCAAGCGCTCGATGCGCTCCAGTCGTTCCAGATGCCCAACGCCGTACTGCGCCATGGCGCCTTTCCATTTGTAGACCCGGCAGAAAAGGGGCGGCGCGGTGAGCCACAGAATTTCCCGCAGCTCTTTGAGCACGGCGATTTCGATCTGCTGGTCCGACCAGCCGAGGATCTCTTCGTCGCGCGCTCCGCCTAAAAAGCAGCGGACGAGAGCCCGGTC